>JBBSWI010000040.1:0-14284 GCA_038046405.1 Nanobdellota archaeon | reverse complement strand
TATATTTTATAGTGTATAATATTTTAGTTCTTATGAACACTTTATGTGCAAAGCCGTTTTTTTAGTAAGGTTTAAATATTAAACTAGGCGATAGGAAGCTTATGAAAAAAGGCCAGGGTGGCGGTTCGTCAATAATGGTTTTGCTGATTCTTTTGGCCCTATTTATAGTCCTTTATGTTTTATTGTTGCCGCCTTCTGAAAGAGAATTATTATTGGACTTAAACAATACAGATACAACAAATAATGGCCCCGGAATAGGGAGCAATGTCCTGCTTTATGAAATACCCGGAACTATAGTACCGGAAGAAGACAATGAAATTGAGCACAAAATGGATTCTGTTAATGTTTTTGTCAAGTCAGAGCCAGTTATAAGGGATTTGGCGAGTTCATTACAAGTTGAAAGAAGCGCATTCGGGAACAAAGATGAGAACTTATTGTTTAATATAGAGGGAATAAACAATTTAGATAATGCGATATTAGTATTTTCAGTAACGCAGGCAAGAAGTTCATTAGTCATAGAATTAAACGGAAAGAAAATATACGAGAAAAACTCGAAGAAAGGAACTCAGGAGATAGTACAACTGCCAAAAGAGTTATTATCTGAAAGAAACGAACTGAAGTTTTCTGTAAGCGGTCCTGGAATATTGTTTTTTATGAAGAATAGCTATTCGTTAAGAGATATAAAACTTAAACTAGAGCTGGAGAAAATAAACTCAAAAGAAACAAGGACATTCAGCGTTTCAAACACAGAGAAGAATAATATTGATAGCTCAAGACTTGACTATTTCGTATTCTGCAACTCATTAGAAGAGCCAGCTACGTCATTGAAGATCTATTTGAATGAAAAAGTCGTTGCCTCTCAAGTTATTACATGCGGCGGAGGGGAAAGAGGCATAGACATAGATACAGACCTGATAGAACAGGGCCAAAATGAATTGCTGTTTGTTATAGACTCTGGAGACTTTACGATAAGCGAAATTAAACTGATTAATAAGCTTAGGAAAGGCATATTCAACGTATATGAGTTTGATCTTGCCAGGAAAGACTTTGATGAAGTAATAAAGCAAAACAAAAGAGTACTGTTGAGCATGACATTCAGCGACAGAACCACTCTGAAAAGAGGAAAGATACTGATAAATGACGACCAAATAACTATTGACACAAGCAGCGACAAATTTGCAAAAGACATCTCAAAGAGCGTGACTGACGGCATAAACAAGCTCAGGATAGTTCCAGACAAGGAGTTTATAGTTAATACATTAAAAATAACGCTGGAAAATACATAATCCATAAATAAAAAGATTTTAATATGGAAGTTCTTTCATTCATTCAAAAGAGGTTTAAATGACTAGCGCATTGGACAGCTATAGACAATCTAGGCCAAATCCGGCGGGGGGCATAGAAACATCTATACCAAGAACAGCCGGCTATATAATATCATTGGTATTGAGGATATTTGTTTTTTTATTATTCCTTGTATTATTGGTAGGCATAATCACATTTACTATAAATTGCAATAAATTAGGCACATGCAAAGTGTTGTTTGAGCAAGGAGCTTTTAATATTAAAAGTGGCATACAAAAGATTGATGCCGAGTCAAATATTTTTTCAAGAATCTGGTCTATAATAGCGACTGGAGGCGCTAGCGAAGTAGGAAATGTGGACTTTGGCATTACAAAAACAGAGACTAAAAAAATCATTGAGCTAGATGATATAAGAACACAGCCATTTTATTATTTTAACTATTATGACCAAAACGGACAAAAGATTGTCAATTCTATCGATGATATAAAAACTTCCATCAAAGTAGACGGTATTGGGCAAGAGACAAAAGTAATGCTAAATTGCGCCTTAAAGGATTATAACGGCAAAGTCACATATGAACACATAGACAATCCAGAACCCAGCGAGGATTCGCAATTCACTGTTCCAGAAAATACAAACAGGGGGAGCTTTGGAGTGGGTTGCAATTTTGTAGATGGAATCGAAGCTCCTAATGCAGTGCAAATACTAGACACGGTTACAGGTACTGTAACTGCTATTTTTGAGTCTAGCGCAGAAAGCAAATGGAGGCCTTATATTTTGCATTCTACAGCTTACAAAAAGCTACTGTCAGAAAACAAAGATGTAGCTTCGCTTATATCAAAAGATCCCAGTTATTCCTTTAGCAACGGCGTTCAGGGCATGAAGACCGAGCCCAGCTATGAATCTTCTGAGATGATAGAAATAAAGAGCCCAGACAGCATGCCTTTCCAGAATGGAAAGACTTACTCTTTATATATAGACTTGAATACGCAAGATTCATTTTCCGGGAATCTACATAGTTTGAAAAGCCTTATACTCACAGTTCCCGATTCAGTCGAGCTTAAAACTTCTGAAACAAGCTGTGACTATGAGCCTTTGAAAAATGATGAAGAAGGAAATAAAGTTTATGCATTAAAGAAAGATGTGATAGAAAGAACAAATTACATATGCTCAAAAGACTCAATATCTAAACTGGCTGCAAGCTATAAGCAATGCGCTTCAGACTACTTAACAGACATACACACCTATTGCAGAATGGGTGTTGAAATAAATGAAATAAAAAGCACACCAACATTTTTGCAATTCACAGCAGACGCAGAATATTCGTATGAGCTTAGGAGAACATTCAGCATAATCCTAAAAAAGCAGGCATAGAAATATATTTAAAACAATAGACTATGGCATTAGAGATGAAAAAACTAGTATTAATACCGATATTTCTTTTGATTTTTATCGCATCATGCGGGCAGCAAAATACAGAGTTTCAGCCAAGCTCTAAAATCACAGATGTTTATAGTAATGACCTTAAGGCAGAGATGTACATGTATCCAGGGCCAAACTTCATAAAACCAGAAAGTAGCATAACCCTGAAATTTGTACTAACAAGCTTTTACAATAAGGCTCTGCATGGCAGAATAAGCGTAGAAGACACCCCTGATAATTCGCAGTTCAGTGGCATACAAGAACCTGCAGAAGAAGATTTTAGTTTACCTGCTTCTGAAAAAGGAAAAAATAGCATCAAAGAAATAATTATCCCCGGAGCTACAGAATTCATGTATGCCAATAACTTAGATGTTACTGGGTTTACTGCCACTATCACTTACAGCATAGAAAAAGAACTTGTTTCTGATAAAATATGCATTAAATATAGCCCGAGAGACGTAATAAACAACTGTAACATCGGAGGAAGCACAAGTTTTAGCAATGCGCTTATAAGTAACATAAGATATGAATATGCTGACACCGATACAGACAATATCGTAGACAAGATGGACTTAAGCTTTGATATGAATGAGAAATGCGAGATAACAACGAGCAATGACGATTTGATCCAAGACTCACAAGTCTATCTTAAAGACGCCAACATTTTTTTTGAATGCGCTATTGATTCAAAGAATAGCAACCAAAACCATAAGGCAATAAAATGCACCAATACAGATTCATTAAATCCTAGCAACCCATATTATCAGGATTTTATCGTAGCAAAGTTTAAATATGACTGCCAATTATTATTAAAATCGGGATTTATCAGTCTAAATAAGGAGGATAAAAAATGAGGTTGTCACACTTTTCGATTCTTATCTTTCTCATTTCAATAGTTGTTGTTTCTGGATGCAAGAACAACAATGACAAACAGATAGGCCAGTTCAAAGGGGGCCTAAATGGAATTGAAGCAAGTTTCATGCCAACATCACCAACATCAGAATTTAACAAAGGCGATAATGTTCCTGTAAAAGTTTTATTGAAGAATAAGGGGGAGAATGACATTACACAAGGAGAAGCGCAAGTAAAACTATTCGGGATACATCATCAGAGCTTTGGACTTAGCGACCAGTATAAACCTTCTTCAGGAGCATTGTACGGCACATCTGAAGCAAGGATAGAGGGCGGGGAACAGCAAGTTGATATGGGTATGATAAATTACAACCAAGACATTGTGAATTTTGAGGAATTCGATATCAAGGCAAATATATGCTATCCCTATGCTACTTTGGCAATCGTAAATGCATGCATAAGCTCAACAACATTAGAGCAAGGAAAGGCGCAGAAAGCATGTAGCATAGAAGGCGAAAAAATAGCAAAAGGAGATGTTTCTAGCGCACCAATACAAGTTACGAGCATAACTGAAAAATTCAGAAGCTCAGACCAGCTATGGCTTGACATTTCCATAGAGAATAAAGGCAAAGGCACCGCTTACAATCCTTCAATCATATGCAGTGATCTAGACGATATAACAAGAAGGCTAGATTCTGAGAATATATTAGATGTGAAAGTGCCAGACGACATGCAATGCGCTTTCTTGGAACAAACATCAAGCAGCGGGCAGATTAGACTAGGCGCTGGAAAAGCTCTGCTAAGATGCAGCAGAAATGTCAAGGAAACAAGCATTTTCGAGAAAACTGTGAGAATAGAGCTAAAATATAAGTATCTTGACACCATAACTAAGCACATCAAGATATTTTCAACAACTACCGGATCTGCATAGGTTTATTAATTTTAATTTTTTCCCACCTTTATGAAAATAATTACGGACTTTCAGATCCATAGCAGGTATGCAAGAGCCACAAGCAAAGACATCACATTACAGAATCTGGAGAAATGGGCGAGAGTTAAGGGCATTAATCTTCTTGGGACCGGGGATTTCCAGCATCCTAAATGGTTTGATGAAATCAATGAAAATTTAGAAGAAGATGAAAATGGCATTTTGTGGAGCAAAACAAAATTCCCGTTTTTCTGGCAGACTGAAATCTCATTAATGTACACTCAAGACGGAAAAGGAAGGAGAATACACCACTTAATTTTATCACCCAACAAAGATGTTGCAAGACAGATAATAGAAGCACTGTCAAAAAAAGGAAGACTAGACTATGATGGCCGGCCTATCTTTGGATTTTCCAGCATAGAACTAGTAGAAATGATGATGGCAATAAGCAAAGACATAGAAATAATTCCGGCACATGTCTGGACGCCGTATTTTGGGTTATTTGGCAGCATTACGGGATTTGACAGCGTGGAAGAATGCTTTAAGGAGAAAAGCAAATATATTCATGCCATAGAAACGGGGATGAGTTCAGATCCTGCAATGAACTGGATTATTTCTTCATTGGACAAATATACTTTAGTTTCTAATTCTGACGCACACAGCTTCTGGCCCTGGCGCCTAGGAAGAGAAGCAAATGTTTTTGATATAGATTTAAATTATAAATCGATAATCAAGGCCATAAGAACAAAAAAAGGATTTATTGAAACTATAGAGACAGATCCAAATTACGGGAAATACCATTTCGACGGGCATAGGAACTGCAATTTTTCATGCGGCCCTGAAGAAACAAAAAAATTAAATGGAATATGCCCTGTATGCAAGAGAAAACTAACTATCGGTGTGTTGAACAGAGTAAGAAGCCTTGCGGACAGAGAAGAAGGCCATATCCCAAAAGACAATGTGCCTTTCAGAAAATTAATACCATTGAGCGAGTTGATTGCCACATCTTTAGGCACAAATCAGATATATTCGAACAAAGTATGGACAATATACAACAAATTGATACCTGCTTTTGAAAACGAAATTAATATACTGATTTATTCTAATATTGAAGACTTAAAAAAAATCGTTGATGAAAAATTATTGCGGCTAATAGCAAAAAATAGGGAAGGGAACCTGACCATAAAGCCCGGCTTTGACGGAGAGTACGGGAAACTGGTCTTAGATAGCGACAAACAAGAAGAAAAACAACAAAAGCCTTCAAAAAAACAGCGAATATTAACTGATTTCTAGCCTATATAGTTTATATCGTCTTTTTTCTTGACATTCTTTATACTTAATATAGACCGAGGCAGTTTTCTTGTTTTAATATCCCTTTCAAGAGCTTCTATTTCTTCGCTTATCTTTCTTATGTTAAGATTTAGCTTAAACTTGTCATTTAAGGCTTTTATTAATTCCCTGGCACCCTTTATGCCTAGATAAGCAGGGTTTCCATATGTTTCTGCCAGTAAAGTCACTGCAGGAATTTTTCTTTGAGCAGAAGTCCCAAGCAGTAATCCAGAAACACCTATTATTGGGCCCACTATCCCATATATTTTACTATCTATCTTGCCTGAAGAATACCTTTTTATTATGTCTTTGTTATTACCAGTGCAATAAATCTTCGGGCTCTTCGGTATTTGGTGCTGTCCTATCCCTCCTAGAGTAATTATTTCCTTTATTTTATGCTTCTCTAGGGTGTCCAGGATCAAATTGCAGAACTCATAGCATGAAATTTCGTCTATTGGCTGAATATCCCCGGCTACAAAAACAAATGATTTTTTCCTCATTACCTTTTGATATATATTTATTGAAGGCAACTCAACAAGATTATTCTCATTCACGAAAACACAGTGAGGGAAAGTGTAAGAGTGGATCTCCATTATTTTTTCAGCCTTCAAATTTTCTATTATAAAATCTACAGCCATCTTTCCTACATTCCCCATCCCAGGCAATCCTTCTATCAAATAGAAATTTTTTACCTTGATTTTTTTAATGTTGTTTATCTGCCATTTCATTTTCTAGTTTCAACATTCTCCTATAATGACCATATTTGTCCTCTATCGAAAATTTTGCTGGCCTAGGGCTTAATGTTCTTGAGCCGCATTTAGGGCAATTTACTTCTAAAGTGTAAAAATTACAAGCTTCACATCTCAAGATTTGGGTTTTCATTATTTTTCTCTTCTAACAAAATCAACTACACAACTATGCTCTTTGCCTAGAGCCAAAAATTTCTCTTTTAATATCTTTAGCTTGCTTTCTGCAATCTTATAATCTGGAGCTGTCAAAGAAAGCCTGTAATTAGGCGCGCTTATATAGGCGATCTTTATATTAGCTTCCTTTATTTTGTTTAGGATGTCCTTTATTTCGTCTATGCCATTTGCTTTTTGAGATTGGAGTGTTAAACTAGCATAAATTATGACTTCTAGAGGCTTTATTTTTTCATTGATTATTGCTAAAAATGAATCTTCGAGCTTCTTGCCCAGTTTTAAACCTTTAATCAACGAATTGTTCAAAGAAATCTGTTGGAACCCATTTCTTAAAGAACCAAATATCTCTATTAAGCTATTGCCAATCTCATGATACATTTCACTTAATGATTTTTTGTTTGTTTTGCCTATCGACTCTAGCAATTTTTCTGCTTTTTGCTCTTGCTTGAATTCTGTAGTTTTTCTGATCCTTTCAGAATTATTTACCCTTCTTAATGATAGGTCTACATGGCCCTTTTCCGGATCAATGCGCAGAACTTCACAAACAATTTTCTTCTCTTCTCTTACGTAATCTCGTATGTTCCTGATTCTACCAGGGGCAATTTCGGAAATATGGATCATGCCTTCTTTGTTTTCGTATTCGTCTAAAGAGACAAAAATTGAATGAAACAGGATCTTCTTCACTGTACAAATTACTAGTTCGCCTTCTTCAGGAAGGCCTTTCTTTTGATACACCATTTTTATTCCAGAACTTCAAGGATTCTAGCTTTAATACGCCCTTTGCCGCCCGTAGGCTCTGCAAGAATTTTTTCGCAGACAAGACATTTTATTTTAGTTGAAGGCTTGCCGTATATTATTTGCTCGTTCTTGCATTTCGGACAGCGTATTTTTATGAATCTTGATTTAGGTTCTTGTATTAGTTCATCCATTTTAATCACTTTATTTCGATTTTTTTTGACCTTATGCCTTTATTTTGAATATGGGCCTTCTTACAAACATCGCAAGTAAATTTCAAGTTCGTTTTTTTGCTTACTTTTGCACCAGTTCTTTTCCATTTTGAAATGGCCGGCTTTGAACCCCACTTACCCAAATTGCCGTAACCTACGCCACGACCGCGCTTCATGGCCCTTTTAATAGAGCCCCACTTCAAAGAACCACGTTCCTTGCCCTTTACCGTCGATATTTTATGAAGGGTGTGTTTTTTGCAGAAGGGGCAATACATGTTTTTTTGCTTTGGGATGTTCATCTGGCTTTTAGCTCCTCTGCCTTTTTATTCTTGATTAATAAATCTGCTATTTCAGAAGGCAGATTTACCACATTTTCCTGATCAAAAGGGCCATAAACTTCAAGATTAGTGCCAATAAATTTTGGCACAGGGTTTAATAGCCTTACAACTTTGTTGTCTTCAGCCTTTGAAGCACTATTTATTTCTTTCGGTTTCCTCATCAAGCCTAAGTCCAGCTTTTTGGGAAGTTTTGCGTTAAGCAAATTTTCCAGTATATTCTCCCTGCTGCTGTTCAAAAGATTAATAAGCTCACTATGAAAAGATTGCTCCTCTGGCAGCAACAAACTTGCGTGCTCTATGTTTTTCGATGTTCTTGAAGAGATTAAGGCCAGCTGGACTATTTTAAATTCACGCCTTTCACACAGATCTTTGAGCATTTTCTGCACATTCTCAAGCTGTTTTTTTGTCTTTTCTATCTCTGTACTGCTGAAAATAGATTCCTTTTTTGACTGTGATTCTATAAAAGACTTTTTTTCTTCTATGTAATTTATTACATCTTTATAGAAACTATCATCGAGTTTTTGTATTTCTGGTCTAGATTTCTCACGCCGTAATAATTCATACAAAGTTTCGTAGGTTATTATTACATCCTTGTCCATATTTCTAAGTCCAATACTTTAAGTACATTTTTTGTCCCCTTATCGTCTACCAAAATTTTTTATTTGGAAGCGTTTATTACTATATTAACCTTACTTTTATTGGTGTATAAACCTTCTTTTCCGTTTAATATATTATCACCTAAAAACCTAAGGCTTTCTAGGGTTACTATGCTTATTGCCGAAATTATCTGCAAACCTCTTTCGGAACTTCAAATTTTTTATTTGAATAAACCAATTCCTCGCACTCTGAAATTGCCTTCTTGCAAAGAGTATTCATTTGTTCATACTGACTTTCAATCTCTTTGCTTTTTATTGATGAGTTGTATCTTGCAGATTCCCGTTCATCAACATTTGATTTCTCCTCTTTTTCCCTGTAAACAGTTATTCTATCTATAAATTCATCATCATATTCTATTAATACCTTTTCTTTAACATACCTTAAAAAAGCAGCAGTACATCTTTGGCTTCTGCTTTCCACTCCAAACTTTGATAGTATTGCAAGAGCACAATAATACAGAGTATAAAACCATTCCTCAGGAATCTTGTAATCAAATCCTTTTTGCCTGTAGAAAGCGCATAATTCTAAATTTGTTTTTGCTTTGAGAATATATTCACTTGCTTTTTTGTCATCGGACTTAACAATTAATAAACCTTTATGCTTCCGGCCTTTTTTTTCATCCTTAAGTGCATTTGCGAAACATTCTCTGACTTCTTTCATATCGTTATGCCCCTAATGAACTTAATAAATTTTTCTTGTCCAAACAAAACAATGCCTTTCTTTATTGTATCTATGAATGCTTTGTTGTTTTTTATTAATTCCTCTTTAAATTCCTCTTCTGTTAGATTTAATGCGTGAATTTTCTTTATTTGCGTTTTTTGTATTCTATTGACAGTTTCATTTATTTCTGTAAATTTATTTTTATTTGCAATGCTTAAAATATCTATATCATTTGCCTCTTCTGGCGAGTGTAAAATACTACCAAATAATATTAAAAAATCCACTTTTTTTTCCAACTCTTTGAAATTGTCTACCCATCTTTTGTTTTTTATTGCTTCTTCTGTAAGGGTGATTTCTAAATTCTTTAAAGTTAATATATTTTCCAAATTTAATGAGATTATGTAAGCGCTTGTTTTTCTATTACCTATTGATGTCAATATTATTAATTTCCGGGATTCCATTCTTTTCAAAGATTTCCAAATACCTACTCTACTTATCCCCATTTCTTTTGCTAATGAAGTGATAGTACACTTTACGGCAAAACTCCTGAACAATAAATTCAATATCCGTTGGTTATTTGCTTCCATATTGTTAACCTTTAGTTAATAGTTATTAACTAATAGTTAATAGTGATATATAAAGATTTCGGAACATTAAAGAAACATTAAATATTGTGTATTAAATCCATTAGATCATAACCATGTTTTAATTTAATTGAACCATTTTTGCAGTCTATTTCATTAAAATTAGTGCTTTTCTTTTTTAGTAGACCATAAACTAAAATCGGGACAGGATCTGCAGAATGAGCCTTTAATGAACAAGGGGTTGCATGATCAGAAGTAACAACTATTATGCTATTCTTAATCTGCTTAATCTTGGAAAAAAACTTCTTGTCAAGGAATTCCAGCATTTTCACTTTTTCTTCAAAGTTGCCATCATGGCCCGGAATATCAGTTTCCTTAAAATGCACGTAAACATTTGCCTTAGGGTTATTTTTAATGGTTTTAATTGCTTCATTTGCGACTAATTCAAGATTTTTATAGTAGTTAGATTCTTCTGACATTCTTGCTTTCTTAACCTTAAAACCGGCAAGCCTTGAAATGCCTATCTCAAGAGGCATTGAACTAACGGATATCCAATTCTTCTTTTTGGGAAGATTAGGCAATTTATTTCCTGCGTCCCTTAATAGGATTAAATTAGCGGGCAATAACCCTTTCCTTATTCTTATTTTATTAATTGGATGGTTCCTTAAAATCTCCATTGACTTTATTGTGAATTCGTTTACTAATGAAGAGCTTATTTTGGCATTTTTAACTAAAGGCCTTGATAATTGCAGTTCATTGTCTATTTTATCTTTAGACACGTTTGGCTTGGAAAACACGCCTTTCTTTACATACGCAGGATCTGTATTAGTGATATTAGAAGGCAGGCTTTCCTTAAATACTAAAACTCCTCTATGTTCAATTGTCGGCAGAAAAACAAATTTTTTATTTAGCTTTAGATTTTTATTTATGGAATTTGCCAGAATTCTGGCTTCTTTAGAACTTAATGTCCTTGCCACTCGCCTATCTATAATCTTGTTTCCAGCACATGTGGCAAAATTGGCCCTTAAAGCAAGGAATTTTTTTAATTTTATTTCAGAGCCGTACATTTCTAATGGACCTCTGCCCGTGTAATACTTTAGTGGATTATAGCCCAGCAGAGACATCACACCTATATCTGATTCTGGAGAAATGCCTTTCTTTACGGAATAAATTAATCCTGTAATGCCATTTTTTCCTAGATAGTTTAAATTTGGAATTCTGGCTTTTTTAAGCGGAGTTATAGCACCCCTGTCAGCAGCGCCATCTAATATCACGAAAATAATTCTCATTACTATTATAACATATTGACTCTTATATAAATCTTTTTTTAATGAGGGTTTTATACAAAAATAAGTTAATATTCTACTAAATTGAAAAATAAGTTATTAAGTATTTTGAATTGTTTTCTTTATATAACTTAATAAAGGATTAAAACAAGAGTTAGCTATGTCTATGGCATCTTTAGTTTCCGCTATTGTAGGATGGTAACCATAATAATTAATGTTATGCCTTAATCTTCTTAAATTGTCTATAACATTTATGGGCCTTATTGTAACAACATTTATTTTTAATAATGCATTTATAGATTCTACATGATCTTTACTTTCAAAACCTTTGTTAATTAATACTGCTTCTCCTAACATTCTAAAGCATTCATAAATATTCCTTACAATTGTGGAAGTAGAATCTTCATTTAAGGCTATTGTTAATGTAAATTTCATCTCTCTTTCCGATTCGACTATTAGACTTAAAGCGTTCTTGCTATCAGGTCTTTTTATTTTCATGGTCTAACCTCTAAAAATCCATATAAGACAATACCATTAGCAATATTAGCAAATAAATTTAGATCGATCATATCCTTAGAAAAAATATGCAAGTTTATAGGCACATTCTCTCTATAGCCTAACCTTGGAATATTTCCTAAACGAACTATTTTAAGGGCATCATCTTTTATTATTTCTACTGCCATATCAATATCACTTTTTTCATCATCATCACCCTTTCGATAGCTTCCGAAAAGTATAATTGCCTTGTAATTATGGATAATATTACTTATACGCTCTACGATTTCTGATTCATAAACAAGATTAAGATGATATGGTATTTTTCTAGTAGTGTTATAGTAATGTCTTTGATTGCATGTGATTCTCCATAGTTTTCCAATTGTTTGTATATTCAAGAAACCTTCTTTTACTAACTCTAGAACAACTTTGTTAGCAGTTGTTTTAGATATTTTGATACTAGCACATAAGTCATTTAAGCTAAATTCTTTTGCTGGATAATCAAAAAAGTAACTTTGTACCTTAAAGTAGGCTTCAGTAAGATTTAAAGGATTTATTGATTTTAGTTTTTTTGCCATATTAGTGGTCCTTTTAGTTACTATTTAAACTTTTCTATTACCATATGGTTTCTAAAAAATTTAAATGGTTACTTAAAAAATAGTAATTTAACATTTGTTTTACATTTCAATTATATTTAGATTTGACAGCAATTTGACATTGTAACTTATAGTTTTAATATATTCAAGTAACGTTTAATGGCATAATAGAAAAGAGTTCTAATGATTATTGTTTACATACAATGTATATATTAATTTTCTATTTTTTAAAAGATTAACTAAATATATACATACAATATATGTAACAATATTGAGAGTATATTGTTTATTGTATGTATTGATTTGTTTTATTATAAGAAAAAGCTTTTAAATACATAATATATATGTAATTTATTATTGCTTTGTTAAGGCAAGGTTTTGATATTGGACTTTAAAAAAGAGGTATCACCGAAAAAGGAAGATTTAGATTTCGACTTAGTTATTCCTGCGCATGTTCTTAGAGACAGAAAATTAAGCGCATTAGAATCAATCATAGAATATCTAAAAGAAATCAGGAAACTGAACTACCATGAGATTTCTGTTTTATTGAACCGTGATGAGAGGAATATATGGACTATGTATAATCGGGCCAAAAAAAAGAGGCTGAAAAATGGTTAAGCTGAGCAAGCTAAGGAATATAGCAATTATTTTGGTAGCTATTGCGATTATTGCTGAACTAATATACTTCTCAAGATTAACCGGGTTTGTTGCAGTTGGAAATGAAATAAGCTATACTGACAGCATTAACATGTTATTCAATGAAGACAGCGAATACAACTGGACTATTGGCAATAATAATTTCGAATCGATAAAGTCGATAAAACTTAATGGATATGTAAAAGGAAATGGCGTTGTCAAGGTTTATATCGAGAATAACAACCGGACTTATTTATTGCTTAATAGCAAGAGCCTGAAGGATGTAAACAAGATAACAGGCTTTGCTATAGAAAAAAATGACAAAAAAGATGCAGCCGTTATTGAAAATAATATAAGTGAAGCAACCAAGCAAACAGATGTTAATTTAACAAATATAACAATCGCGAATGAAACCTTTGTCAATACAACACAAAATAAAACAGTACAAATTTCTGACAATACTTCAACAATCTACGATTTAACTAACCTAACTAATCTTACTCAAGAACTTGCTATTAATATAAACAACATTACTACTTCAACTGAGAACTTAACTGAAGAGGCGAAAGAAGAAAACAAAGAAACAATAGAATTCACAAGTGTTTGCATAGACACTTGCAATATAGACTTCTCTAATAATATCTACAAGATTATTGTGCAGGTAAACAACGCAGAATTATACTTGGACAGCATAGAATATTCTATAGTTCCTATAAATATTTCTACTTCAAACCAAACGGAGTTAAACTATACCCATCAAAATATAACGAGCTTAAATGAAAGCCTTGAAGATATACAACTGCCGGCAGAGATAAACAAGCCGGTAAAATGGATCAAGAGAATAAAATCAAACCAATCTGGAATTATAAAAGTAAGCGTTAAGAAGGAAGCAACAAACATCATCGTGAAAAGATTGGAAGAAGAAAATGAAATCGATGTTTCTGAAAAAACTAGAGAAATTAATAAGGAAAACGAGACTGAATTAGAAATTGATGCTAAATCAACAGACCCTAAAGCAGAAACAAGTTATTCAATAGAATATGAAACTCCTCCGCCAGAAGTCGCAGAAACTAACCTGCCCGAATTAAGGAAAATAATAACTGTGTCTAGCGACTTGCATTACACTAATGTGCTTTCTTATACAAAACTCCCTTTAGAGGTGCAAAACAAAAGCATTAGGCTTTACTGGCTTGTAAATGAGAGCAGAGTTGAACTTAAAAATATCACATATTTGGACGAAAATAACAATACTTTGATTGATTCCATCCAATGGGTAATTCCGGGATTGAGCAACCAGACATTTGAATTGTCTTTAATCATATTAAACCC
>JBBSWI010000039.1:0-4558 GCA_038046405.1 Nanobdellota archaeon | reverse complement strand
AATATTCCTCTTTTTTGCATCCCAAATAAATTTTTTTTTGCATATTTAAAGCTAACTAAAATTATTTAAACTTGATTCAAATTGCTAAGAATATGGAAGACATTCTTTTCCCATATGAAAACTTCAGGAAGGGCCAAAAGGAGTTCATTTCAGAAGTTGATAATGCGATTAAAGAAAGAAAGCATTTGATAGTCCACGCTCCAACAGGAATGGGCAAGACAATTTCGACTCTTGCCTCGTCTTTGCCTTACGCGATAAAAAAAGATTTCACCATTTTTTTCCTGACAAACAGGCATAGTCAACACAAGATCATCATCGAAACATTGAGAAAAATAAAGGAGAAATACGCTCTTGACTTCTTAGTTGCAGACATCATAGGCAAGAAGCACATGTGCAGTTTTGATAATGTGGAAAAATTAAGTTCCAGGGAGTTTTATGATTATTGTAAGGAATTGAGGGAAAAAGATTTATGCCCATTTTACACTAACAGCAAGAATAGTCTCCTTAAAGTTGAGCGCGGGTTAATATATGACAGAATAAAAAAAGAAGGCCCTCTCACAGTAGACCAGGTCATTAAAATTGCGGCCAAAAAATTCTGCACTTTTGAAATTTCGGCGGATATAGCGAAAAGAGCCAACATCGTGATAGCAGACTATTTCCATATCTTAAGTCCTGGAGTAAGGGACTCTTTTATGCTCCGAATCAATAAAGAAATAGGAAAGAGCATAATAATCTTTGATGAGGCCCATAATCTGTCTAAAAGGTCTCGCGATCTGATGTCAGAAACCTTAAGCACATTTTCAATAGAAAACGCAATAAGAGAAGCAAAAGAGTTTGAATACTTCAACATTTCAGAAGCATTAAATGAGCTTAAGCTTATTTTAGAGGATTTAAAGCAAGAGAAGCTGGAAAAAACAGATGAGTCGTTAATATCGAGAAACGATATATATAACAAGATAGACGAATTCATCAATTATCATGAGTTTATAGGGGATTTGGATTTTCTCGCTGACCTTGCAAGAGAAAAGAAAAAAAGGAGCTATTCTTCTGCAGTCTCCAATTTCTTGAAGGCCTGGAACATAGAGGAAGAGGGCTTCACGAGGATTCTGCAGCTGAAAAAATCCAAGTTTGGAAAGGAAATAATTACTGCAAACATAAAATGCCTTGACCCAAGTATTTTGTTCAGGCCATTAACAAGCAATTCATTGAGCTTGATTTGCATGTCCGGGACTTTAATTCCTACTGAAATGTACAAGGACTTGCTAGGGTTTAAGGATGCAAAAACACTCGAATTCAAAAATCCCTTCCCTACTGAAAATAGGCTTAATCTTATAGTTTCTGGCGTAACCACGAAGTTCACTAAAAGAAGCGATGATATGTACGGATTGATTGCTTCAAAATCATCTACGATTATAAGATCTATTCCAGGAAACATAATAATGTTCTTCCCGAGCTATGAAATTTTATATAATATAAGCGCACGCTTAAGAAGTTTATTGAGCAGAACATTATTTCTGGAAGACCCAAATAATAATCCAAAAGAAAGGCATAATCTGCTTGATGAATTCAAAAGAACAAAGGATTCTGTTTTGTTTGCCGTAGCTGCTGGAAGTTATGGCGAGGGCATAGATTTGCCCGGAATCATCAAGGGTGTAATCATAGTAGGGCTGCCGTTGAACAAACCAGACCTTGAGACAAGGCAGCTAATTGATTATTACGACAAAAAATACGCAAAGGGTTGGGAATATGCCTACACATTTCCCGCAATAATAAAAACTATGCAGAATGCTGGCCGCTGCATAAGAAGTGAAACCGACAAGGGTGTAATTATTTTTCTAGAAGAACGCTATAAATGGTCTTCCTACAAAAAATGCTTCCCTGAAGACATGAACTTAATCATAACTGACCATCCTGAAACTGATATTGAAAATTTCTTCGGAAATAACAATAAGGTTTAAATAAAACTTAGTTAAGCAAATATTATGCCCACTCTGCAAAGTATTCTGATTGCTATTGTTATAATAGCAGTTGCGTTCTCTATTGCTGTTCTTGTTTTTAATTACCTCTCATTAAGGTCAAAAAATAAAACAGAGCCAAAAATTTTTAGAAATACAAGCCCTAATTATTCTGGATTAAAACAAATCAAAGAGATAAATGGCAACCTGCTTGAATTTGAAGCTAATCTGTATAAAAAAGACTCAAGCGTTGGCTTGATTCTTGGCGCTAGGGGCTCTGGAAAATCTGCATTGGGCATAAGAATAGCTGAGAATTTCCACAGCAAGACAAACAAATATATCTACGCAATAGGCTTCAGTCAAAAAGACTTGCCTCCTTGGATTAAAGTTGAGGAAGACCCAGAAAAAATAAGAAACAACTCTTTTGTGCTTATAGATGAAGGCGGGGTTTTTTTAAGTTCCCGAGACTCAATGAAGGACATCAACAAAATAGTGTCAAAGATAATATTGCTGGCAAGGCACAAGGACTTAAGCATATTATTCATAACCCAAAACTCCTCAAACATCGACATAAACACCATAAGGCAGGCTGATTATTTAATGCTCAAGCCGTCTTCTTTATTGCAACTGGACTTCGAAAGGAAAAAGATAAAAGAAATATATACAGAGGTGCAAAAAGACTTTGAAAAGCTCAAATCAGAGAAGGGCCTGTTTTACTTGTACAGCGACGAGTTCAAGGGATTTGCAGGAAATGAGCTGCCTTCATTCTGGAGTAAAAAAGTCAGCAAAACTCTGAAGAACAAAGAAATAAGCAAGAATTATTAAAAAAAGTAGTGGGGGAGGAAAAGAGGTGTCAGATGGGCCTAGAATCAGGAAACCTCCCTACCACTAAATATAGCTAAATTCATTATTAATAAATACATTATGAAGCCTTGATACATACTTGAAATTCACAAGCTTAATAAATGGTAAATTAACATTTGTCATTGTAAAATGGTTCAACTTTTAGTAGGGCCTGAATGGTTTTATGGACTCGATACATTATTTGAAACTTTCTCAATAATTGTAAGTTTTCTTGTTGGAGTCCTTGCTTATAAGATATATAAGCTTACATCTCAGAAGAAATATCTAAATTTCTGCACCGCATTCCTGATGATTGCTGCAGCTTTAAGCTTCAAGATAATATCGAATTTCGTCGTTTTTTACAAGACCGTGGAAAAAACATTTTACGGTCTTTTTACAGTAACTTACACCCACAGTTTTGATTTTATTAACCTTGCCTCATTGTACCTTTTTAGGGTGATGTTTCTTATAGCCTTCTTGATAATATTAATAAACATATATGGGATTAAAGACAAAAAAATAATATCCCTAATAGTTTTCCTCTCTATAGTGTCTATATTTTTCAGCAATTTTACCTATCTTCTGTTCCATTTGATTCTTGCATTAGTCATAGGGTTTATATCCTTCCATTATTTTAAGAACTATTCGAGCAAAAAGAGAAGAACAGCCTTGCTTGTCATGCTTTCCTTCTTGGCAATATTTTTAAGCCAGCTGATGTTCATATTTTATGTGTACCAAACAGGGTTTTACGTGCTTGCCGAAACCTTCCAACTCTTGGGGTTTTTGTTTTTATTGCTAGCATATGTCTTAATTTCGAGAAAATGACGTCAAGAAGGGCCAAGATTGAAATAATCTACGATATGCTTAGAGCGATCCATGAAAAGGGGGGCACTATAAAGCCAACGCATTTATTGTACAAATCCAACTTAAGCCATAAGAAGATGACCCTTTACGTAAATAATCTGGTTTCAAATGGCATGATCAAAATCAGCCTTATAGGCGATAACAAGATGTTCGCCATTACTGAAAAAGGCATCAAGTACCTTGCAGACTACAAGAAAATCAAGGAGTTCAGCGATTCTTTCGGACTTTAGGGACCAAATTGTTATTTAGCCAAATTGTTATTTAATTTATTAGAAACGGCCATTAAATAATTATTTAGATTGGTCTCTGACGCATATCCTACCCCGCCAGACCCTGTATCAAGATAGAACCTTGTTGGTTCTTTGGGCTCATAAACAAATATCCTCATAAGAGGAAATGGCGAATTTAGCCAGTAAGGCAGATTAGCCTTTTCAACAGAACTTATTTGCAATATCTTGGTTTCTTTGTCTACAGGATCTAAAACGTTAGACAAATCATAGTATTTTCTTCTGTCGCTTGAAACATCAACACGCCAGTCAAAGTCTTTAGCAGCCTCTGTCAATGCTTTCTCTAAGTCAGAATAATTAAATTTCCTCCCCAGCAATATTCCTCTTCGTTCATATGGCATTTAACTAGGCTAATTGATAAACTTTTTAACCATTTGCATTCAATAGATTGTACCATTCATCCACTAACTAAAGTAAGTGGATTTCTGGCAAGTGTATTTAAATGGTATTAATGTCAAAAACCTGCTTAAATCTTACGATGTAAAAAGTTCTTTGTATAAACCAAAAAAAGATTCAAAATATTATTTTCTAATATTTAGAGTTAATGAATTAAGCCACATATAGCAAACTTTATAAAAAGACATTAAAAAATAGTTAATATGTCAGAGG
>JBBSWI010000038.1:0-38263 GCA_038046405.1 Nanobdellota archaeon | reverse complement strand
GGTTTTATATGCAAGGATTTCACCATAGGAAAGAACGGCGCTGAATTTTTAATAGAAAATGATCTCGGGCATGACATTAGAAACATCTATGTCAATATTGAGGTTCCTGGCGTTACCTGCACAAATTCCGGAATTGTAGACTTGAATAATGGAGACACAGGAGATTTTTCAGTGATATGCAATAATATCAACCTTAATAAAAAGTTTAGCGGGAACATAATAATAAAATATACCAAAACCGATAGTTCCCTGCCGGGATATAGAAAAGGCACCCTATCTGGGGGTTCTAGCGAACAAGGCATTCCTAGCGGCAATTTAACCATTTTGAGGCTTATGTCCACTGCCACACCATTTTTTTTATATTTTGATTATTCTAGCGCTCCTATTATGATTGATATCCCGCTTTATTCCATTCAAAATTTAAGCTTGGGCAAGCATCGTATATTAGTAACAGCTCCTGAATATCAGGATTATTCTCAAAGCATAACAATTTTAGAGGGCAGTAATACTCTTTGGTTAGATTTTGGGCAAATACCGTTAATAACCGGCTTTAATCTTGACCCCATAGATTTCAGCCCTTTATTGCCAGGAGTTACTTGTTCTAATGACCCGGCATCATTGGTTTCTTATGACATACCATTTACTGTGACTCTATCAGCCAATTCCCCACCAGGAACTGTGGATTTTTATCTTGATGTGCCGTTTAATGTAACTAACTTAACATACAACGGAAATACACAGAACCTTGCTGTAGGACCAAACTATTTGCACATGGATCCAGGGACAACTGCCAGCTTTAATCTGCACATACCCGGATTTAATGTGACAACACAGCCCCTGAATGCTGCTATAACAATAACTAATGGCAATCAAATAATCTCGCCCAATTTTAACTGCATATAACAATTAGAGAGAGACTCATCAAATATTTCGGTTAATCAAGGCATACATTTTTGATTACTATGATTAATTAGAATAATCTGCTCATATGAGCAATATTTTATTTGGCATGCTGGACTTTTTGGGCTATGCGCCCGAGAATTAAAAACTAGAACCTTCTTCGTTTTTCAGAATAATAGACATTAGACATGTCTATCTCGGGATTTTGACTTTTTGGCTTGTCAGGATTATTCTTGTTTTCAAGATACTGGCGTTTGTATTCATCATTAACCGTTTGTATCTCTGATTTTGGCTGCTGAGGCCGCTGCGCTTGAGGCTTATTAAGGCCGAGAGACATTTCTTGCTTTAGAGAATTCGCGAAACTCCCAAAGCCAGGAACTTGAGAAATAGGCTGGGATTGTTGCACTTGGGGCTGCTGCGCTTGCTGTATTTGCTGGGGCTGCGAACTGACAGAGCCGCCCTTCTTTTTTATAGCTTCCACTAAAATCTCATGGATCTTGCTTAAGTCGTCTATGCTGTCTTCTGTGTTGAATGTGATTTGCATATATTTAAAATGAGTTTTTTATTTATAAATTTTTATATATTGTAAAATATAATTTCACTTAAAATTTATTGCCATAAAAAACATATATGTTTTTTCTGTTTTAGCAAAAAATATGTTTCCCTTATAATGTATAAAATAGGAACATTTATATATAACTTATCACTATAATGATAAGTATGGTTATCGATTTGATTAATCCACATATGTTGAAAATATTAATTGCAGCAAGAAATAAGGATTCAATTAATTCTATTTCTAACAGAATTGGGTTAAGCTATGGTTGGACCTATAAGTGGGTAAGGGAATTGGCAGATATAGGCGTTTTTAGATTGACGAGAATGAATGTCTACTTAAACCAAAAAAACGAGTTCTACAGAAAAACATTGAAATTCATAAGGAATACTTTGGGCAATAATGTCTCTTTTTATTACGAATCCTTGCGATTGTTTGGGATTAGATATTGCTTTACTAAAACAGATAGTGTTTATATCTGGACCAAAGGGGGCTATAACATATCAAGATATAGGGGATTCTACCCTATTTTTATCAAGGTAGCTGTTGAAGACAGGGATTTATTTGAGGAATATTGTAAAAAATTAAAATTAAGCATTAATACAAAGAAGGGAATCTTTTATGAAGTGTTTTATTTAGATAAATTTGAATTTGAATACTGTGATGATATTCCAGTTGACAGCTTACAAAGTACAATCTTCTTTATGAAACAGAATATTTACAACTTTGAGCCGGCGTTAGAAATGATAAAAGAAGTGTACAATAAAAAATTAGATGTAAAATACAAAGAGGCTTTCACAAATGTTTGACGATTACATAAAAAGAGAAAATATCATTTTTGATATATTGAATGATTTCAATGATGCGAGCTTATTTTTTATTATTGTCGGAGGTTATGGCGTAAGCGCATACAAACATAGATTTTCAGTAGATGCAGACTTAATAATTAGAGAAGAGGATTTAACTAAATTCGAAGACATATTAAAAAAGAAAAAATTTGTCAAATCTATAAGCAGAAAACTTGATCACGCTTATACAGGTTTGTTTGTTAGCTATAAAAAAAATAATGGTCTTGCTGTTAGTGTAGATTTATTGGTGGGTGGCATCGGCTCAAGAACTACTAATGCATCATTCAGCATAGAACAAATAAAAGAAAATTCAAAAAAAAGGAAAATTATAGGTATTGAGAAAGAAATTTTAGCTTATGTTGCAGATCCGGAGATACTAATAATACTAAAACTACATTCCGGCCGGCTAACTGATTTTAGAGACATAGCTGCGTTATCTAAGAATATAGACATAAATTTAATAAAAAAATATATTTGGAGAGGAAATAAAGATATAATTAAGAGTAATATCACAAAGATACTAGAACTAATAAACAAAAGAGAGTTTATGGACAGTTTCAAAGGAGTTTTTATAGAAAAAAAATATTCTGTCGATATAGAAAGCATTAATAAACTAAAAGAGTTATTGTAAGTTTTTACTTATGGCAGAAATAAAATTCATAGATTGTCTTTGATTTTTTGTCTAGTCTTACAAAGAACGTCCTTTCAAACTGGCAAGTCTCATTTAATTTCATCTTACAGGCATTACTTTCAAGCAGGCCATTAATAACAGAACCATTATCCATAAAGACAGAGGCTTTCAAGTTTCCTTTTTCAGGAAGCCAGTGCATAATCCTTGAGCCTTTATCCTTGAATTCATTGTAATCTAGAGAATGGAAAACGAATTTGTTTTTCTGCTTTGTAAAACTAAGGCAGTCCATTAACCGATATAGTTCATTTTCTTTTAATACCTCAAAGTCCTTTTTATTTATGTAGAACTTATTGTTGGTTTTTAGTTTCCTCTTTCCTTTTTTAGGAAAATCAGGATGCAAGTTTAGTTCGACTTCACGGCCCTTGAAATTTTCTATTGCAATAAGCTTTGGCTCCTGAACGAAAAAATACCTGTTAGACTCTTTTTCTATCAAATCACGATTCTCGGCATATAAGTCTTCTATAGGGACTGTAACGTCATTCCTGCTTAGCCCTGATTTAAGGAGAAATTTCCTTATTGCTTCTGGCTTAAACCCGCGTTTTTTTAAAGATTGCAGGCTCCAAGTCCTAGGATCATCCCAGCCTTTGTACTTGCCTGACTTGACTTCTTCCTTTGACTTTGACTTAGAAAGCTTTATTCCTTCTATTCTTACTAAGCCTGTATGGATTATTTCAGGATGCTTCCAAGAAAAAGTATCCCAGATAAAGCGTTCCATCTCAGATTCCATCATCAAGTCCTTGCCTCTTAAGATGTGGGTTATGCCTAACAAATGATCGTCTATCGCCCATGAAAACTCGAGCAGAGGCCATATTTTGTACTTTAATTTGGTGCGAGGATGGCTTCTCACCGAAATTCTGAACAAAACTCGATCACGGAAAGCAGGATTAGGATGAGTCATTGAAGTTTTGATCCTTAATATTATCTGGCCTGGCTTGAATTTGTTTTTCAGCATTTGCTGCCAGAATTCTAGGTTTTCATTTATTGAATGATTGCGATGAATGCATTCAATGCCTCTTTCTCTGCTCTTCCTTAATTCCTCTGCTTTGCAAAAACACACATACGCCTTGTTTTCTTTTATGAGCTCGGAAGCATATTTGTAGTAGATTTCCAAGCGGTCTGATTTATAGTATATTTTGCTTATCTTGACATTAAGCCATTTTACGCCGTCTAAAATCAAAGAGTATGCTTCGTTTGAAATGTTTTTTTCTTCAGAGCCTATTGTATCATCGTATACAAGGATAAATTTGCCAGTGTACATTTTTGCGTATTCGTCATTCAGAATAAGCTGCTTGGCATTGCCTATATGCAAGGGCCCAGAAGGATAGGGCGCGAATCTTACAACTAAGCCTTCAGCATTATTCAATTCTGGCAAACCTTTTTTTAATTCTTTTTGCTCGTGATGTATCAAATGCTTCAGGCTGTTGAATTTTTCCTTCTGCTCTTCCAAGGACAAGGAGTTCACTTCAGAAATTATTTTTGCAGTCAGTTGGCTTATTTCTTTGATATTTGCCTTAACGCTAGGATTCATCGATATCAATATTCCAATAACAGATCCATGAGAAGCCCTGCCATTAAAATTTATAGCATTTTCCAAAGCTAGTGCATATATCAAGTCTTTGTTCATTCTATATTTCATATGTAATTTTATTTATAATCTTTTCTTATGTACCGATAGATATCTTCTTATAAAGTATTTAACAAAACCATCCTCATCTCTCTGCAGAGCTTTGTAATAAGAACGCCTTTTTTGGTATTCTATTATCAACATTGGATATTTGTTATGCCATAATATATGATTGTATATCATTCTGCCTAGCCTACCATTACCGTCACCAAATGGATGTATTTTCTCAAATTTATAATGCGCTCTTGCCGCAAGTTCTGCAGGATTCATTTTAGATTTCCCCAAAAAATCAATGAAATTATGCATTAAAAAGTCTATATCCTGCCAGTCTGGTGCCCTATAGTTTGCAACACTAACTATGTAATCACGGAATTTTCCAGATATATCGGCTTTCGTGTCCTGGAATATTAACTTATGCCATTCTAAGATAAGCTCTATTGAAATCTTTTCTTCCTTGTCAAGGATTTTCAAAAATAATTTATAATGCGATTCGGTCTCCTTTATATCCCTTAAAGATTTATTTGGGGCTATGTTCTCCATCACTATTTCTCGGGTTTCTTCGAGCGTTATAGTTGAGCCTTCTATAGCGTTTGTGTTGTACGTGAATGCTAAAGCGATTTCCTCTTTTTCTTTTTGTTGTATGCTTTTAGGGTATCTTTTCCACTCTTTTTGAAAATTTCTTTTAATGATCTCTAATTTTTTAGTCAGCTCTTTTTTGTAGGCTTCCTGCATTTGAAGTTTAATTATTTCTATATTTTTAGGTATATTTTTCCCTAAATATTTCTCTTTGGTGATTATTTTTTTTCCTTTTCTGAAAGAATGTTGCAAGTAATAATATGTGTTTCTTAACTTTGTTCTTTTTATTATTCTCATAGAAAATGTTACCATTACAATCTATATAAATTTTGTGTTTTTACAAAAAATGTAATGGTAAGTTAATTCTCTTCAATCAATTCGTTGCCAAGAATCTTTAAGGTGTCTTCTATTTCTATTCTGATTGATTTTTCTTTCATTGATTACTTATAGCTTCTCTCTTTTTGGAATACCTTGATTCCCTGATTGCCTATTTCGAAAGGTACTGGGCCCTTTGTATGATCTGTACGCCTTATCTTTAGTATCCTTACTGCCCTGTCTCCCGAACCTCCAAGCCCGGCGTTATGCAATGAGACGACAGAGTCTGATATAAATTCCTCTACGCCATACCTTGAAAAGCTTCCGTCTCGACTCCCTCCAGAAATATCGAGAGGGGCCTCTCCAACGATTTCAGAGGTCAAGATTGTTGTTGCACCCAATTTCCGCAGCGCGCTTGTCAGGAAATATATCTGCTTTCTTATCCTATACAAGTCATTTAAAGCCATTGCGAATACAGAGATAGAGTCTATGACCACTCTTTTTGCCTTTGACTTTGGTATTTCCTCTGCCAGTAAAGACTGCAAATCAGTAGTTGTATAAGGTGTCAGGTAAAGGAATGTCATTTTCTTGGCTTTCTCGTACTTATCAAAATCCCAGCCGAATATCTCTGCATCCTGTTTTAATGAGTCTATTGACTCTTCAAAGCTGATGTAAAGCCCTGGCTCATTATATTTCAGGATGCCATTATACAGGTATTGCATGCTGAAAATACTCTTTCCCGAACCTGTGCCCCCAGCAACCAAATTAATGCTTCCTTTTAAAAATCCTCCGCCAATTAGCTTGTCAAATCCGGAAATGCCTGTTGGAACGCGTTCATTTTTCATTTTTTAACCTCCATAAGAATCTTTAGTGATTATGTCATGATAAGGTTCGCGATCTGGATAAACCTCAATGCCTCTTTTTGTTATGGACATACTTACCACTTTTTGGCTATGATTAACTCCACGCATCTTTACTACAGAGATGGCTCTTTCGTATTTGTTGCCGAAAGGCAGCCTGTACAATGCTATCACACCATCAACTACAAATTCCTCAAAGCCATGCCAGCTTATTGCCCTAGGATTAGCTTCTTTTACTTCGCAAGTAAGCAAGGTTGTGCAATTTAAGCTTCCCAAGACTGCAACCAAGTCTGCGAGGGCCTTTCTTCTTTCTAGATTAGTCTCAAAAAGCATAGTGAACAAGTTTATTGAGTCTAGGACAACCCTTTTTGCACCAATCTCGAGAATAACCTCTTTCACCTCATCCGCTATGTCATATATGGTCGCTTTAGTCTTTTCCTTGAAATATTTGACATGGCCAATAGGACCTCCAATTATTCTTAGCTTATTCTTCTTTTCCAGTTGACTGAAATCAATATTTAATTCTTTTAAGTCCTCAATCAATTTATCTTTGCTTTCTTCAAGCGTGATGAAAACACAAGACTCATTATTTTTAATGCCTTCATTCACAAATTGTGCGGCCAGTATCGTCTTGCCTGCACCACTGGGCCCAGAGGCCATTATTACCTTCCCTTTTGGAAATCCGCCATCAAGCAAACTGTCCAATCCAGGAATTCCACTTTTTATTCTTTCAGCCATTAGTAGTCACCTCTAAATATAATTTTTGCCTATTTATATACTTTACAATAGAATAATACAACGTAAACCCTAAAACAAACCCGAAGAAATGAAATAATGACTCAAACAGGGTTACTGAGTCAGAAAATGCCTTGTTTAGGAAAATTGACAAAATTATTAATGGTATGAAAAAGTAAATTGGAATCAATCTACGCCCTATAAATGAAACTCCCCCAAGTATGGAATAAATCCCTAGAGAAGCCCCCGCGATTATCAATGTCGGAAAGAAAATGCCTTCTACGAATGCAATCACAAAAGACGAGGTGAAGAAAAGCAAAATAAAATATTCGCTCTTTAACCCCACTTCTAAAGACAGCATAGTCATTATGATGAATGCAATCACATTCCCTATCAAGTGAGGCAAATTTAAATGCACGAAGTTAAATGTTACTATACGCCATAGTTCACCATTGAAAAATTTTTCCCCTGAAAATGACAGATTTTGAATAGAATTGTCACTAAAGAAAAATATGCCCATCATTAATACAAGCACTACCAATGAAAATGTAACTATCTCGGTTTCGATTTTAATCACGCTCAAAATATTTGGCTATCCTATCATTCCTTAAGATGAATCTTTTCATCTTCCTGCGCAGAAGCTTGATATATATCAAGATAAGCAATGCTATAATAGAAGTCGCTATTGCCACGCCCTGAAAATAATTTGACGGCATTTTCACCTCTTTTTTACCTGGCTTATTTAATTGATTTATCGGTTGTATAGCCTATGGAAGAATTTTAATAACTTTGCATATAAAAATGTTTCTTTTATTTTTTTTAATGGATGTCATTTAGGAATTCGTGCATCACCCTTAGCTTTTCCATTTCTATAGGCCATGACACTAGGGCACGGTCAATTTTTTTTGTATGGATAAGGTTGTTTTTTTTGAGAATCTGGATATGATAGCGGAGCTTTGAGATGTTGGAAACGCTTTCTTTTATATCCAACTCCCTGCACAAGCCTGAAATATGAATGGGCCAGCTTTTCTGTATGACCTCAAACAACTGCTTCCTTAGCTCTTTTCCAGCAGCTTTCATTTTTTAAATCCCAACAGACTTTTGTTTTCTATGAATAATCCGATTAATATCCCCACCAATATCAAAAAGACCTGCAGCAAGTGCAATGGAAATGGGCCTTCTATTATCATGAAGCTCATGAACTGATTAAGGTTACAGTCGAAAACTGCATTTATGTTCCTGCACAATAATCCAGTGCTTCTTATAGATGTTGCCAGCACTATCAAAAGAAAGGCTATAAACCCTAATAATGCGCCTATATGGAATCTTGCAACCTTCTTGCTATCAGTCACTAGATTAAAAAACACTGCTAGAACAAACCCAAGAAGACTGAAGTAAAGAAGATTTGCTATTAGGAACACAAATATATTCGTATTTGAGGTGTAGCCTTTTGTTTGCGCATAAATTGTATAAACCAACCCTAATAATGCCCCCAAGAACGAGCCTATCACTGTCGGTCTTTTAATTAACTTCATCTACTCACCTCTTTTAACATAATAAAAATACAACTTTTATTTAAACTTTGTTATTATTATTTTCTGTTTCTTATTTCTTTGATATTGCTCCAAGTCTTATAAGTTAGGCTTTCTTCCTCTTCTGTCCCTACTTGAATTGAATTTATGAACATCTCACTAACGCTGTTTTTTGGCATTACCTGCTTCAAAGTCTTTTGCAATGAATCCCTGAATTTGTTTGCCTGTTTTTCATGCACGAAATGAGCATTCATCGCTATCGGAGCCTCTATCATTATCTCAAAAAAACCACCCTTCTCGAAAATAAACCTTTCATAGGTCTTGCCCGTTATAACATCCATCCCCATGTACCATATTTTTTCTCTGTAGCTTTTTTCTAGCCTGTCAATGAATTTCTCGAGCTCTTTTCTTGCTCGTTCCTGTTCCTTTAAGCTGTCAGAAAGCTTTTTTGTCTTTTTTATTGTAAAGGGAAGAAGTTCAGAAACATCTAGAGCAGGAACAAAAATATGCTTTGTTTTCATCAAGGAAATTTAGTTTAACTTTCTATTTAAACATTTCTATTAAAATTTCACTATTTTAAAGTTATACTTAATTTTAATATATCAAGCAGTAAGAATAATCCATATGTATATTTTCGATAACAACAGCAGAATCAAACTTCATAGATTGGTCAAGAGAAAAGAGGATAATTCTTATATCATCGGAAGAAAAGAGACTGAAATATATATCAGTACAACAAAAATAGGATACGAAATAATATGCCAAATTGAAGACGGAAAAAGAGTAAATGGAATCAAAAAAGAAATAAGAAGGAAATACGGAACTTATAATGTTGACAAGTTCATAAACTTCCTGATTATGCAAGGATTTATTGACAGAATAGACAACAAAAAAATTTCCGAGACAACAAAAAAAGTAAAAACATTGCTAAAATTCATAAATCACAAATATGTTTCTTGGCTATTTACAAAACAGATGTACTTTCTTTACATTATAGTTTTCTTATCTGCAGTAATTATACTAATAAACAATCATGATTTGTTTCCCTTGAGGCAGGATTATTTTCTAGCAAACACATTCATAGTGCTGTTGCCAATAGTGTTCATAGTTTCATGGATATTAATAGGGATTCATGAGTTCTCGCACTTCATTGCTGCAAAATCATATAAGCTACCCGCCAATTTCGGGATAAGCAACAGGCTTTTTTTTCTAGTCTCAATTACAGACATCACAAACATATACTCCTTAGAAAGAAACAAAAGATACAGGATTATACTTGCCGGCATTTTTGCGGACTTGGTTATTTTTTCTTTAAGTATAATCTTGCTCTATTTGAACAAACTAAACATCGTTTCAATGATGCCGTTGGTTTATAATATACTTAAATTCGTGGTTTTTTCAGAGTTCCTCGGAATCTTGTGGCAGTTCTTGTTCTTCATGAAAACAGACATTTATTATGCCTTTGAAAATTATGTGAGAGTATATAGCTTAAATGACAAGGCAGAGCATTTTCTCAGGAACGAGTTTTTTAGATTGTTTGTTAGAAACTTCCACAGCTCATATTTCGACACTAAAAGAGAGAAGAATGTAATTTATGGGTATGCTTCCCTATTGTTTTTAGGGTTGGTTCTTTTGGCATTCAACTTTTTATATTACTACATCCCTATAGCCTTGACTTTATTGACAGATGCCTTCAAGAATATATTAACGGGACTCACAACAGGGAATTATTCGATGTTCTATGATGCAATGGTTTTTGTAGTTTTCTTCCTGATCAATTTTGCATTGCTGTCTTACGGAACTATAAGGCATTATAGACTCTACTTGAGGCCCATTTTATATTACTTGGTTTTGTTCACGCTCATCACTACCAGCTATTTGGTTCTTTTAGGGATAATCTTGACTATCTCTGTCTTATTAGACAACAGAGTGCAATTTTATTTAATCACTGTAGGAATAGCTTTGTTGTTTGCATTGTTCTTAATTTATTTAGTCTGGCGCATAGACAAATTTGACGTTGAGGATTTTTATCCAGAAGAATAAATAAATTTAAATACTTGGCTCGATTTCTATTAAATAATAAATAAAGGAGGTTGATACTTAATGGCAAAAAAAAGGAAAGTCAAGGCCAAGAAGATGAAGAAGGCCAGAGCCACCGGAAGAGCTAACATCTAAATTTTATTTATTTACTATTAATAAATAGTAAAATTTAAATAATGTTCTTTCTGTTATTTTTTTATGAATTTTGATAGAGAAAGTGCTCTTGAAGGCATTATTAGATTAACACCAGAATTGTTAGTTGGAACTACAACAACTCAACTCGATGAAGATTATTTATCCAAATCATTTAAATCAATTTTAAATCACTGTGGAAATTTTTTAGGTTTTGAAAGAGCAGAAGCTTTTTTGGTTAGGGATATAAATAGAAGTATAAGGCCGGCATTTAGATATAAAGAAGAAGCACTTTATGAAGATTATATCGCAAGTATAGGATATACTAAAGAAGAAGCTGAAGCAGATTTAAAAATTCTAAACAGCTGGAGAGAAAATAAAATTACACTTGATTTGGATGTTGTGCATCCTTCATCCTATGTTTTGAGAACCGGGCAGTATATTCAATGCTATGCTGATGAAGAGTCGATTAGAAAATTAGAAGAACGAGGCATTGTGAAAAAAAAATATTATGAATTTAGAATAGAAAAATACCGAAATTATTTAGAAACAATCAAAGGAAAAGAGGAACCATTGAGTTTTGAAGACTGGGCTAGATTTGCCTTTTTTCCCCTTTTAAGAGAGATTAATGGCAATGTTGAAACTATTGGGTACGTAAATTTTGAGAAACCCCTGGAATTTCTTGGAAACAAACCAATCCTTGAGGAAAAAATGGATATTGCGCAATTAACAATAAACAGTGCCATGCTTCCAATAACAGTGTCTATATTTGCTGATGAACTTAGAAAAGCACAAGCAGAGATTATTAACAGTGCAAACCTTAGGATTATCGGACAGCTTTCTGGTGGTATTGCGCATGATATCGGAAATTGGGAAAGAGAAACATTGGCTACGATAGGATATCTTACTGATATGCTTAAAAAAGGAAAAATGCCTGAAAGAGAATTATTAGAAGGACTTGAAGATATCAAAAAACTTAGTGAAAGAAAACTAGAATTATCTGAAGGAATGAATAAATATGCCCGTGGCGGAAGTAGAATATCAAAATATACTAGTCTTAATGAATCTGTAGAAGATACTGTAAGAATACTTAGTAGTGGACTTGAAAGAAATAAGATAATATTGCTTACACATTTAGATCCGGAACTTCCTAAAACTGAAATAATAGCTAGCGATTTCAATCAAGTCTATCATAATCTTATTACAAATGCGACAGATGCAATAAGAAGAAAAAGTGAGATATCTGGTCCTGATTATAATCCGGAAATCAGAATAAGGACTTACTCAGAAAAAGGAGAAATAGTAAGCACGGTTTATGATAATGGTATAGGGATAAAACCAGAAAATTTAGAGCAGATTTTCGAACCAAGTTTTTCTATAAAAGCAGAAGTCGGAAAAGGAACTACTGGATTAGGTCTTAGCATATGCAGAAGAATATTGAGAGATCATAAAGGTGATATTATTGTAAGAAGCACTCCCGGATTAGAAACAGAATTTAGACTAAGTTTGCCTATAACAGAAATTGATTAGATCATAAGATCTTTGGCTTTCATTTCTTCATAATATCTTATTCCAACTAACGCCGCATCAGCTATCTCTTCAATGCCGTGATATTGTTTTGAGATGTATTCTTGACAACCAGACCTTCTAATTTCTTTTCTATCATTTTCAGATGCTCTTGCCGAATAAATTATGAGTGCTGTTGATGGGCTAAAATAAGGTTTCATTTCATGTCCTTTTTTGCCAGGCATTACTTCATCTGCTATAACTACAGCAATATGGTTTTCTTTAGCTATATCTATTGCTTCTTGTGCGCTATATGCAGGTCTTATTGCTATATCATATATAAATCTTAATTCTGCGTTTTCTTTTAGCATGCTCTCTAAATGTTTTGCATGAATCCTTGCGAGTCCATGCTCATCATCAACTACTAATATATTCAATTTTTCCCTTTCAGTTATATCGGAGAGATTATAAGGATAGTCTATTGATTTACTCAAGTTTCCTAGATATTTTCCTTTTAATTCTTGTAGTCCATTTTCTAATTGTCTAGTCAATTTTTCTATTGTTGTTCTGCCTATTTCACCTTCAAATCCTGCAGATCTTCTGTTTGTTTCAATGAACTCTTTTGCGAATTCTTCTGCCCTCTCTGGATTAGTACACTTTAACATATTATAAGCTAAAGTGAAATCTTCCATTATCCCGCCATAAAATAAGTTGAATGGAGTTTCTATGCCATGAGATTTTCCTATTTCAGCAAATGCTAAATCAAGATCTTCGATTTCTGTGATTAATAATCTTTCAGGATTATTTCTTACTATTTGTAGGTCTTGTGCCATAGAAGCAAAATGTTTTCTTACTATAGTATCATAAGTGTATGCTGCTTTTTTCCTCAAGGAATTTATGTCTATATCTATTACTTCAGAATTTGCGACTCTTACTGCCTCTTCTAATTTCTGTCTCATTGTTTGATTTGTTAAAGTGTGATCAAAAAGATCGCCCACTTTAGCATCAAAAATAGTACTTAGAACATTGGCTCCATTTAAAGCCGCTTTTTCAAACCTTTTCAGTCTATAATCATCTTGATCTGCTGCAACAGCAACTTCTGCTCTTCCGTATGCTGCACGTTTTAGCAAATTTTCAACAGCTAATATACTATCTTTCCGTATATCAAAGTCTTCCCAAGAACCAAGACAAATATTAGCAATTCCATATTTAATTGTAGGAGTCCTAAAATCAGTTATAGTCATGCTGGCCATTACTATGCCGCTAACTAATCTTTCACTTATACCATCATATTGCTCTTTTAATCTTCTTTGGACTCTTAATTCTGGACGAATTCCATTTTGAATCATCAAAACTTTTTGCCTTGCCTTAGGATATATTACACCCTCTGCAAGTCCAACTATCTCTTCTAAATTAGGAGTCTTAGATGCCAAAATTATAAGACCATCATCTTTTAGGCCCCGAGATTTTAGATCTTCTAGAGTATTGCCATCATCGCTATAGAATTCAAATCTTTCATTAGGGTAACAATGATCTTTTTCTTCTAAGGATTCCCCTTTAAATCTGATAAACTCAATCCCTTTGTCCCCAAGAACATCAACCCATTTTTTTCTGCCTACAACACCCACACTCTTGCCATCTTTATTTATATAACGAGCAAGGGCTAAACCTATAGCACCAGGTCCGATAATTACTACATCATGTGGTTCTGACATAATTTTACTTACTATAAAGTGGTATATAAATTTATCTTTTTAATAAGAGCCTATAATTTTTTCATCAAATAGCTCTTTGACTAAAAACTTACCATCATGCATTACATTAAAGTCCATAAAAGCGCTTGATTTATTCACATTTATTTTGTAAGATTTTAACGATAAACAGGCTTTTTTTATATAATCTTTATTCTTAGTGAACAATGAGGTTGAAGTAGCTGAAATGCTTTGATTTATTGATTGATTTGCTTTGTTTATAGCATTAGCTATTCCATTAACCTTTATTAATACTAATACTGGCCCTGGAATTTCCTCTCGCGCAAACCTTGAAGAATTTGTTGGGTCTTCTACCACTAGTAGACCCATTAAGTCTTTTGAAAAATTACTGCATACAACTTTTATTGTTTCACTTAAATTTTTTATTTCATTAACACTATTTTTTTCTAGGTAACTTATTTCGACATTCTTGTCTAGTGGCTTTCCAATCTTTATTTTTTTTACTTCATTTACTATTTCTTTGATAAAATTATCATATATCTTTTCGTGTACATACGCTTTTTTTGTGCTTATGCATTCTATACCTCGGTTCATTATGGAACCAGCAATTATTTCTTTAACTGCTAATTTAATGTCGGCATCTTCCATCACAATAGAGCCACTTTTTCCTGTTGTAAACCTTATTATTTTTCTATTTACTGACAAATCACTTACTATTTTCCCAGATTCATCTTTTTCGTAAATGAAATTATTAACAGTATTATCATTTCCAAATAATACTGCTTGTTTTCCATTTTTTATGAAACCTTTAATAATATCAGGCCTTAGTTGTGAATTCCAGCATACTAATTGGATGTAATCTTTCAATCCAGTTTCAGAAAACTCTTTAATTAGTTCATAGCAAGAGATTAATTCTATTGTGCTGGGTTTAACTACAATTGGATTCCTTGATAATAATGCTTGGGTTATTACATACGCAGATAAAGAAACTTCATCTCCGGCTAATATAATTGAAGTTATTCCCCCTGGCTTGAAAAATATCTTTGCTTCTTTTTTATTTCCTAATTTTAAAGGTTGCCCATTTTCCAGATTGTCGATAGAACCAAATACTACTTCTATATACTTGTCTATATTTATCATCCAATCTTTTATTGTTTTGATTGAAAATTCTACATAACTTATTGGACTTCCAGTGGTTTCTGAAATCAATTTTATTTTTTCTTTATCAGTAAGATATGAAAGACCAACTTTTTTGATGATATTTATCAATTTTGCTATAGGAATTTCTGAAAACTTCGCTTCCACCTGTTTAGCTGCTAAAAAAGCATCGGCTATATCTGGTTCTATAGAATTTGGCATAGAGATAATACTTTTTTTTCCAAGAACATTATCCACAAAAATTCTTTCGTTACTATAGCTATCTTTGAATTCACCTAGAATGAGGTTTTTTACTATATATTCTTTCATTTCCAGACTCCACAACCTTCTTCAAATCTTTGTATGTCAATTACCCTTTGTAAGTCTTTTACTCTTGGAGTTGTCCTTCCGCATTTACAAGGCTCATCAATAAATGTAGCTTCATCACCAACTATATACCTTATGAATCTGCTACCTTGCTTAAATCCTGTATAAATTAATAAACCTCTTTCGCCGTTCTTAACATGTTTTAGTGTTTTTGGGTTTATAACTTCAACATTAATTATTCCAGGCATTATATGCATTCCACTATTAAATTCACATTCTGAGACTGTTGGCAAAACTTCTGCACAGCCAGCCATATCAATAAATTTTGTTTTAAAATTTGCACCAGCTAACTCATTTCGCTTGTGAACTTGATCTATTAAATACTGCTGCCTTGGGCCGCCAGTTGTAATAATTACTCTGATTTGTTTTCCAATGATATTATCAATATCAGCAACAAGCATATTTTTCAAATCTCCTCCCTTACTTACCTTACCAGAATCCGCTGGAACACATAGTGCATTGGATTTACCTTTTATTATTTGATTTATTGAATCAGAATCGTTTGTGCTTGTAAAGTGTCTATTCTTCACCAAAGAGCCCCCCATATTAAAAGCATCTTCATAGATTTTACCGGCAACATGCCCTTGGTGAAAACCATTGAACGTCCTACTCCATTCTTTTAATGGTATATGGTGCATGGTTCTTATTATTGCTGCTTTAGTGTTGTCCCAATCTTTACTAGTGTAATATACTTCTGCAGGTCTTCCTGTCGATCCAGAGCTAGAGAAAGTCTTTCCAATTCTTAATGGAAACTCTAATTTGTCTAGCCCTTTGTCAAAGTTATTTATGTACTCATCTGGCAACAATTCATCTGCGCTAATCAATGCTAAAGTATTTTTTCCTAGAAGTACATCCTTTAAATCTTCTGGTTTAAATACTTTTTTTGGATCTATTTTTTTATTTTTTAAATGATTCCTGAAAAAAGTGGATTTTTCATATGTGTCTTGAACATAAGCAGAAAATAAAGAATTCATCAACTCCAGGCGCTTATTTTTATCCATATAATCTAATTCTTTATCTCCTGGCGAAAGAGAGACATTACCAAATTTTACTTTAAATTCTTTTATATTCATATTATCTTATTAGAAATGAAAATTTAAAAAGCTTACTGTGTTAGTAATCTATCGTAAACAGTCAATAATGTTATTGTTTGTTCGTTCAATTGACAGGTTCTTGCTTTGTTACTTCCTATTTCACCAAATGTATAGAATCCAAAGAATGGTACATTTTTGAAAGCATTCATTATACCCAAGGCTTCTTTTTTGGTTTCAATGCCTAAAACAGCTCTTCTTGCGCTGCAGCTAGATATCCAAACAAAAGCAATATTTTGGTTACTTACTGCTCTGTTTGCATTGCTTACTGCTGATGTTGCAGCCTCTATTACCTTTTTCTTATCAAAATTAACCAGAGTAACAGCAACTTTTGGCGGAAGCTTTGCTTGTGAAAATAAGTACTTTCCGTCTGGAGTTGTTCCCATTGCTTTAATATAATTCTGACCACCAGAGTCTATTACTGCTAATGATTTTGTTAAAGTATATTTATACGGATTTTTTAAGAAATCTTCTTTTTTAATTTTTACTAACCTACAATATTCATCTACAGAAGGTTTGCCATTTATCTGCTCAACAATATGCCCAGATTTATCTACTTTTGTTATCATTGCAACTATATCAGTTTCTTTGTAACCATGTTCAAGAGCATGTGAGAAATATAAACTTGATACTACAAAAACAGCTATTCCTCCATCTTTCAAAAGTTTGCCATTTGCATATTGGAAGTTCTTACCTTTACCTTTCATAAACTCTCCGAAGTCACTGTTACTTACTGATCCGAATACAGGAATATTTGCGCCAGTAACACTTAGGAAACCCTCAATAAACTCAGTTTCTTTTCCCATGACAACGTTTTTGTTGATGTAATAAGTTCCAGACATAAAAGATAATATGAAGTAAGGAGGAGTTTTTACAATATCTGTGTAATCTTTTATTTGTGCCCTTCTAAATTGAATATATGGTGCAATATACTGATCTACCTTAACTTTTGATATTGCTTCCTTTATTGCTTTTACACCTTTATTGAATGAATCTTTTCTGTAATTTTCAACAGCACCTACACCAAAATGCATATACTCTGTTTTAATCGAAATAACTGTAATAACTGGATCATCTGTGTATATTATTTTGTTGTTAAGTTGTCTATCTGTGCTACATCCCACCCAGTTCTTTGTTCCTAATATCTTATTTATCCCCTTTAGAACTTTTATAGGCTCATATCTTGAATCTACAAAAACAAAAGAGAATGTAGGCTGATTTGTTTTGCATTCTGCCAATGCCTGTTTTGCAGCATCTACAGCCGCTAAGTAAGAATCTTTATTCTTGCTAGCACCAACACCGACCGATATATGTTTACTATTTCCCTTCTTTAGGACTTTACTGAAAGATTTCACCACTTTTTTCATCGCTTACGAAAAGATTTTCTTATATTTAAGCTTTTTTACTTTTGCTTGTTTTGCTTTGCAGTACGAATTCGCAGCATTCCTTCCCTTGGCTTAGACAAAATTTCTCTTCGACGTCTATGTTTGTATTAAAGAGAAAAGAAAATGTGCCTGCAAGAAATGCAGATATAAAAGAACAAGTTGGCTTCATGCTTTTTTTCTTGCCAATTTCAAGATACGAATTCGCCATAGGACTGTCTTTAATCCTTATGATGGCCCTTTTTTTAGATTGATCAATGTCAATGATTTGCATTCCACCCAGGCCGAAGGTCTCGTATACATCCTGTATGTTCTTTAAAATTCCCTCGCCAGAAGCGCCAAGTTTTTTCGCAAATATCTTGATAGAATCATTCGCATTTTTCTTTATTATGTCATAGCTTTTTTTCTCATCTAAATTTTGGAGGTCTATAAGAAACTCGGGCTTCAGCATAATAAGCTGCGTGTTTAAAACTTCGACTTTTCCGTTGATTATGAAGAACTGCCTCGTGAATAATAGTCTCTTTAAAAAAGCGCTTAACATGTATCAAAAAACACGTTTATAGTATATAAGCTTTACTTAGAAATTTGCAGTATATTAGTAGTTTCAATATTAAATTTTTTTAACATATTAAAATATTATAAAATAATACTAATTTTTACTATAATGCAAATTTTATTGAGCTTTTCTTGCAACATGTTAAAATTATTTATTTATAATGAAATTAGGGTTAGAAGTGTGGCTGCTTAAAGAGGCCCTGAATCTCTCGCCTGTTTTCAGCATGCCTTCTGCACTAGGATTCTCTTCATTGACAATGATGTTTGCTTTTCTTGCAATATTTGTTATTAGCCTATCAAGCTCAAAATGATCTGTAAAAATAATGTTGGTCTTTATGATTCCAAAATCAAGATGCTTTACCATTAAAGGCATATTCAACCCATCGCAATGAATTTCCCTCACTTTTGCATCTTTCATCACAATTGAAATCCTGCCAAAGCCGATTGTTTTGTCTTCCAGTATTTCTTTTATCTTTACTATATTGATATATTTTTCTTTCAATCTCAATGAAGTAAGGACTTTCTTTAAGAAAACGTCGAATTTTTTTAACTTGATTTCGCTGTCTATTATTGTTTCTAAGGCCTGAAGCACTCTTTTGCTAGCATCATCAAGATTGTCTTCTTCCATCTTATACAGATAGTCGTAATTTACGCTTTCTACAGAAATGTTGTACTCTTTAGGTATTTGTATAAAACTTGTTGGCCTTGGAGGTTCAGGGAGAGGCTCTAAAAATTCCGATTCCAGCACACCTTTAATTTGCCTTATAGGAGAGAAATTCCTTTCATTAATTTTGACTAGACTAGGAACCATGGGCCTGCTTGGAATTTCTGCGGCGCCATTAAAATATGGCGGCTGTTTTTTCGCATTAAGATTTATACTCTTAAATTGCACAGTTTCTTTTTTTGATGCTAGAACAAGAGCATTGATATAATTCCTTAAAAAAACAGCTCTCTTGTAGTGCTTGAATGGCTTTTTATTTAGCTCATTGATTATTTCTCTTATTATCTTGATTCTTTCTTCCTTTAATTCATCGTACAGAAATAAAACTTCATCGTCCATTTTACAATGTCTTTAACGGCTTTGGATTCAAGCCTTCGAATTCATTCTTGCCGCGAACATACTTGTCCAATAGTAACAAACCATGAGCGATTTCCTTATTCTGCTCAAGCAACAGCTCAAGCTTCTCTGTCAGTGCCTTAACTTTGTCTTCTTGCTGTTCAACGTCTTCAATGTGTTTGGAAGCTTCCTCGAACAAATTAACTAATTTGTCTATTCTCTTGGTTAATTCAGTGATTTTCTCGATTAAATGCAGAGAACTTCTTTGTAATGCCACATTATTGTTGGCAAACTGCTTAAGCAGATCATCCTCTTTTTCCATGCATATAAATAAATTTTACTGGTATAAAAATGTTTCTGCTACAAAAATAAAAAATATGATTAAGGTTCTTTCTTGTTTTTCTTTTTGATTTGATCTTTAAGCTTCAATTCCTTCAATAATTCTTTATACCTATTTCTTATCGTTACTTCTGTTACTCCAGCAACATCCGCCACTTCTCTCTGAGTTCTTTTCTCGTTGTTCGAGAGAGCTGCAACATATAAAGATGCGGCCGCAATTCCTGTAGGGCCTCTTCCTGAGGTTAGTTCTGCTTCTTGTGCTGCCTCAAGAATCTCTACTGACTTGCTTTGAGTTTCTGGACTCAATTTCAAGGCTGATGCAAATCTTGGAATATAATCTACTGGATTGCTTGGGAGAATTCTAATTCCTAATTCTCTGGTTATAAACCTGTAAGTCCTGCCTATTTCCTTTTTGTCAATGCCAGATGCTTCGCTTAGCTCGTCTAGAGTTCTTGGAACTTCATGACGTCGGCATGCAGCATATAAAGCGCCGGCCACTACGCTCTCCATAGACCTTCCACGAACTAGGCCACGCTGAACTGCCATCGTATATATACGAGCAGATTCTTCCTCTACGCTTTTTGGGAGTTTTAAGTAAGAGCTGACTCTTTTCAATTCTGCAAGTGCTAATTTTAAGTTTCTTTCTATGGCTGTAGAAATTCTGTACTGCCATTTTCTTAATCTAAAGAATTTGGAGCGTTCTTTTGTATCAAGCTGATAGACATCTGCTTTTTGACCAACACTAGTTCCAAGTCCGCGATCGTAACGCGTATAAGAAAGGGGAGCTCCTGCACGTCTTCTTTTAGCACTCTGCTCATGATCAAATTCACGCCATTCATGACTGAAGTCAATCATCTTTTCCTCGACAACCAAACCGCAGTCCTTGCAAATAACTTCACCCTTTTCTTTGTTTAGAAGTAGATTAATGCTGCCACATTCGGGGCACTTTTTTATGTATCCTTTCATTTTATCTGTCCCCCCATAATTATGAGTAAATGGTTGAATGATTTTTTATCACTCAACGATAAAACCATACGCTTTTTAAATTCTTTTACAAATGACCCATATATAAATACTTGTATTAACTTATTAGTAATAAAAACTTAAAGAAATAAATTTATTGAGACACTAAAACTGCATTTATCTGTGCTTCTTGGCCCGGCCTGTTTGTTATTTTCGCGTTGCCTAATTCTGTTTTTATTATGGTTCCTTTGGTCAAGATATTCCTTCTTATGTAGTTCCTGTTTGCTGGATTGTCGATTACAGTTTCTATCTTTGCCTTTTTGTATTTCTTTTCTTTTGGAACATAGACATTTGCAATGTTTGTGCTTAGAATAATCCTTTTATTTTTTCCAGCTTTAATCCTGAATTCACTTTTTCTTGTTGCGCCTATCTTGCTGAAAGTCTGAGTTCGTCCTAGATCAGAAAGCCTTTTCTTCCTGAATTCTTTATAGCGGCCGCCAGATGTCTTTCTTCTGGAGCGAAATTTTGAAATGGCCATGATTGTAAATGAAAATCAGTCATTTATAAAGTTTGTTGTTGTGCTCTGTTGAAAATCTTTTAACTTGTAAAGTCTTTTCAAAAAATTAAAAGCAAAAGCTTATAAACACAACAAATACGGCTTTCCTATTCCTTTTATAGGGGGTTAAAATATGGAAACATCAAGACCATTAGATTCTTTAAATGAAGCAAGGAACAAGAGAGTAATAATTGAGCTGAAAAACGGAAAGCAGTATGTCGGCAAGTTAAAAGCATTTGATATACATATAAACTGCGTGATAGACGATGCAGAAGAAAGAATAAACGGCGAAATAAAAAGAAAAGTGGGCAATGTCTTTATAAGAGGAGACACAATAGTTCTTATAAGCTCAGAGTAAAATGACCAAAGGTACTCATTCTAGAGGAAAGCATAGCAAAGGAACTGTGCATATAATGTGCAGACGATGCGGAAGCAGAAGCTATCACGTGAGAAAAAAAGTATGCAGCAGCTGCGGATTTGGAGCTTCTTCTAGACTAAGAAGCTATAACTGGATGAAGAAATAAAGTTTTTATAATTTTATAAACCCCCTGCAATTCTTACTTTTGCAATTACAAATTATTTTTGACCCTAAAATTTCCCCGATTTTATTATAATTAGTTAATATTTCTTTACCTATTTTTATATTTTTTTTAGCAATATCGCTAAAATTTCTCACATATGTATTTGGATTGCAGGAATGATTGACATATCTTTCAGGAGACTGCATTAAAAAATATCTGCCATTTATTTTATTAACATATTTCTTTTCTTTTTTTGGCAATTTATTTATTTTCCTTTCATTTAGACTTTTAGAAATGTCCCATTTTATTACAACCTCTCCTTTTTTAAAATCTTTATTAGCAAAAATTCCGTAACCATGTATTTTTGACCGTTTTATTAGAATATTTTTATTTTTTATCATGGTTTATTATTAATATGCGGAGGACAGGATTCGAACCTGCGAACCCACTAAGGGAGCGGCTTTCTTAAATTTATTAAATTTAATTCTTGAGGCCGCCGCGTTTGGCCACTTCGCTACCTCCGCAATAAACAAAATCAGTCCTTAAACAATTTAAGTAGTTTTCTTTTTTTATGTTTTTAAGAATCGGGATAATTTTGCTCTAGCCACTTATAATATCCAAGAACCGTTGGCACATAGTTTTTGGTTTCTAGAGGAAGTTTTTTTCCATATTTATCATATGCTATACTGTCTGCGCTTAAAACAGCCTTCGCCAGATTTCTAGGACCGTAATTATAAGATGCAAGAGCACATTTTACTGCATCTATCTTGAATTCCTTCCTTGGGATTAAGTCCTGATTTATTATTTCCATAATCTTTTTTGGATTCATGTTTTTGGTTATAATCACCTCAAACAATTTTATTTCCGCTATGAATGTCTTTTTCGTTCTTTCTTTGAGGTAACTTAAAAAGAATTGAGACCCTGCACATCTGTTGAGGAGCATATTAATATATTTTGTGCCCTTGATTATGTTCTGCTCCGGATTTTTTCTGAAATCATAGCCAACAGGAATGTTTTTTTCACAATTCTTGCTGCAGGCAAGGCATTTCTTCAAGCCATCCTTACATTTCTCGCATTTAACGCTTTCCACAAGCCCGAGGTCTTTGCCCGTGCATGCTGTTATCTGCATTAAACCAACCGCGCCGATTGTATTTACTGTATCCGCGACGCCATGTGATTCTGTCACTGCAATGGATTTTATCAAGTTTATTGGGACAGACGGGTAAATCTTATGGGCTTTTTTAAAGTACTGATCGTATTTGTTTATTCTTTTTAAATCCGCATCCGAAATCTTTATCAGTTCATTATCTTTCAGCAAATCGTCCTTGACAAAGTCTATAAGTTCTGTGCTTTTTTTTAAGTCATCGAAACGGCAAACTTGCTCCTCAAAGTCTATTCTGAATTCTATTTCATTTATCAAGTAAACAACTAAGGCACTCATGCCTTCATCGTAATTACTGTCTACGAAGTCATTAGAAACTCCTAATGGATCTTCTTTCAGGAAATAGTTCAGGCTTTCTTTGTCCAGGCTGCATCGTTTTGGGAATACCAAGAACGGAAGATTCCAGTTTTTATTGTAGACGATAAGCACATTTAGGCTATTATCTTCAAGCCGATAGCCTGTAAAACCATTCTTTACCTTTTCTAAAGCCATAGATTCATCATCTGTGGTGTATATTATTATTTTTGTCTTTAGGTCTTTATAATTGTATAGTTCAGTGATAAACCCATTCAACTCTTGGCCATTATTGAGAATGCCGGCCTCGTCGTTTACAAAATTAGTTTCTCCAGCAGTTTCTTGGGCGTTTACATTAGCAACTATCAAGAAATATACAAGCAAAACAATCAAAACTGGTTTTTTGATGCACATTTTAATTCATTGGTACTTCCAGATCACCAACTATTTCAAAATTTGATTCTTCATCTAAATCTGCTGATTGAGCTGTTTGGCCACTATTTTCTTCATTTGCTGCGATTAAATCAGCATCAAGAACCTGAGGATTATTTTGATAATACATCTTGTAAGCAGATACCTTAGCAATATAATTCATAGTTTCACCATCTCTGTATACTTTTGATTCCTCTTTTGGACATTCATACATCCTCTTACCTGGACATTTAGCACTCATCTTTACATACCCAGGACCCGCGTTATATGCTGCAATCATCAGTTTTTCATCATAATCTATCCAATCAAATTTTCCTACATATTTTCTTAGGTATTCTGCTGTCGCGTATATGCTTTTTTCCCCATCAAATCTCTCATCTAATTGAACATTTTTACCAAGACATTTTTGTTTTTCTTCAGTCTTGTCTCTTCTTTGAATGCAATCTCCATCATAATCCTGATTTCCCGGCCTGTTTGGATATGTATCGACCTTTAATCCAGAATCCCTAGCTGTGCCTATTAAAAACTGCGAGATGCCAGCAGCGCCGCTAGGAGAAACGGCATCTTCTGCCTCGTAATTTGTAAAAGATGTTGTTTTTCTTACTGCGTTTGCATATTCTAATGATTCTGCAGTTATTATTGCAGCGATTAAAGCTGGCGACATATCATAACGTTCAGCCGCGCCCTTAATTGTGTCTTTATACAAATCAATTTTTTTTAGGCTGTACTGACTGGGAGTTCTTGCTTCTGATATTAAAATAGGCGTAACATCTTTGCTTACTATTTTCTTTAGCAGTACAATTGACAATGAGACATCGCCATCTTCGAATGGGGTATTGCTTGCAAGATTAAGGTCAGTTTTAATCCACTTTACTTTGGCTATTTCATCACATTTTTTTTCATCTAACTCTTCTTTAAGCACCAAATTGCGCGAGAATATGTTTAACGTGCTACAAGGAACTTTGTCTTTTGATCTGAAAAATTCTAAATTTACCTCATTTTTTAGTGAATCTGGATATTCAGTTACACGCGTATCTTTTGAAGGGGACTTTAGTAGCAAAACCTTAACAGAAACCTGCGTTCCAGGTAATGTTAGCAATTCTTTGTTTAGTACATTATCACATATGAAGCTATACCCATTTTCTTCAGCTGTTGGCGTTAATTTGCACTTGTTAGTCGCGAACGTTTCTTTAATTGCTTTTTGTTCTTGAGTGGCCCTGTCAAGGTTTTCTATCACAAATTTCAGATCGCCGAGGCTTTTATAGGACTCGGCTAATCTGAAATAAATGTTCGCTATCAAATTAGCGTCTATTGTTTCTTCCTTTAAGTCTATATAGCTTTTTATTAAATCATTTAGATAGTATTGGGTTTCAAGCTCCTTTAACTCTGATTTTAATGCGTCCTTATTACTTTTTCCGATTTGTTTCCTAAACACTTCGAAATCACCATCATATGAGTCTTTCTTGTCCTTTAATTCCTTTAATCTGTTTATTACATCTTCATTGGGCTTTAGGTTTTCGGTGTAGCTTTTTAGTTCCTCGCTTAATTGCTCTATGTTCTTCTTGTCCTGATATCTTAAGGTTCTTGAGTCCAGCCAGCAGTTTCCCAAATCTCTTCCAAGATTATCTTTGCCGCAAGTGCCGTGCTCTGCCCAGAAATTCTGTTCATTGGTTCCCATGCCAGGATTTACTGTGGAGCATTTTTTTATTACCCCTGTTTCTGTGAGGCCGTTGCTTAACAAGCTTAAAGGCGTCTTCACGATATCTGGATTGTCAACGATTACATTTTTTATAGGAACACATTCTTGTGCGTTAGTTGCTTTCTTGCTTGCTTCTTGCTCAAGCATTTTTTCCTGGGCATAGCTTATGGCGAATTCACTCGAGACTTTTCCAAATCCGCATCTTTTGTCGCCGTCTATAATTACGCAGATTTCCTTATAGCCTTCTTCTGCTTCGATGTTCACTGTCTTCTGCGCTGTCTGGCCCTTTGGCAATAATTCATAATATGAAGCTCTTTCTTCCTTTCCAGTCTCTTCATCCCTTAACGTGACTAAGTATCTTATGTCATGATCTTCGCCTGCGTAAATGTTGTAGAATATCCTGTAAGTGCTTACCCTTTCTCCGGAAATTAATGCATGAGGACTTTCGTCAAAGGTAGCGAAAAACTGCGCAGGGACACTCGGCTTCAATAGCTGATCAACTATGTTTCCTTGCCCTGGCAGCCTTCTGTAAATGGCTGATTCGCAAAACACAGAGCCGATTTCTTGGGTGCCCTTGCCTTTGTATGCTGCCAAAATTCCCTGGCCATAAGTGGAAGTGAAGAACTTTGCGTATTCAGAGCTTCTCTTCATGTTTTCCTGGAAGTTTGCAACATACTCATTTCCACCTCTGCCTACTGCTTTTGCACCCAATGAAAATAATTTTTCTGGGCCGACAACATTAAACAATGCTGTTGCGGTGCCCCATGCAACCTTGCAGAAGCCTATGCTTCTTACATAACTGCAACCGCCTACTGACTGGCCTGTTTTTTTATGATCAAGCAGGCATTGATTGTAGCCTTCAAAGATGCTTCTCATATTTTTGAGGCCGGCATTTATCCCTGTCAAGCAGACCGGCAATAACTCATAAGGGGGATCATAGTTTTTCAAGCCCAAGACTATGCCGCCGGCAATTCCTGTCTGTATCACATTGCTTACTTTCCATCTGCCATCCAAATCAAATCTTGAAGGCGGGCACATCACCGGATCGCAAGCACCGGAAAGCAATCTGCAGTCATTAATCGAGAGAACATCTGCGCATTCCAGAGAGCTTTGTTCAAGCACAGACCTTTCAAACAAGTACTTGCTTCCAAGTAATGTAACAGAATCTCCTGGCTGGTACTGATTTATTTTTTCATTTATCTTCTGCTCGGATTCTTTTATTAAATCACAGGCGTCTATATTAGCGTTGCTTCTTGTCAATTCTTTAATGTCATAAAATCTTTTTATTTTGTCCTTGCACTCTTTATAGTCAAAGGTGTCTATAAAACTGCCAGTGCCTATTTCATAGTCATTCTTGCTTCTCCATAAAGATATGCTGACTATTGAAGAGTCAACTCCTCTTTTGTCGATTTGAATGTAATGATTATTGTCTATTGTAATGGCCTTTAGCCTTCCTTTTGAACTTGGCTCGTCACTTAATGCAATCTTCAAGGCGAATGACGAAAATTCAGGCCTGGAAACTACAGTAGCTTCCTGAACGACATCTGATTTTTTTATATAATAAACACTGCTTTCTTTATTGGTTGCAAGTATTGTTGCTTCATTGTCTGAATACAAATCGAACGAAGCAAGTAAATTGCCATTTTCAAGATAAACTAAATGATTGTCATAAGTGATTATGTTTGACTTGTCTATTGGAATTGGGCCATTTGCAACTTTAGAGCTTAATTTAGGGGTGCTTATTTTATTAAAGAACTTCTCCACGGCAGTGTCTGCCTCCAAATCCTTATACTGGGAAGATCCTTTATTCAAGTAGTCTTGCCTGTACTGGTAGCTTTTTGTCAGAGTCTCGCGTTTTAATATTGCATTGAATGCGTTTTCTTTGTCACTAGAGCTGGAGCTTGAAACAAATTTTTTGTATTCATCTGGATAGCTGTTCTCGAATTCGGCGAGATTACAGTTTGCATTAAATTTTCCTTGGTCATCATAGCATTTCTTTGACAATTGCCCTATTTCATAATTGACCTTGTCTTGCAAGGAATTAAAATCACTTGTCAAGTAGTCATCTACATATTTTTCTGTTAATTGGCTTGGTCTTTCCTGCGCAATCTCATTTTTTGTTATTTGCTCCTTTATCCAGGCTTCTTTCTTGTAAGGATTGTCTTTTAAGTCGGGATTATTCTCTGCTTGCTCTACTATTGACTTTGCCTTTTCAACATCATTCTCTATCTCTTCATTATATGCCCGCAAGCACCTGTCTACACTAGAGTATGTACCTTCCTCTGGATTGTTAAACTTATAGGCCTTTACCTTGTCTGTACAATAGTCCTTCCACTTGTCTACAACTTCCTTCCTTGCTTTGATTCCGAATTTCCCCTCTAAGTTTGCTTTTATGAATAAAGCAGACGCGGTCAAATAGCAATATCCCATATATAGCATGTTGAATTTATCCAGTTTGCTTATCGCACCGTTTAGGCTGTTTATTGTATTTTGGCTTAGCTTTATTTCCTTGTCAATCTGCTGCGGAGTCAACTGGAACAATCTTTTTTCTATAGGAATGTGGATTTTGAATTTTGATTGCGAAAATGCACGATTCTCTCCCGGAATTATCCTTACAAGAATTGTGCTTTTGGTGTCTGTCCTTGCTAATTTTAACTTTACATTATCCAGAGAAACTTCTGTGTCGAGCTTTAATGTCACGGGCGCTTTCGTTGTCTCGCCAATTTTTACCAGCCTTGCGGTCTTTGCGTTTATTTCGTCTAATGTCCAGCCATCCAGGCTTTCAATGCCCTCTCCTAGCTTGTATCCAGTCTTGTATTTTGGACTGTTTAAGTTGTTGTTTACTAGAATATACGCTTTAGAACTTTGCCCATACTCTTCGATATTGTCCAGGGATAATGAGATTGTATTGGAACCTTCAATCAGCTCTTCTGTGTTGACGTCATAGTTCTTTTTATATTCGAGCAAGGTGATTATTTTTTGTATCTCATACTGCTGCAACTTCACATAATCTGATTCTGCAAACTTGTTCAGCAATAATTTGTATGCTTGTATTGCCTTGTCTAGGTCATAGAGATTGTTCTGATAGATTTCAGCGATCCTTCTTTGTGCTATCGGAGCTAATTCCCTGTCCTTGTCATCAATGTCTTTTGCATCTGAGAATGAATTCAATAAATTTTCGTAATATTGTATTGACACTTCATAATATGCGCGAGAGTTTAATTCCGTCAATGTCTCGCTTACACTAACAGGATTTGTGCTTTCTTTTAATATAAGCAATAACTGCCTTTGTATCTCATCACGGTAATTCTTGTATGCTGGATCGTCCGTGGCTTTGTATACTTTATCAAGCAACTGCCAGATGCTATTAGTCCCGAAATCTGAATACGCAAGCCTGCTTTGCGCGGCACTGAAATAAGGATTGTTCTCAGAACGAGGATTCTGCTTCATGAAGTCCAAGTAATTGTTTGCTATTGAATTCAGCTTGCCTGAAATTACGTTAGCCTGAATTTTCAAAGCATCTTTGCTTAATGAGTTTACTTGTTTTTCAATTTCTTTATGGTCTTTATAGATAGGATCGTACAGCTCCTTAATTTTTTTAATCTCTACGCTAGCATCTTGACTTGAACTTGGGCTGTTTGCCGATTCTATGCTTGGGAGGCTTGTTTCATACTTATTTACACATTTTCCATTAACAAGACCGCAATCCGGAATCAATGTGCAGTCGTCTAGGCTTATTAACTCACAGTTGTATTTTGTCTTTTGGTTTTTATATATTGTTAGCAATTCATTTGTGTCGGAATTCTGCAACACAACTTTATTCTGAATATTCCCGGATACAATCTCTTTTATGTACCAGGCACTTCCCTGATATAATTGCTCACGCTCGAATCTTTTTACATATTCCAACTTATTGTTGATATAGAGCTGGATTGTGGCTGCTTTCTCTCCGGAAACAGGCTTTATGTATTCGATCCTGAATTTATCAGCCAATGGAGTCTGCTCTTGAAAGAATAATCTCCTTAAATTTATCAAGTCACTTGTTTGTCCCGGAACTAATTGGATTAGGTTCCTTATCTTTATTCCTTGGCCATCGTAGACTGAAATTGCCGCTTTATTGTCATCTAGATTTTCAAGCCTTAAATAGCCACGGCCGTTCCAGAAGCTGTACCTTGATTTGTCTGAAATAAAATCATTTTCATTAAGCTCCTGGAGCAAGATGTCTTGCTGGAATATTCCAAGACCTGCACTTGCCTTGTAATATATATTGGCCTTTAAGTTCAGGTCTATGGATTCAGGAACGTCATTTTCATTCTTGAATGCGTTTTTATTCAGGTAGACAAGCAGATAGCCCATATTGTCTAGGCTGTATGTTTGCTTTATAGGAACTCGATGGCTTACTGATGTTGCATATTTAGATACAGACTGATCTAGATTAATAGATATTCTGTCGATCTTTGCAATGTCTATTATAGGATTGGTTTTTATTCCTCGCAATACCACATAGACTGGATAGTAATTTCCTTGGCCAGGACCGCTTGGCGTGACTAAGTCATAGGTACTAACAACTAGAGGCTGATATGCATAAGGATACAATGAAATGTCCTCGCTTGGCTCATTTAAGTCAAGGCTGGATACTTGCGCATTAGCAATGCTTATATTACTAAGCAAAAGTACAAGCATTAGCATTATTGATATTGTCTTTTTCATGTTAATTGCGGCAATTTAAATTCTGGATTATTACTATTTGTTTCAATAAGATTAATTTCGTTTTTCAACTCTTCAATGCTTTCTGGAGTAGGGTTTTTGGTTACATAAATCACAATTTTGCTGGCTGTTGAAAGGTCATCTTTAAACAATTCAAGGCCGAATTTGTCTCCACCGCTAATCACCTGGTCGACATTTAAAGGATCTATTTTTGTGGAGAAGCACTTGCGGTCTTTCAGTCCAACCAAGCCTAGCACACCTGATTTTGGAATATCAACGCATTTCTCCACATCAGTTCCTGAAAGCGTAATATTAAGGCCCGAGACGATTAAAAATGAACTGGCATCATAGCTTCCCGCTATTAACTCGGTTGATTCAATATTTTTGTCTATGGTCACAGCATAATTGTCATCACTGTCTATAAACTGGACAAGCACATTCTCATTGTCATATAAGCTTCTTACTTGGCCATTTTCTATCACTTTCAATTCAGCCTTTAAATTGTGCTTTGGCTTTAGCTCAAGATTTATAGAACCTTGCTCATTGGTGTTTGCGATAGTTACAGCGTCATTAAAGCCTTCCTTTGAAGCAATTATCTCTGCATTCAGGCAGCTTGGAGTTAGAGCGTCAAGGTATGATTCCTGGCCCTGAAGCTTTGTTTTTCCCACATCGCATATTGAAGAGATGCACTTTACCTTTACACTAGCATCTTCCAAAGAAGCCCCGTTCTCGAAGTTCAATGCATAAATTACATTGCTTGTCTTTGAGGCTGTGCAGAACCGATTTTCATCGCTTTCTATGTTCTCAAAAACGGCACGATTAATCCTTGGCTGGTTTTTTTGTATTATCGACTGGACTGCGAATTGCAGCGTGTAGCCATTTTTTGTGAGTTGAACTAATACAGGAAACTTTATGTCATAAACAAACTGGTATGAATTAAAGCAGAAAATTCCAAACAACAGTTTAGTGGCAGGATTATTACCAGCAATAATAGGATCCTCTTCAAGGACTTCTTCATCTCCGTTGATTTTCAACTCGAATGGCCATTCCTTGCTAAAATAGAAATTAGTATCAATATCATTATAGGCTTTAGAGGTTTCAAGCATAAAATAAGTGCCCGCATTTGTTCCGAGATTATTTTTTACCTTGATGGATCTTATGTTTATGTCAATGTAATTTTTCAGGTTCTTCTCAATATCCTGCTTAAGCCATACTCTAGGCACGCAATTAAGGCTCTGCCCCGTGTATGGAATGTCGCTGTATACTGCCAAAACATCAAGGGTTTTATTTTCTATAAAGTATATCTTATTATTCGAATTTACCACATCAACTCCAAGGTCATATAGTTGACCTAGAGGCGCGTCAATTTTTGAATAATGGCTGTTGATAATCTTGCCTATGCCCTTATAGCTTATCTCTACAGGATAATCAACTAGAATTTCTATGAACTGGTCTTGTATTTTTGAGTCTACATCAATCTTGTCCTTGAAGTTTATTTCATAACCCTCATCCCTGAATGTTTCAAGACTTACTAGACAAGTGTCAAGGTTTGATTTGATGTAATCATTAAGACTAAATTCTATTTGTTTTTTTGTCTGAACTTGGTTTTTCTGCACACCATTGATGTCTTCATAGAACCAATATGCTGTTTCTGAATCCTGCATAACCTGCAATGAATTTGAAAACTGGTTGAATGAGCTTCTGGGCAATAAGTCCTTTGGCAAGTCTATATAGCCCCCCTGAAATCCTATAATCTCGAGGCCCTGTCTTGAAACTTCTGAAATGCAATTATCAATTTCTTGCTTTACTGGCCTTAATTGCTCTGGAACTACTTGAATGCTATCCGACTGTTTTTCTAATTCTGATTTTAGTATTTGCGAGCGGAAGAAAAATAATATTCCAATTATAAAAACAATTACAACACCTATGATAATGAATAAACTAATCTGACCTTTTTTCACGGCCTACCTCTTTTTTCAAAAAATCTTTTATTGATTGTTCTATTACTTTTGACCTGACTGAATAATTCTTTTGACAGAATTCATCTAGGTTCTTTAATAGCAATGTGTTTATAGTTATGCTAATGTTTGCTTTACTAACCTCTTTTTTCATATTCTTTTTGTATTATTAATAGTATTTATAGTTTTCGTATTATTTATGATACTTATAATATCAATATTATTTATAATATTTTGTTTTTGTAGTTAATTTATATGGGTCCACCCCATATATTGGGCACATCGAATTTATTGTTATTGCTTTATTAATTTATTCATTTTTTAGAATTCAAATCCCGGCTGGCGCATGTTATTTCTTATAAGTGATAACAAAACGAAAGATTTATAAATAATGAATCCTTCTAATTTTGCATAGAAATTAACAAAATAGTGAGGTAAAATAAAAATGAAAATAAAAAGTGTATATTACGAATTGCCTGGGCTTCGTGGAAAGTATGCTGCTTTAAGAGAAGCATTTATGCAAGAGGCAGTAGCTGTTTCAAAGGTAGATTCTAATTATTTGCCTAGTGGAGCTATAGGAGAAAGATTACTTATGCCAGATGGACTTGTAATACAAATAGAAGAGCTCTCTGATAACCTAGTTCGTATGAATGTTTCATCTACAGGCAGAGAACCAGATTATGTTACAAAAATTGTAAAAAGATTTGGACAAGAAATGAGTGAATCTTCTTGGGAAAGACCTTTAAGACCAGATCAAAGATTAGAACAGATACTAAACAGAAAATAAAATCTAACTAAATTTTTTCTTATTTTTCTTTAGTTCAAATCCCTAGCTATGCCTAGCTATGCTCGGCTGGCCCACTTAAAAAATCTGGGCCCACCCGGATTCGAACCGGGGACCTCTTCGACGTCAACGAAGTGTCATAACCGCTAGACCATGAGCCCAAAAAAATTAAATTCAAATCTTTTGTTCTTTTGTCCTTCTAGGACCGCCCCTTTTGTATGACTTATAGCGTTTTTTCTTCCTGCTTTCGTGTCCTACAGCGTAATCACCCATACATCTTCACCCCCGATATGTTTCTAACTGGATTAGTTTATATTTAAATGTTTTTAATAGGCATAGTTAATTAAAAATAGAATTAATTTTTATTACCATTCTCTTGTTATATCACACTTAAGCCATTTAATGTTGCCCTCAGTAGATTCAATATTTTTGCTTATGTTTTGACAGCCTAGAGCTCCTATTTCCTTGAATTCTTTTTCAATATCCTTTTCGAATGATAAAATTCCATTTTCATTGTAAGGCTTTTGATTGATATACTTCTCTAAGAATTGAATTTGCTGCGCATTCTTAAAATCAAGCGCCAAAACCTTGAACATCGCCATGGCATCGTCATTTTCACCATAGAATGTTATTAACAAATCCTTCCTGCCATTGAACGGATTTATGCTGGCCATCAAAAAATTCTGGAACTTAAGATTATATAAACTCTTCTTTTTTTTGCGACAGAGAGTCTAGAGCCTCGGAATGGCATGTATGTTTTGGGTAGCAAAAGAAGGGATTTGAATGTGTCTGTAAAGTTATCGGTATATAGAAAGTTTTAATATCCTCGCCAGAAATCCACTTACTTTAGTTAGTGGATGAATGGCGCAATCTATTTCTTTATGCAAAAAATAAAAAACGTGGCAACGGAATCTTGCCACGCACAACATTAGAGTTAGCGTGAGCTTTCCTTTGCCAGGAGAACAAAATGAAACACTATGCACATAAGGTTGGATTGAATATCCAGCATCTTGAGTGGTGCCCTAAATATCATTATAATATGTTTAGGCAGGACAAGTATAAAAATCTTTGCGAATCTGCAATCAGGCAACAAGCTGATCGGCATAGCATAAAAATTCGCGAGTTAGGAGTAATACCTGAACATGTTCATGTCAGTTGTGAATTGCCATTGAACATGTCGCAGAGCAAGACTCTGCAGCTCCTTAAGGGAGGATCGTCATACATCATTTTTAGAGCAAATGAACATTTCAGACTTAGATATCCTAAAGGACATTTCTGGAGTCCTGGAGCATATGCTGGTAGTGTTGGATACAACACAGTTGATACAGTAGACAATTATGTGAAGAATCAAGAAGACATACACCAGCTAAGACTCGCTTCCTTCACATAGAAGCCCCGCACTTTAGTGCGGGGAGTAGGTCACTAAAAAAGAAGATTATTATAAACTTATTTATTCAGCGGCATTGATAATTATGTTTCCTAATGAATTTTCTAGTTTTTTAGTTGCATAGCTTAAAGCAATTAATAATTCAAAAGCAAAATATGGAAAGTCTTCATTAGTTGAATCGCCTTGGTGCTCTGTAATCTGGCTTAAGATTGCATAAGTAACTCTTGGCACATAGGCCTTCCACAGGCTTTTGATATTCTCAAATTCGGCAGGATTCATTTTATGAGGCATAGTGCTTGATCCAATTCGTGCATTTCCAAATTCTTTAAAACTAAACTCCTGTATCTCTGACCTGAATAGTTGCCTTATATCATCAGCTATATTTGCCTCTACAGAAAATGCCGAAACTGCATAATAGACAATATCAGAAAGATATTCATTTATTTCAGCTTCTGAACCATAGATATGAGTATAAATCTTTTCCAATTGGCTAATTCTTCTGTCTAATCTAGTACTATATTCATCAAAGATTTCATCAACTGTTGTTTTGCAATCAAGTTGGCCGTCAGTTCTCCTGAATATTTCTTTACCTTTATTTTCTCTTGCTATATCTTCAAGTTTTGATTCAAGATAATTAAGCCTAGGAATAAGTATTTCAGGTATAATTCTTCTTACTCTAGGAACAATATCTAAACCGCTGTAACTATTAACTTTACTTCTTAGTTCTTCATCTCTAGAAAGATATCTATAGTCAATAGGGCTTAAAGCGTCTGAAACTTCCATTAAAATGTGTAAGAAATAAGGCTTAAAAATCTATCTAAATAATTTCTTCAGGTTTTATTATCTTAGTGCCTTTAAATTCCTTTATTCTCAATAAATGATTATCTTGAGTGATGATATAATCAGCATTACCTTCAATAGCAGCATCAATAAACTTATTGTCATCTTTATGAATTGACACATCAAAATGTTCTTCAGGATCAACTATTATAGAATTAGCCCTTATGATATTCACCCATTCTTCTCTTATATCAATTGAAAGTTTTATTTTAAAATCATTAAGAACTTCAATAAGCTCTTGGATTATAGGCTCGGAAGTTATCAATGTAAACTTTCTATTTCTCCACATATCTAAAATCCTATACGAGTCTCCTTTCCAAAATATTCCAGATACGAATATATTAGTATCTAAAACAACCTTCATCCTCTCACTCTTTTCATAGCTTCATTTACATCTGACTTCTTTATCCCTTTCATTTTGGCAAATTCTCTCGTTTTATTGATTAAATTATCAAACTCTTCGAAAGAAGGCATTTCCAATTTCTTGAGAATTATAGTTTCTTCATTCCCAAAAACTGTGAATTTTTCTCCTTCTTTTAATTTCATTTTTTTCCTCAAATCAAATGGTATTACTATCTGGCCTCTTGAACTCATAGATGTTATTTCAACCTTTTCCATATCAATTACCTCCTAAGTAAGTATATCTTATCAATAAGATTATCTTACTTATAAAGGTTTCTATTTCAATCCCATCATAGCTATTTTCTCCATTAAAAGCTTCCTAACTTCTGGATCTTTTATTAGCATGTTCATTATGTCATCGCCTTCTTTCCTAGTTTCTAGTTCTTTCAATCTTTTCTCTTCAAGTTTCATAGCAGTTTCTATATCAAGAATTCCTGCACATTTAGAGCAGAATTTAGAATCATAACTATTAATATTATCGCATCTAGGACATTTAATTGGCTTCATCGAGGATTCTTGTTTAGCTTCTTCTTGCCATCTGCCCGTTTATCTCTTAGAAATTTGCCTATTGTAGCATTGTTTTTATCAATTATGCCCTGTTTCATAGCATATAGTCTCCTTTTCTTATTTAAAAACCATATACTACATAAGTTCAAGGGCTTATAAGTAGCCTCGGAAGAGGAATAGAGATTAGATATAAATCCTTTTGGGCCTGATTTAAGCTTTTAGTAAGCTTACACTAAGTCTAAATTATTATAAAAATAAGGCACTTTGGCTATTTCTAGGAGAAACAAAAAATGGAGCAAAAACTAGACCCTCAAAATTTTGAAATTAGATACAACTCTACAATAAGGAAACTAGAAGAATCTGACATCTCCGAGAGGAATAAAAGAATAATACTGAGGTTTAAAGATAATTGCATAAGATGCGGATTAGGTAAACCTAGAGTAGTAAAGCTTATAGAAACTATGGAACTTATAGCAATAATTTTGGACAAAGATTTGGACCAAGTTAAAAAGAGAGATGTAGAACGATATATCACAATAATCCAAGAAAGGAATTATACTGCCTGGACTAGACATGACTACAAGGTTGTAATTAAGAAATTTTACAAATGGCTAAAGGGAAAAAATGAGTTTTATCCAGATGAAGTTAAATGGATAAAATGTGCCATAAGCAGGAATGAGCAAAGACTGCCAGCAGAGTCTGAGCTGCTTACAGAAGATGACATCAAAAAATTAATAGAAAATGCAGGACATCCTAGAGACAAGGCATTTATTGCTTTATTGTTTGAGTCTGGCTGCAGAATTGGAGAGTTATTGACTTTAAGGATTAAGAATATCAGTTTTGATGAGCATGGTATATTAATGAATGTGAATGGAAAGACTGGCAGCAGAAGAATAAGGATAATAGCAGCAACTAATTACTTAGCAACATGGCTTGACTGCCATCCATCAAAGAAGGATCTGGAAAGTCCTGTTTGGGTTAACATAGGAACAACGAATCATCATAAAATTATGAAATACCAGACGGCTAGGAATAGTTTAATATTATTATTCAAGAAATGCAATATCAACAAAAGACACAATCCTCATTTCTTTAGACATTCCAGAGCGACTTATCTAGCTAATCATTTGACTGAATTTCAGATGAACCAATATCTTGGATGGGTACAGGGAAGCGGAATGCCCGCTACATACATTCATATGAGTGGAAAGGAAACTGATGCAGCATTATTAGTATTGAATGGTGTTAAATTAACAAAAGAAGAGAAGGAATCTTCATTAAAGCCAATTAAATGTCATAAATGTACCCATATTAACAACTACGATGCTAAATTCTGCTCAAAATGTGCGGGAATATTGGATATTAAGACAGCAATGCAGCTAGAGGATAAAAGGCTGAAAGAATCTGAATTAAGAAATAAAAGTGATGAACTGATGAACAAACTGATTAATGATCCTGAAGTGTATATGCTAATTATGGAGAAAATAGCTACTATGGGGTTAAATAAATAGTTTTAAATGTTTTTAATCTTATCTCAAAAAACAGATGGGAGTAAAGGGGGGCCTAGTCAGAAGTAAGCTTTCTTACATAATTATACTTATCTCTATCTCCTTGCTTGCTGTTGCAGTAACATTAAGTTTAGAAAATCTTTCTTCAAATGAGACGAATAATACTGCTCCCAGTGATATAACTAATTTAAATGTAACTAATATAACATTAATATCTAATGAACCCCAAAATTTCAGTAATCCCGACTTAAATTACACAAACGTATCTGAACAATTGCTATTAGCATATTCTAATATAACAAATTCCACAACAGAAACAGCCATTGTTTCTAATGTTGCAGTTCCTGCATTTATAACAACAACTTACGTTAGCGAAGACAACTCAATGATTATTGATGCAAGGACGGAAGTCTATAATTTAGGAAACGGCTTGCACAACGCAATAATTTATTCAGGAGATGTATTCAAATACTATAATGGAGATTATTATGACCTTATCTCTTTTGCAGATATTTCAACAGACAATAATTTGATAACAATCAATTACTTAGGAAACAAGAATCTTGTT
>JBBSWI010000037.1:0-16847 GCA_038046405.1 Nanobdellota archaeon | reverse complement strand
GAGAAAACTTATCTAGGAGCAAAAAATGGCTGACATGAAATTCACTAAATATGAAAGGGCGCGGTTAATCGGGGCAAGGGCGTTGCAGATTTCTATGGGTGCACCGCTATTATTGAAATTAAGCGAGGAAGACCTAGAGAATTTAAGGTACGATCCGATAAAGATTGCAAAGCTTGAATTTGATAAGAACATAATTCCAATATCAATAAAGAGAAGCATGCCTGAGAGATTATAATTTTTAAATTTTTATTTTATTATTTTTATATGGACTGCATTCTGTAAATCTTTATCAGTCAACTGTGAACAATCATAATATTTTTGACCATCTTTTTCAATTAAAATCAATTCATCATAATTTAAATAATTTCCGTAGATAGTGCTATAATAATAAATCGGTGTTGCATAAATGCTAAGTGTTTTTTCACCATTAGCCTCTATTTCTACCCCATCAGAGTCATCATAATACCCGAGTGTTAAAGGCGCTCCTATGTAATAGGGGTCATAATTGCTTGCTCGGTCATAGTAATTATATTGCAGAGTCACATATAACTTTGTGTTGGTTTCTAGGTCGTTAAGACAGCCAAAGACATTAGGTAGTGTAACTTTTCTTGGCATGAAAAAATTATTTTTTATTGTTATATTTTGCAAAAATAGCTGTCCTTTATTGTAATTATATGGGTCGTACCTTGAGGCATTTACAACTAGCAAATTCAAATTGACAGAACTAACATATGTCTTTTCTATTTCCAAACCCGTATTTGAATTGCTTAGAAGTGCCAATACAATTATAACAAATAAAGGTAAAACAACACCGAGTAGTATTTTCAAGTTCATTTTTTAACGGTTTTTAGCGGGTCCAGCTTTTTAGACAAGTACCATCCAAGCAGTATCATTATCAATGCTGAAGCAAATAAAATAAGTAATACCCCATTCTTCTTAAGTTCAAAAATATCAATCACAAAACCTACCGTGAATATATATAACGAAACCGAAATCATATAAACCAAAGGACTCCATTTTCTTTTTATCGCATACAGTATTATCGCAACTATCAAGCTAACCCAGAAAATACCATATCCCAAAAATGGGTACCACACCATTATATGTCACGCTCCCTCAAATAGTCGGCTATAAAAAAAGATGCTATGATTAGGCATATTAAAATAATGAGCTTTATTGTATTGCTTAAATTGAATAAATATTGGTATGAAAAATAAGCCACAGTTGAAAACAGAAATATAATGCCCAAAACATAAAATATGTATTGTGCTTTGACCATTACAAAAACTATACTCAGTTCGTTAATAAAGTTTTTGTTACTCAGATTATGTTACGAAATGTTTAATAACAGATTGCTAGTTAAATTAATGTGGCAAAAAATAAAATTGCTCAGCAGAACATTAATTTATTAGATAAGATCAAGTACATTTTGTCAAATCCAAATTATTTCTTTGAACAAGTAAAAAATGAATATGGAATAAAAAATTCATTAATAACATACATTTCAGTTTCTCTTTTTTCTGTTGTTGTCGCAATATCGATAGATTTTACAATGTCTAGGAATGTTTCTTATTTTTGGTTGTTTTATGCGATAGTTGTAGTGCTTAGTTTTGTATTCTCATTTGCATATGCAGGAATTATGCATCTCCTAGCCATAAGCCTTAAAGGTTCTGGAACTTATTCAGATGCTTACAGGGCATATGCATATTCTATGCTACCTTTCCTCGTATTATTGCTCATTCCATTCGTAGGGTCTATTTCAATAATATACTCATTAATCTTAATGATTATAGGAATATCAAAATTGTATAGCCTATCGAAAGGAAATTCTGCAATTGTAGTACTAGTTCCAATAATATTCATACTAGGCCTTATTGTACTAACAATAATATATCTCTTCTGGGGTGTAAGAAGATCTAGTTTTTAGTAAAGCAATGAATTGAATACTTTTATAAAATTTTCTCATCAATTAAGTTGCATGATAATCAATTCTATAGAGGCAAAGAAGTTTTCCTTGAACGGCAAGAAAAGCATCAGGCTTATTTTAAAGACAAGCAATAGCAAACTTGAATCATGCCTAAGTCTCTACAACAATTCCCTGTACAAGGAAGAGCAATTGGAAAATGACATACGCTTCATAAACAATACTTTTAATGGCAAAATAAAAAGCCTAGAAATAAATTCTTTGGATGACTTGAAAAAGATTGAGTCCATAATAAAAAGCCATGAACAAAAGATACTAAGAAAAACGCTTTATTTAATAGAGTCAACAATTATTAAGGCAGTTTCAAAAAATGAATTCTGGAGTTTTCTTGACAAAAGCACGAAGATGATACCGAGGCCTTTAGGTGTTATCGTCGGGAACAGCGAAATTAAAAGATGCTCTGACTTCAGGCAATTGCTTCTTTTTTCTTTGGAAAACAATGATTTCAGGAAGGGCATGGATGCAAATTTAAGGGTGCATGAACTGCTTGAAAGAGAAATTAAAAAATACGATAAGAGTTTTCGGGGCGAGATAAACTTACAAGGGGCATTAGTTCCAGACATCAACAATTTTGATCTGCTGGATTTATTAAGCAGGATCTGCAGGCAAGTATCAGATGAATTCAAGTTCAATATCAGGATAGGGATAAATTTTGACGCTGATTCACTCTACAATGAAGAAGCAAAACTTTACCATTACAAGAACTATTCCTCTTCAGAAAAGGAAAAATCATTCAAAAGAAAAGAGCAGCTTGATTATATAATCGGCCTGGTAGACAGATACAATTTATCTTACATCGAAGATCCTCTAGAAAAAAACGATTTTAAGGGATATACAGAATTAAAGAAGAAATTGAACTGCCTCATTATAGGAAATAAACTGATAGGCTCAAAATTAGACAGTTTAAACAAGGCAATAAAGCAGAAATGCGTAAGCGCCGTAATCTTAAGGCTCAATGACCTAGGTTCCCTGACTGAAGCGAATGAGTTCATTGAATCATGCAAAAAAAATAATATCCGTGTAATACTAGAGACTGCAGATTATGAAACTGAAGAAAATTTTATTGTTCATTTTTGCATAGCTTTTAAAATCCCTGTAATAAAATACGGCATATATAAGAAAGACAGAGACAAGCTGAATGAGATTCTTAAAATAGAACAGTTAATGAAAAATAAATAATGCAATTTATGTTATCATTTCAAAGTGTTCGCAAAAATATATATAATGCCCGAAACTGAAATCTCTTATTAAAATAGGAGGTGTATGTAAATGTCAAATGGATTAGAAGCTACTGGTACAGCTGTTTTAGATCCGCTTTATACTTTATGGCTAAATTTTAAGACGATATTGCCTAGTTTGGTTGCAGCCGTTATTGTCCTGATAATCGGTTATTTTATTGCTCTGGTTATAGGACATGTGGTGAAATTAATTCTCGAGAAGATTGGATTGGACGCAAGATTAAAAAAATCAAAGATGGTCGGCAGCATCGGTCATACTCATTGGTCGAATGTTTTTGGAGAAATCACAAAATGGTACATATTCATAATATTCTTGCAGGTTGCTGTTGACATATTGGCCGTGGGCACTCTTACTTCATTGCTTGACAGGCTTGTCAGATGGCTTCCAAATGCTATCGCCGCAATATTGGTTTTCCTTGTAGGAATCACAATAGCCCACGTCGTTGACATGAAAATAACAGAACACACTCAAATGAAGGGCATGAAAATGGTAGGCTCATTGCTAAAAGTAGTGATAATGTTGCTCGCTACCGTAATAGGCTTGAAGCAACTTGGCCTAGAAATTTCTCTGGTGGAGAACTTGATATTGATAGTAATTGCGTCGTTGGCAGTGGGAATGGCCCTCGCTCTAGGCATTAGCCTAGGTTTGGGAATGAAGAATGATGCAGCAAGATGGCTGATGGACTTTAAAAGAAAGAACTTTTAATCTTTCTTTTACTTTTTATTTTTTTAAACTATCTCTTTGTAGTAATTAACATTTATATATAATAGTAGAAATTTATTTTTATGGTTCATTTTCATTCTAGCAGTATTGAGGACATTCTTAAAAATCTCAATTCAAGCGAGAAAGGCTTAACATCCACAGAAGCAAAGAAAAGGCTTTCTGAATATGGCTTCAATGAAATCAGGGAAGCAAAAAGAAAGCCTATTTACATTTTATTCCTGGAGCAGTTTAATAATTTTCTAATATTAATCTTACTGATCGCTGCATTGCTTTCTGTTTTTGTGGGCGAGTTTAAAGACGCCTTATTGATACTGATAATAGTTTTTTTCAATGGGGTATTTGGCTTCATCCAGGAATTTAAGTCGGAAAAAGCAATTGAGGCATTGAAAAGATTGACAGCTTTAAACGCAACAGCCTTAAGAGACAACAAACAAGTAAAAATTCCCGCAAAAGAATTAGTTCCGGGAGACATCGTAATTATAGAAGAGGGCTCAAAGGTTCCCGCCGACTGCCGACTCATTGAAGTCTATACGCTTCAAACACAAGAAGCCTCTCTCACAGGAGAATCTTCTCCAATAAACAAAAGTATTTCTGTCTTAAAAGAAGACGCAGTGGTTGCAGATCAGAAGAATATGGTATTCTCATCAACCATAGTTACTTCAGGAAAGGCAAAAGCAATGATTGTAAAGACAGGAATGGAAACAGAAATCGGGAAGATAGCCAATTTAATACAAAAGCAGAAAGAAGAACAAACGCCTTTGCAGCAAAAGCTTAACGATTTAAGCAAAAAAATGGGGGTTATTGCATTATTTATCTGCACGTTTATTTTAGTGATGCTGGTTTTGAAAGGCGACAGTCTGCTTAGTGCTTTTTTGCTTGCTATAAGCCTTGCTGTGGCTGCAGTACCTGAAGGCCTGCCGGCCATAGTAACTATTTCTCTTGCTCTAGGAGTCCAAAGAATGAGCAAGAGGAACGCATTGATAAGAAAGCTGCCGGCAGTAGAAACACTAGGCTCCACAAACATAATCTTAAGTGATAAAACCGGAACCCTGACAAAAAACGAGATGACTGTAAGGAAAATATACTGCAGCAATAAAATTATAGAAGTTGCTGGCATCGGCTACAGCAATAAGGGCTCTTTCATTACAGGAAAGAAAATTCCTGATCTAGAAAAGTTACTCACAATAGGCTTAATATGTAACAATGCCTTTGTAGACTTCAACAAAAAACAAATAACCGGAGATCCGACAGAAGCAAGTTTAATTGTAAGCGCTTCAAAATATGGCCTTGATAAAGAAAAAATAGATTCTTCTTACAAAAAGCTGGATGAAATCCCATTTAACCCAGAAAATAAGTACATGGCTACTATTAATGGTTATAATAATAAAAAAATCCTGTTTGTCAAGGGTGCTCCAGACATAATAATTGACATGTGTTCCTTCATTCTGATAGGAAACAAAAAAATAAGGTTAACTGATATAAAGAAACGGGAAATACTTGAAGTAAACAATAAGTTTGGCGAGGAGGCATTAAGGGTTCTCGGATTTGCATACAAAGAAAATGACTCTAAACTAAAAGACTTGGTTTTTGTTGGCTTGCAAGGGATGATTGATCCTCCAAGGGAAACGATCAAGGAAGACATAAAAAAATGCAGTGCTGCTGGAATAAAGGTGAAGATTGTCACAGGAGACTATATAACCACTGCAGTTGCAATCGCAAAAGATGTTGGAATTAATGGCAAAGCCATAACAGGAAAAGAGCTTGGTTCTATAAACGAGAGCGAGCTTAAAAAAATTGCAGAGGAATACGATATATTCGCAAGAGTAACTCCAGAGCACAAATTAAGGATTGTTTCTGCATTAAAAAGCCTTGACTATGTAGTCGCCGTAACTGGCGATGGTGTTAATGACGCTCCGGCATTGAAAAAAGCAGACATCGGCATTTCTATGAACATAACGGGAACGGATGTAAGCAAGGAGGCATCAGACATGATACTAGTAGATGATAATTTTCATAGTATTGTCAATGCAATAGAAGAAGGCCGAATTGTTTACGCAAACATACAAAAATTTGTTTCTTATCTCCTTTCAGTGAATATAGCCGAGATATTAATAATATTGATAGCTGCCTTAAGCTCCTGGCCATTGCCCTTAATAGCCGTGCAGTTATTATGGCTTAATCTTGTTACAGACGGCTTTCCTGCTTTGGCCCTTTCAGTTGATCCTCCTGAGAAAAATATAATGCAAAACAAGCCAAGAAAACTGAAGGAAAGCATAATCACAAAAGATCTCGCTACGATAATAATCTTGTCTAATATTATAGTAGTAAGCACAGTTATTTATGTTTTCACGAACTACCTGCAGCATGACTTAATAAAGGCGCAGACGATGGCCTTCACAACTCTAGTTATAATAGAGCTGGCAATGGTGTTCTTCATAAGAAAAGTCTTTGACATTCCAATATTAAAGTCGAATAAATATCTATTATTGGCTGTTTTAAGCTCCTTGATGCTCCACATACTATTAATATATACTCCATTGGGCAGGTTTTTCAAAACAACTAGCCTGGAATTAAATGACTGGATTTTTATGCTGGCAGCAATATCTATCGGTCTAGTTTTATTCCTAGCATTAGAAAAGACAATCAAAATATTTTTCAGCCAGGAACAAAGAATTAATAAAAGTTTGATGAAGTTTGAGCTGCCTAAATAGCCTTTGCAAAGTCTTCAAGTACTTTCCTTGGACTTTTGATTAATACTATTCCTGAAGAAACTAATATTCCTTTTGCTCCAAGCCTTATTGCTTTTTCAACATCCTCTTTTGTCTTTATTCCAGCCCCGCACAAAACTTTTATCCTAGTCAGCTTGACAGATTTTGTAATGACTTCGGGCTTTGCCCTGCTCACTGAAATATTCCCCGCTATCAATTCCGGAGGCTCAATCGCAATGTAATCCGGCTTTAATGTCTTGACTTTTTTGACTTCATTTGGACTAGCAGCACATATGATAATTTTTAGTTTAGCCCTTCTGGCCATTTGAACAGCCTTTCTTAAATCATTAAAATTAAGCTTGTGCTCGCTATGGTTCAGCAAAGTTCCATATGCCCCATTTTTCTTGACATCAGTTGCTTCCACAAATCCGGTACTTCTATAAGCTTCGACGGGGTCTATGTGCTGCGCCAATACTTTTATCTTGACTTTCCTAGAAACTCTGAAGATGTCCGAAGCTTGAACAGCAACCCATATTTCCTTCTTGTGCTTTCTGCCCACATCATAACATATTCTAGCCAGTTTGACTGCCCTATCAGAACTAGCCTCCTTATAATCCTTAAAATTAACAAGCATAAGATTTTTCATCAAATATATTTTTATCTCTAAATATATAAATCTTTTTTACTTTTATTCTTGCATGAAATTCCATAAACTATATATCGCGCCTTTATTCAGCTAAAAAGTAGACTAAATAATTTTGTTTGAGTAAAATTTATTCAAGACTTTTCATTTACTGTAAATTTATCTTTTGCATGTTTTAATAATTGAGGTAAACGCTCCGCATAACCTTGTTCTAGCATTTGTTCATCAATAAAAATTCTGCCGTCTCTTAATATTAAAGATCTCACCCTGTCTATAGGTCTATAATTTCCAAGATATCTTAAATCTCCCACATTTACTTCTAAATCTCCAATATCTGTGTTTAAAGGTATAATTCTTTCGAAATCTGGTGTTATTCCGTATAATTTATACTTGTTTTCACCATCATTTACAGCAGATGTAGCTTCTAAAGGTAAATCAACAAACTTATATTGTAAAGTGCCCCACTCATCAGAATAAGTTCCTTCTACTAACGCACTAACTTCTTTCTTATATCTTCCTAATACTCTATCTATTAATGCCATTTTTATTGCCCCTTATGATATATATTTTATAGTATATAGAAAGTTATTTAAAACTTTGTTTTGGCTTAAAAATTTTAATGAGAAACTTTTTATATAACTTATTTAATGATATAATTGGGGAGAAAAAGAGTTTATTAAGAATATTAAAAAATCATATTAACTCAATAATTAAGCTAAAAAATTAATATTATCGGCTATTTCGCACAGGTCTCAAAACAATCAAAACATTTAAAAAGCTGTGATTTTGTAGAAAATTTATGGACGGAACAATAATGAACTTCAGGCAGGGGAAGCACACTCAAACAAACAATCAGATGATTATTCAAGTGGATTCAATAGACAATAAAGAAAAGGCAAAGTCTTTGATCAACAAGAAAGTTTTTTGGAAGACTAGTTCTGGAAAAGAGATGATAGGTAAAATAACCAATTTCCATGGCAGCAAAGGCGCTTTAAGGGTTCATTTCGAGAAAGGCTTGCCTGGCCAGAGTGTAGGAACTAGAGTTCAGATAGAATAAAGATGGCTCTGATTTATAGAAAAGTTAGAGAAAACAATGGAGAGCCTAGTTTAATCGAAAGACTCAGCGACAAAATTCTTTTGGCAGATTCTTTCAGTTCCGGTGGCTATGGTTTGATGATCGGCCTTCAATATTATCCAGGATTCTTATTGCAGGAATTTGAAAGCGAGGCTATTAAAAATAATATTGATCCTTCAAAAGTTTATGAAGGTTTCATAAAAACGGTTCTTAATCAGGTAATACCCCAGAGATATGAAGATTTCAAGAATTTAATTCAAGTAGACGAAATTGATACATATTTCTTTATGGCCTCAAAAATATTAGATGACCAGAAATTGACAGACGAGTCTGTAGTATATGTAAGTGACTTAGTTAATCTTGCAAGAAGAAATTCCGCCCGGTATAAAATAGATATCCGCGAGAACCTAGAAAGATTAATGGGAGATGTCAGCAGATTAAAAAACAGTCCTTATTACAGCAGATTAGCGAAATTCTCACAAAGCAAACTAGAGAAACATTTATAAACAAATAATTTTCAAGCATTATTAGGATAAGTCGGTTGAAAGCTTACTTATACCATGTTATGTGAGTTCTGTAAGCTTTAGGAGCGTAAAATGGCAAGAATGTATTCAGGAAAGCATGGAAAAAGCGGAAGCAAAAAACCAGTAAAAATCACAAAAAAAGTCTGGATTAGGTATTCAGAGAATGAATTGGAGTCTATAATAGTAAAGCTGGCAAAGGCCGACAAAACACCAAGCCAAATAGGCCTGGTTTTAAGGGACAGCTATGGAGTTCCGGATGTAAGGACTCTAGGAATTAAAAGCATAACAGACATTCTAAAGAAGAATGGTCTTCTTTCAAAAGTGCCTGAAGATTTAACGGCTTTAATAAAAAGAGACATTGATTTGATGAAACATCTAGAACAAAATAAGAAAGACATGGCAGCAAAGAGAGGCATGATGCTTACAGAAAGCAAAATAAACAGGCTCATTAAGTATTACAAAAATAATGACGTATTGCCGAAAGCATGGAAATACGAAAGAGACAAAGCTAAACTTTTAATAAGCTGAATATGGAAAATGACTTTTTTTATTCATTGGGGGAAGCTGCAGAGAAATTAGTTTCAAGCAAAGGCATTATAAGGATAATAAGCCACAATGATTGCGATGGAATTACTGCAGCAGCAATCCTTGTTAAGGCTTTGAAAAGGCTGGAGATGAGTTTTGTTGTAAGCTTTGTTAAAAATCTTACAAATGATGTGATAAAGGAACTCTCATATGAATCTTATGAGAATGTTGTTTTCCTTGATTTGGGAAGCAGCTCTCTTGAATATATAGGCAATTTATTGAAAGACAGAAATGTATTTGTCTTTGACCATCATCACTTCATTGAAACAGGTTTCAATGGCATTTTCATTAATCCTCTTGCATTTAACGTGGATGGAGAAACTGGAATTTCAGCAGCGGGAATTTCATATTTGCTAGCAAAGACAATCGATACTGAAAACATAGATTCTGCATATCTTGCAATTATAGGTGCTGTGGGAGATATGCAGGAAAATAAAGGATTCTCTGGATTGAACAGATTAATATTAGAAGATTCCCTAAGCCATATAGAGATAAAGACGGGCTTAAGGCTATTTGGCTATCAAACAAGGCCATTGCATAAAATTCTCGAATACAGCACGGAGATTTTCATTCCTGGTGTGACAGGAGATGAAAAAGGTTCTATAAGTTTCCTGCAAAACCTCGACATACCGCTGCAAGACAAGCTAGGAAAATACAGGAAGCTCTCTAATTTGACTAGTGATGAAATAAAAAGACTTGTAGGTGGTATAATTCTTGAAAGGATGAAGGATGAAAAATCCGATCCCGAAGACGTCCTCGGAAATATTTATTTGCTGAAAAACGAAAAAGAAGATGGAATATACAAAGACTTGAGAGAATTCAGCACTCTGTTGAATGCTTGCGCTAGACTTAATAAGGCATCAATAGGGTTAGGTGTTTGTTTGAATGACAGTCAATCAAAGGAGCAAGCCAATGAAGTCTTGGCAAACTACAAGATAGAAATAATAAACTCGCTAAACTGGTTCCATAAGAACAGGAAAACTGGCAGAATAATTGAGCTTGAAAATCTCACAATAATAAATGCCGAGGAGTACATTAAGGACACTTTGATAGGCACGACAGCCTCTATATTGTCAAAGAGTAACATTTATAAAAGCGGCACTATAATAATCGCGATGGCTCATACTGTAGACGGCTTTACTAAGATAAGTGCGAGAATATCTGGCAATGGTAAAGAAATAAGTTTGAGAAATATATTGCAAGATGTAATAAAAATAGTTGGGGGCCAGACAGGCGGCCATGAAAATGCTGCCGGGGCAGTAATATCGCAAGAAAAAGACGACCAATTCATCACGGAGGTAAAGAACTATCTGGGCAAGATTGAACAGGTAGCATGACAAAATGGCAAACGAACCAATAAAACAATCCACGCTGAAAAAGAAGAAGAAAAAATGGGTATCTATTTACGGCACTAAAGATTTCAAAGACGCAAATCTGGGCGAAAGCTATGTCTCCGATTCGAATATGCTTATGAATAAGCATCTTGAAGTAAACCTCATGGAACTAACAAATGACATAAAAAAACAGAACATCAAGGTGAGGTTCAAAATAACTAGTATCTCTGAAAACAGGGCAATGGCAGAATTCATCGGCTATGAACTAGCAGGTAGTTTGATTAGAAGGGTCGTGAAGAGGGCAAGGAGCAAGATTGATGATTCTTTTGAAGTTGAAACAAAGGATAATGTAAAGGTAAGGATTAAGCCAATCGTCCTCACTAAAACTCTGGGCCCGCATTCTATACTCACCTTATTAAGGTCTATGATCAGGGAGTTCATAATAGCACATTTCAAGAAATTCACATTTGATGAATTGATTCATCAGCTGATAAACATTGAAATACAGCGAGCCTTGAAAGACAATCTGAAGAAGATATATCCTATTTCAGTTGTTGAAGTCCGCTATTTAAGAAAGCTCTAAAAATGATGATATAAAAACAAATATTTTTAAAGCACCTTTCTCTTATTTTTCTATTGCGTATGCCTCGGTAGCTCAGTTGGTAGAGCGGCTGACTTGTAATCAGCAGGTCGAGGGTTCAAGTCCCTTCCGAGGCTTTAGAAATCAGGTATAGAGCCTATCAATTTTTGGCTATTTCTGATAGCTAGATAGGCTTCCTGATGTCTATATCTTTCTAAAATTTTTTGTCAAAAATCTGAACCTTGTAATATTAATAGTCTGTAATCCATATAATCTTTATGAAATGCATAGTTTGCCATAAGAAGATAATGTATGATGAAGAGCTTTGTGATGGCTGCAAGACATCCCCGCTTGTTTAGGACATTCTGCATAGCAATGTTTGCATCTGTAATTGCATCTATGCGTTAGTTCCAAATATACAGTGCCGTCTATAGTGGGCGGAAATAAGCCTTTCATATTAATGCCTATACACCCATGCTGGCTGCAACTGTAATATTGTATCTCTTAGACATTACTGGCTTTTTAGAGCCATTTAGCTCTTTACTAAAACTTGGCTTTGCCACAGAAAACTTGTTTTTCATTTTGGTACCCCCGTTTCTTTTACACCCCTTAATGCAAAAGACCTTAAGATACAACCACTTTTACAGAATAAATAAACATCAAAAAAACTTATAAATGTCGTTATATCGGGAAGGCAAAATAACAATATTTATAAATACCTATATTCTACAGAATATACTTTAAAACAGCTAAATTATTGGAAAATGAACAGCCTAAAAAAATTTGCATTAACAGGACTTGCAGCTTTAGTAATGGGTTTTGGAGCTGCTAAAGGATTGGAAGCCAGAACTTTAAGGGTTCCATCTCATTATCCGACAATACAGGCGGCCATAGACAAAGCTAAAGATGGTGATGAAGTTCTTGTAGCTCAGGGAAGATATTCTGGAGGTATAGTTATTGACAAGCAAATTGTTTTAAGGAGTGAGGCTGGATACAGTAACACAGAACTATATGCTACAGAATCTTCTACTTACAGTGTGGTATATATTCATATCCCTAATGACGAATCTACAGGAAGAGGTAGAAAAGTTGAGTACACTATAGATGGTTTTACTATAAATGGAAGTGGAAGAAACATAACGGGTATTAATGACCAATCATCTTTTGATAATGGTTCCATAGAATCTAATGGGTACATTTTAAATAACCTTGTAGAAAATTGTAAGGGTTATCAAGGAATTGCGCAAGTTAATGGTGTTTTGCATGTTAGGAATAATATTGTAAGGAACAATTGGGCGGGAATTGTCGGATTTAATAGCCTTGTCTTTGCTGATCATAATTTGATTTATGGACAAGGGGGGGCAGGCATTATAAAACCGATGCCAAACGGATTATAGTATCTCGCCCCATAATACTCAAAATTAGTTTCCCTATCCAGTTCCTTTCCTGTAAATAAATATCTAGATCTTCCTTCTTGGGTTACTTCCCCGTATGGGTTATAGGCAGAGTATTGAATTGCTTGTGAGATTTTGGCAAATGTAATTACTAAAAATGTAAATAAAAGTACTATTCCTAACATGACCTCTTTAGTAGGTTTCATTTTTAACATCCAAAACTAAAATCTTCTAAATTTGTAAACATGACATTTTTCAGTTTTGCTCTTTCTATCAATACCTTTAATCTTTTAGTAACAATTACCAAAGATGTATTTTTAATTCCAAATATATCACTGCCATCCCATTCTTGTAAATCGAAATATAATCCTTTTTGACCGAACTTAGCCATTTCTCCTTTATCAGTGACATAGATATGATGTTTACTTTTGCCTTTTAATAATATTTCAGAAAATTTGGAAGGGAACTCTAGGTAGTAATATTTTGTAGTGATATCATATTTTGAATCAAAAATTACGGGGTAATTTTTAAACGATTTTATTTTGTTTTCCTTTAATAGATTGACAAATCTTTCAGAGAATAAATTAAGGACTGGTGTACCTCCAATAATATCGCCCGGAGTAGTTCCAGAGCGGATTATAAATTTTACCTTTCTTTTTTTAATTAAATTTATTGAATTTTCATTATTTTTAATATTTTCTTCAATACTATGCCAATAATAACGAGTCGCCCATCCATGGTTTAAAACAAAAAAATCTGCATATTTCATTTGTTAGTAACTCCATAATTTATTTTAAATTTATACTGTTCTGAAAGATGTTTTCCATAACTTTCAATTAATTCTTTATTTGGATTTTTATTAATATTAAAGAAAGTTTCCCAATCTTTATTATATTGGTAACTAAACGATCTATGAGAAGTTTTTCCTACAATGGCCCCATATTCTGGTCTATTTATATTTATACCAGCTCTATTAAAATCTTTTTCAAATTTAACTGGGAGTACATGGTGTGCTTCCTCCGTTTTAGATAAGGATATTCCAGTTAATCTACCTAGATTCTCTCTAAAGTTACGTTGTGTGTATGATTTAAGACCTTGTGCTACATTCTCGACTTTACCAATTTTATTTAAGTCATTGGTTAATTCTAATGCCTTTTCACTATATCTTGCATACCCTGCAATATTTGGTAATAGGGGAAGTAATGAAGCTCCTGACAATGTAGCCCATCCAATATTTTCTAAGCTGGGGTTTTCTATTGCTGTTTTTATATCCCAAACGAAGAAGCTAACATCAACAACATCCCAAACAAAATTTCCACTTGGGTCTATATAGCGATAAGGATTATTCAACACGTAACTATATCTATTAAGACCTTGCGGATTATAATAATCTTGTATAAAAGGATCTGGCATTATAAAAAATGGGCCATTTGAGTAGTAATATCTTGCACCATAATAAAGCAAGTCTGTTCCTATATCTCTTTCCTTAGCATTGTAAGAATATCTTGAATCACTTCCTTCTATCGTGTTTCCATAAGGATCATAAGAAGTATTCTCTACTACGCCTCCAGTAGAATTCGTAACTAACTGTGTGCTGCCTAAATGATCTGGATGATAGTAATAAGTAGAAATCATTTAACACCCCCTAATTCAATATGCTTATGGTGCTTAATAATTTCAAGTACATCCTTTATAAATTCTGATGGCAAGTCTTTTTTAGATTTATTAAAATTTTTCCATATGATAACAATTTTTTCTTTGAATTTAAATAACTCATCTCCCCCATATAAGATATCATCAAATGCATCTAAATTTCTACCAAAACCAGGGAAATCAATAGTCAATTTTTTCTGCACTTCATCATAAAAACCTTCTATATTAGAGAAATTTTTTCCATCAATAATAAATATTTTTTTCTTCATTTTTTCCAAAACCTCCACCACTCCTTTTGAGGTTCCACCTTGGAAAATGTTTTGTAATGGTCTGAGGTATAATAAGTTTCTCCACCAGAACCTCTAACAATCCTCCTAGAGTCTTCTTTTGATATAACATCATATGCCCTATAATAATTTGTATCAGATTTCATAGGTAATTGACTTTTTGTATTATAAAAAGGATGTTCTCTTAAATCTTTTATATTTCCACTATCTATTTTTTTAATAGCTTGTTGTGCATCCTTTGACAAGTCTGAGAACTTTTGAATAGACATACTCTCGTCCAATTTAGATAAACTTTTACCTCCAATATTGGTTATATCCCCTACCTTATCAACTGTACTAACTTTTTCAGCAGTTTTAGCTATATCTACACTTTTCTCTATTCCTTTTACTAATAGTCTACCACCAGTTACAAATGGAACTGTGGTTGCTCCCACATCTAAAGCTAAAGATAAATAATTCCAAGGATTAGACGGATTTTCATTGATATCATAAATATCCCAAGATATAAAGCCTATATCCAAGGCTGTTTCTACAAAATGTCCACTAGGGTCTATATAACGATACGGATTATTCAAGACATAAGAATATCTGTTAAGAGATTGTGGGTTGTAATAATTTTGTATTAAGGGATCTGGTTGAATAAATCTAGCTAACCAAGGATAATAATATCTCGCCCCGTAATATTCGAAATTAGTTTCTCTATCAAGTTCCTTGCCTGTAAATTGATATCTAGATTTGCCGTCTTGTATAACAGTGCCATAAGGATCATAGCTAGTATTTTCAACTACATTTCCATTTTGATCTGTAATTAATTGAGTACTTCCTAAATGATCCGGATGATAGAAGTAAGTCTTGCCATCATATCTCTTCTCTCCGACTAGAACATCATTGGCATAATAAAAAGTAGAATTGAAAACCCCGGAAATATTTCTCACCTGAATGAAACCGCCCATGTAATATGTAGACTGGTTATTGGTTGCATTGAATGTCTCGAATTTCTTTAATCTGTTTCCTTCATCGTCATAGTAGTACTGCGCTATTAAATCATTGGTGGAATTTCTTGCTTTGACTAAATGATTAAAGCCGTCATACTCAAAATATTTTCCAAAGCCCTGAATCAGATTTCCATTGGCATCATAAACCAAATTGTAGGTGACAACAGTATTATAAGTTACATTCAAGTAGGGCCTTAAATATGCCAAAGCTTCGCCCATCCATACTGTGTTGTATTCCTTGCATAAGTCAGTATGGCTGAATCCAGGCCTTATTATTATGTCGCTAAACCCTGTGTTGTTTACTCTTGAATTGCTTATTGTTACAGTATAATTATTTACTACACCTAAATCAATACTGGTATCGTAGCTTCCCTTGCTGTAATCAGCAACATCAAGGCTGCCTCCAATTAGGTTCTGGCCTGAATAAATGTCATAGCTCCATCCAAAGCCAGAGCAGGGATTATTATTCTGGTCTAGATTGGTTACTGATTTCACCTCGAAGAAAAATTTTGCATTGGTTACATTTGCAGTTTCTCCCAGACTTGAAGTGTCAAAGTTAAAGAACAATCTTTCTTCTTTCTCAAATAAGGTGGTGTAATCGCTAAAATAACCTGCAAACTGGGAAGTGCCTGTTGCAATTGCCGTATCCCCATCCCCGGTCCCTCCAATAGCACCTTCTATTCTTCCATCTTTTGATCCTGCAGAGTAAAACTGCACTAAAGGATCCAGGTCATTAAAGCCTTGTTTTAAATTTGTAATCCTGATTCCGGTGTTGCTTATAGAAATTGTATAATTTGATTCAATTAAATCACTGAAATCTATAGCAATTATATTATCCAGGACAATCGTGTTTTCTTCTGCTGTAATCAAAGAATTTCCGCTAAAATCAAATCCGAATTCAGAGATTCCTTCGACATTACTGAAATTAGTTCCGAACTTGAATGAATTCCTGTCTTTTTCAAGTCTGTTATTTAAGCTTAATAAGTTTTTTAACGAAACATTTTGCATGGCAATATTAAGATTATTATATGGGGTTTTTTGGCTGTTATAGACAAAATATGGCTCCAAAACAAGATTCTTGTTTCCTAAGTAATTGATTGTTATCAAATTATTGTCTGTTGAA
>JBBSWI010000036.1:0-14767 GCA_038046405.1 Nanobdellota archaeon | reverse complement strand
CTTAGCTGAGATGGATGGATTAAATGGTCATTACAATGTTATAAATGTTTTAGCTACAAACAGAGAGGATATTCTTGATCCTGCAATTTTAAGGGATGGAAGAGTAGACAGAAGAATAAAAGTTACAAGACCAAATAAAAAAGGGGCCAGTGAGATATTTCAAATTTATTTAAGGGATAAACCCATTCAGGCAGAAATGTTTGGATTTGGAAAGACAGATGCGTCAAAGGTTTCGGAGATATTAGCAGAAGGTATTTACGATGATGGAAATATTGCATACGCTATTGTTCATCCAGCTAATGGAATTTTAGGCAGCTTCCAGTACAGACATTTAATGAGTGGTGCAATGATCAAAGGAATAGTGGACAGGGCAAGTACCTATGCTATTCAAAGAGAAATTAAAGGTGGAAAAGCAGGCATTTCTCAAGAAGATTTAGAACAATCTGTTAGGGAAGAGTTTATGGAACATGCGGGTTTTGCCCAGACACTTGTAAGAGATGATTGGGAAGATGTTTTTGGTGGTCAGGGCAGACAATATCAGATGGCATGTTCCCAAGGATACTTAGTATTGGAAAATATGTTAAAAAGTCCTGCTCAAAATTCAACTAAAATTATGGAGGCAAAAAAATGAGAGATCAGAAACACAAAGGTAGAGAAAAACCATTTGAACAAAATCCTTTGGGAAGTTCAGACGGCCAGTTACCTATCGTAGCAAGCGCTAGAACAGGTCTTGCAGGAAAAGATGACGCTATTTTAAGAAGAGTTCCTGTGGACTATTCTAAAAAAACAGTGAGAGAAGCTCTTGACTACATAGTAAGTGCAGACCTTAGCGACAGTGAATTGTCACTTGCAGAAAGCGTAAAAAGAGAGCTCGATGCAGAAGGAAGCGTAGTTGTTGTAAATGGAAAACCAGCAAAACTTGGTGACAAGCTAGACAAATATCTTGTTACAAAAGAGCATGAACTTCCAGATGGCTCTAAGAAGCAGTATAGCGAACTTGAAATTGAAGTTTCGGCTGTTCAGCAAGGTGGGCTCTATAACTTACTTAGGTACAGTTAGGAGAAAATTAAATGGTCTTGAAGGGACAGCTAAGTTTACTTAGAGGGTTCTTCATAGAAAGATAAACTCCTTGGTAAGAGATCTACTAGAGCTAGATTAGTAGGGGACAAATAGAAATAAGATCCCTTTAAAATGGCAAACCTAAAAATAAACCTACAAAATGGCAAAAACTAAATTTAGAGAAGGAGACGAGGTTGTCATAGTCAGAAGTGGAGTTTTACCCGGAATAGAGGCTCTTCCAAGACACCCTATTTTTGAAATAGCCGAGCGAACTCCGGTTTTTTTGATTAATGGAAAGGCATATTCAGCAGGAGAAGGCGAAGTAAATGGGCAATATTTTGAGCAAAAAAGTGTGCTAAAATCAATGCGTCAACCTTTAGCTGAATTAGGGGATTTTGCATCCTTGGATGCTTTAGTTCTTGATAGAGCAAGTAATGATATGGAAAGAATCGGGGAAAGCTACGCAAAGGAAATTAGAAAAGAATTAACCGTCTTAAAAAGAATTGATGGTGATTTAGATATTCCTCAACTAATTTACAAACTGGTTTTTCCTTATTTACAGGATGGAGAATATCAGGATAAAGTTGCGGCCCTTATTGATGCAAAGAGACATGGTACAAATATTAGGAAAGCACAAGAGGCAAAAATAGCTATAACAAAAGAACTTGAAGAATTGACAGCTGAAGCTCTAGTAGAAGTTAATGACAGAATTAACCAAATTGAAAGTGAAGCTCAAATTCCTCAAGAAAGAACAAAAAGACAAAAGAGAATAGATTTATTATTTGATTATCAGGAAATTCAACCAGCACAACAAGATTCTCTGATTGGAGCAGCAACAAGGGGAGAGAACTTGGCATTAATGAAAGGGAAATTATATGATATAACCTCTCTTGATGGCGGATACAAAGCAAAAATAAGTATTGATGGCATTGAATTTGAACTTGCTGATGAAAAGGGTAAGTCCGAATCATTAGAAGACAGATTGTTAGTTGAATTGGGGAAAAAAATTAGAATTGATGCCTTAAGAAAACATATATCAAGAGATAAAATTCTTGATATTTTAAGAACTCAGGATGCAGAACTTTTGGCAATGGCTGGAAGAAAAAGCTATCAAGGTGATGGATTTGGTTTTGTGCAGGATGGTGGAGGAAATTATTATGTTTGCATAGATATTCCAACTTTTGCGATACAAAGTGAGATTGATGGGAATTATTATCTATATGATAAAACAAGTATTGGTATAAGAGTTGAAAAAAGCAGAAAAGGTCTTAGTTATGATAATCGTATATCTATGATAAAAAACAACGGACACCCATATGTTCACTGCAAAAACGAAAGATTTGCTGAGATTTGCCAGGGAAACGCAGCCTGGAAAATGCCAACTTCTGGAAAAGACAACGGAGAAGTAATAGTTCAGAGGTTAAGGAAAATGAAGGAGGTTCTTATGTTTGGTTACACTTGGCATATATTTGATCCAGTGTATGAAGGAGAGCATTGGGGAAAAGATATTAGTAAATATAGAATAGACTTATCAGAGCTTCAAAGAAGAAGAATTCCGATAATAAGCAAGGAGAATTTAAGAAAATGAGCGGCTTAGATGATTTACTTAATCAAGGAGAGCCTGGGAAAAGAAAAACTGTTGTAAATAATGGTTTAGACACTTTACATATTACCCAATATGCATTTGAAAAAGCTTATGCTTATGCAAGGCTTGCTGTCAAAAAAGCAAGGGGCACAATTGAATGCGGGGGCTATTTAATTGCCCCAAGAAATGCACAGGACAGAATAGCTACAGATTCATTTTTAGCTAAAAACCAGGATGTTAGTGCTGGATTATTCATAATAAAGGCAGAAGATGTCATTAAAGCAGGAAGAGAAATAGATGAAATGGGTTATAGAGTCTTGGGATGGTGGCACAGTCATGGAAATTTAGAAACTTTCTTCTCTCTCACAGATGACAATGGACAAAGAACAGTATTGAATGAAATTGGCGCTTTCAACTATGTTACTCAAAGTGAAGAAAAAGAAATAGGAAACTTAGAAGTCAGAACAAAAAATGGAAGGGTTGTTATGTTTGATAGAAGAAATCCAGAAAGAAGGTATGAAATTGAAACTCATAGGAGTACTAGTAAACTTTCTATAGCCAAACTAATATTGCAACAGGAAAAAAGAATTGGTTTTGCATATGGTCTAGTTGTTAATAATAGAAAGGTGGAAAAAGAACCTTATGCAGAAATAGCAACTAGGGATTTATGTGGTTTTTGCAAGAATTCTAAAGATAAGAGCATTCCCGTAGACATAACTCTGTTTGATTCTGGAAAATTTGAGATTGACGAGGATGCTTTAATGGCTGAAATTGAAGCTAGAGTAAATATGGAACGAAAATTCTTCCGTTTAGTTAAAAAAGGCAAATATAGAAATTTGAAACAGGGCTCGTTGCTTCCACAACAGACAGTCTTCGGACGTGGTTTTGGTTATGGGTATCCAAGTAGAGAAGACGATGATTTTTATAGGACAGAATTTGGAAATCCTACACCAAATAATCAAAAATCACTTACACCAATTTCAAATAGCCCCCAACCAATTGAAGAAAATACTGATGGTACAAGGGATAATTTAGATGGAGAACAACTAGATAAAGACAAAAAATCGGGAGTTGAAGATGACAGTAAGTGATAGATACAACAGACAAGAATTAATAAGCGGATGGAATCAGGATAAACTTAATGCTTCAAGAGCTGTTGTCATCGGTTCTGGAAATTTAGCAAATTATACTCTTGTATCTTTAGCAGCGTTAGGCATCGGAAATATAGAAGTTTATGATAATTCAAAAGTAAACTCTGATGGAGAATTTTTATTGTTTCAAGCGCGAGAGGGCGAACCAAAGGCAAAGGCATTAGAAACAATTCTTAAGCAAATAAATCCAGTTTCAAGAATAATGGGAATAAGCACTCCAATGTCTGCCCCACTTTTAGCTATGATTGGAAAACCAGAGATTATTGTCGATACTACAAATTATTCAAAGTCAAAAAGTGACATTCTAAAATACGCCAAATCAAGAGGAGTCAGAGTTATTTCTGCTTCTGCAGACAGAGACAGAGCTGAAATGTATTTTATATGTCCAGATACAAAACAAGAAAATATTTCCCTTGATTCTTATGAAGGAAAAGGCCAAGGAGTTGTAACAAGTGGTATAATGGGTGGGATCATAACAGAAGAATTAAGAAAAGCCATTATGCCTTTTAGTACATCAGAGCAGCCAGTAAAAAAAATTGCATACTCGCTTATATCTCCAAGAAGGTTCTCATCCGAAGATGGAAAATTAGAAAGGATAGGTTTAAGGGATAAAAAAGTTTTGGTAGTTGGTGCAGGAGCATTAGGGAACTTTGCTGTTTTGGCGGCAGCTTTAGAAGGCATAGGAAACATAGACGTGTTAGACTTTGACGATGTTGAATCTACTAACTTAAACAGGCAAATATTATTTTACGATGCTGTTGGAAAAATGAAAGCTACTGCTTTGGCAGAAAGAGTTAAAGAAATTGTTCCAAGAGTCAGCATAAGAGGATTAGTAGAAAAATTAGACGAGAATACCAGATATTTCCAAGAAAATCACCCGGATGCAATCCTTGATTGTGTTGATAGTTTTGCAGTTAGAGCAATTATAAATTATTTTGCAGTTAGAAATGGTATTCCTTTAATCAGCGGAGGAACAGATCCACGTTCAGGACAAGTAGTTGTCTACCAACCTGGACAAAGTGCATGCTTGGATTGTAGATTGGGAGTTGAAACTGCATTAGCAGAGCAAAGAAAAGCAAGCAGCTGTAGGTATGCTCCAGATCCTAGTGTTGTTATGACCAATCAAATAGTCGGAAATATGATGATCGGAGAAGCAATAAAGGTCTTGGATGAAGGATATGGAGAGCCAGTTAGAAAAATATTAAAGTATGATTCGACTGTTCCTGTCAGGGGGGGTCTTGTTGGTTCAGATGAATCTTGTAAATGTTCAAAACCCGATGTTAAAGAATGGTTAAGTCAAGTTGACAAAAAAGCAAAATGAAAGAAATAGAATTACCGACATATTATACAGTTGTAACAAACGAAGTTTATGGTAGAAAGGCAGATGTGAAGGGACATTCTCTATCTGATGTTATGCCAGCAACTAGAATAGCAAGAATCACGAGATTTACGGAGCCTGGCGTAGATGAAGTAATTGATTTTATCAAAAGAAATGCAAAGAATGTTTTAACAAATCCAATAAACAAAACAAATTATGAAGATATGTTATTTGGAATAAGTAATCTGCTAAGATTGCTCCCCCCTTCTGAAGTACGAGATATAAGCATGGGGAATAGTGAGTATATAGACCATTTAAGAAGGCATTATCAGTCTAGAGGACCTATCGAAAGTGAGGTCTATCTTATGTCAACCCATGGCATAATTCCAAGTGAAGCATTAAATAAAATAAAGCAATCAAACAAGCATACTGGAACAGTTTGTTCGATGGTAACCCATATGATTGGAATGAATGTTTGGGACCTTAGAATAAGACTGTCGAATGCCTGTGATTTTCCTGATAGCCTGGAATTAGGATATCTTTTAGATAGGAAAGTAAAAGACTCTGATTTATTTTCAGTTACTGGCGATTATGAAGATTATAAAATAGTGGCAAATCATATCAGGCTACTTTCAAATGTTTTAAGCTCGCCAGAAGATATGATGCAAATAAGAGACGCATCTCATGAAATTCTGCAGATGAAGGCTGCTAGAACATTAAAAGAAACGATAGACTGCAGAAGGTCATCAGAAACCGTCGGGAAATTAACTGAGGTATTGGAAGATATTATAAACAGTATAAATATTCCCCATAATCTCAGAAAACCATTTGGGCCTGAAGATGCTTCTTTGAATTAATCACTCTTTCAGCTTCTCTTGTATTATTGCTTCAAAGGCCTCGAAAGGCTGCGCCCCGTCTATAAGTTCGCCATTAATGAAGAAAGCGGGAGTTCCTTGCGCGCCATAAGAAGCGCCGTCTTTAAGGTCATTGGAAACTTCATCTTTCATTTTTCCAGAGTCAAGGCATTCATTGAACTTACTTGCATCAAGGCCAATATCCTTTGCGTATTGTTTCAAGCTGCTCGTGCCTATATTATCTTGGTTATCGAAAAGCTTTTCATGGTACTGCCAGAATTTCCCTTGCTCATCTGCGCATTCTGATGCTTCAGAAGCTTTCTCTGCATATTGATGAAAGCTCAAAGGAAAGTCCCTATACACAAATTTAACCTTTCCTGTATCAATATAATTCTTCTTTAGCTCAGGAAAAGTCTGCTCATGGAACCTTGTGCAGTAAGGGCATTGAAAATCTGAAAATTCTATTATGGTCACGGGAGCATTCTTGTTTCCTAGATAAGGATCGTCATCTGCACTCACTTTAATGCTATCCGCTTTTTTTGCTGGGTTATTGTTGCTATTCACATCTACATTGCCTATAACGCTTCCTGTGATTGAGTTTAATTTTATATTCAAAGAAATTGTATAAACTAGAGTTATTACAGACAATAACAAAGTAACAGAGATAAGCACTGTTAAAAAGTTTATTTTCTTTTCCATATTTTCAAGCATCCTTCAAGAAAGCCTGAAAAATAATTGGTTTAAATATTTATCTTTTTGTCATTACTATTGTTAATAAAATTTAAAAATTAATTTGTAATAATTCTTATGCCCTCTTTATCATTGTTAATAAATGCTTCTTTTCCTGGTTTAATCTTTAATTCGCGTGCTATTTCATTAGGTATTCTTACTGCTATGCTATTGCCCCATTTTGCAAACGTAATCTTCTTGGCTTTCCTTAATTTTCTATATTTCTCTGCTAAATTATTTAATTGATTCATGTTCATAATCTCTTCTCCGCAAGAATTGCATTTATAGGCTTCAAATTCTATGCCATCTTCTTTGATTAAATCTTTAATTTTATCCATTTTTCCCTTACATAAATGACATTTTATCGACTCCATTTTAATTACCTCTCTCAACAGTTTTTATTATTATACAATAGCCTTTATCTTCGCCAACACATATAATTGAATCTTGTTTTGATTTCTTTACAAATTTTATGCCGTTCTTGCCAAATCTTTTTGTTTTACCTGTTTTTATTGCATTGTAGACTTGATCTGGATAGGCTATTTTTCTTTCCCTTGCCCTCTTTACTGCAGGCGTTGTAATAAAAATCTCTTTGCCTTCAAAAATAATAGACATAGTATCTACATATATCTACATGTATATAAATATTTCTTTTCTAAATTAATTTATAAAACTGTTGTGTGAGCCGTAAGAAGTGGGAATTGTTTTCAAGATAGATGTTTTATTACCTTTTTGATTGATTAAAGACTTTTCAACAGAATCCAGGCTATGTAAAAATTAAAAATTATCTCAGCCTTACCGTCTCTAAATTTCTTGGAGCAGTAGTCTCTACCCTAAACATTTTGTGTATAGTGCTCGCTAAGTCTAGGCACTTGCTGTTCTCGCCGTGATTTATTATCACCTTCTTAGGGCTAGGAATCAGTCTTCTCAAGAATTCAAGGGTCTGTTCCCTATTGTTGTGGCCTGAAAATCCTCTTAGAGTAACTATCTCGCAATTTACCCTGACTATTTCCTGCTTGCTGCCGTTCATGAACGGAATTTCTTTCTCGCCGTTCTGCAGCTTTCTTCCAAGGCTTCCCTCGCCCTGATAACAAGTGATTATCAAAGTATTTTTTGGGTCATCTGCCAAATTCTTGAAATATTCAACTGAAGCACCGCCCTGCATCATTCCAGAAGTTGCCATAATCACGCAAGATCCTGTTTCGTCAATAACTTCCTGCATCTCTTTCTGACTGCCTACTTTCTTGAATATGTCATTCAGGAAGGGGTTCTGGTCTTTGTGGAATATCAGTTTCTTGACTCTATTATTGAAGAAATCTGGATATGCTGTGTGTATTGCTGTAATGTCCCACACCATTCCCTGTATGAATATAGGGATTTTCTCTATTAAGCCTTCTCTCACAGCTCTTTCTATCACTATCATGATTTCCTGGCTTCTTCCGACTCCAAGAACAGGCATCAGCACTTTTCCGCCCCGTTTTACTGTTTCGTTTATCTTTTCGATTAAATCCCTCTCGCTGTCGCTTCTTATAGTTATGATATCGTCTTTTCCGCCATAAGTCCCTTCTATTATCACCGTCTCTAATCTTGGAAATTTAGTCACGGCCTTACTCAATAGGTTGCTTAACTCATAATTCAAGTCAGCTGTATACAATAAGTTATGAAGCCCGTTCCCTACATGCAGATGGCACATCGCGCTTCCCAGAGAATGGCCGGCATTATAAAAAGTAAGCCTTACATCTGGGGTGATGTCCGCGACTTCCTCATAGTCTAGGCATATGGTATGCTTCACCATGTTTTTAATATCAGTGCTTGTATAAATGGCTTTTTTTGCATCTTTCTGTTGTATTCCAATATAATCTAATTGAAGTAAGGCCATCACATCTCTCGTAGGCCCAGTACAATATATCGGCCCTGCATATCCATATTTCATTAAATAAGGCAAGAACGCGCAATGATCAACATGGGCATGGCTGATTATTATGGCGTCAATTTCCTGGATATTAAACTCAGGCACATCCAAAATAGGATACTGGTCATCGCCTTGTGCTGCGACATTAATCCCGCAATCGAGTAATATTCTTGATTCCGGTGTTTGTAATAAAAGGCAGCTTCTCCCTACTTCCCTGCCAGATCCTAAAAAAGAAATCCTTATCCACTCGCTTTTCTTCTCCCTTATCCAGCCGTCATATATTCTCTTTCCTACCTTGTTGAGGAATTTTTTCCTCTCGTCATTATTTTCATAAAGAACATGCCTTATGCTTTCGATTATCTTGCATCTTATGGCAGGAGTCCTTCTGATAGTGGGAACCCATAAAGTCTTCAGCCTTATCTCTTTAAGGATAGATCCTTCTTTTCCAATGGCCAATCCGGGCTTTTCTGCCTCAATTATTACTCTAGACCTTTGAGGGTCGAATATTATATTATTAACGCCAGCCTCTTTCGGGAATATATTATCTATGATTTCCTGTGCCTTCTCGATTTCCATCGCTATGCTGGGATCGGGCCTTAGCTCTATTCTTTTCTTTATGTCATTAACTATATCTTTGATACAGCCATTATTGTTCAGGAAGAATTCCTTGTTTTTTGTGTATAATATTATGTTTGCTGCCTCAAAACAAGCCTCGCTTATGTTTGCATTTTCAGGCAGTTTGCTTAAAACTTCATCTATTATGTTTGCCATTTCTATTTGCAAAAACAATTCATGTTTCTGCTAAAAGGCACCTCCAGTGTCATATTCTTCATTTTCTGTTTCTTTTATAATCTTAAAATTTGGTTGAAATTCATGTTGCTAAGTAGAATTATAATAGTCTAGTCTCGACAGTCTTTGTCATTACCTTCTTTACGCCCTTGTCAGTGATAGTAAAGACATCAATCCCATTTCCTGTCGGCATATCCCTTTGCATTGCTGCATTGATTGCTTTCAATGCAAGTTTAATTCCATCTTCAACGCTCGCGTTTTTAATGTAATTTGCCTCAAAAACTCCTAAAGCCAGGTCAGAACCAGAGCCATCGCTTACGTAATCATCAAAATATGAAATAGAACCATCAATCCCGATTTCAACTAATTTATATCCTTCAGGATCTTTTCCTCCAAGTAAAAAGCCTACTATTCCGGGAACCATAGACATCCTTCTTATATTGCCATATACTATATTAGCAAGCAAGTTAGAAGCTTCTTTTACTGTAGCTTCTCTATTCTCGCGTATTTTTTTAAGCATTAATTCCGCTTTAATCAGCTTTGTTATCAATTGCGCATCAGAAACTAATCCGGCCGTCGTTACAGCAATCGTATCGCTAATCTGATGGACCTTGTCAAAGGCCTTGTGCGATATTCTATAGCCTGCGCTTACTCTCTTGTCTGCCGCAAGAACTATGCCTTCCTTGCATACAATGCCTACTGTAGTGGTGCCTGTTTTCAATCTTTTTGCGTTAATATTCATCATCTACGTTCCCCTCTTAATCTTTTCAGAACCAGTTTATACTGCAAAAATTAAGAACTTTAAATACTTTTCGGTTTTGGTGAGGTTGGTGTAAAAAGTAATCCATCTGTGTAAGAAGTCGAGAAATTTCGGCACTTTATACCCAAAGCTGGTTTTGGGTCTCTGTCACAAATTCATGTCTTTTTTCTATTGTCACGCGCGTGGCTTTGGAAAATAAAACACAAGATTCTAGCTGATAACTACCGAAAATATTTCAATTACCTTTGGGGGACAATAGAATAAACAGAAATTTCCGAGCTGATTCCATAAAACCCCAAAGATACTATCTCACCAGCTCCTCTTTTTATTATACTCCAGCCGACTTTGATTTTTTTCCTTCGGGACATTGCACTAAAAATCAGGTCTTCCCTTTGGTCAGACGAAACTAACAGGAATTAGTTAAGTGGCGTTTACTTTACACTTTCCAAAATAACAAACTTTATAAACCATTTAAATTTCCTAGAAATCGGATTGAGAAGAAAAAAGCGAACATTGGAAAAATTCTCAGTTTTGGGTGATTAAAATAGGCAATATTAAACTATCACCAACATTAAGGGAAAAGAAACGATACGTAGTTTATGAGATTGTTTCGGGAAAGAAATTCATGCTGAATGAAGTGAAAACAACTGTAAATAATGCAAATCAGAAATTCCTTGGTGAGCTAGGAATGGCAAGGGCAGGGATAATTCATATAGACAATTTGTATAAAAACAATAAAGGCATTTTAAAAGTCAGCAACAAGTACGTTAATGAATTAAAATTAAGTCTTGCTTTAATCAAAAGCATTAATAACGACAAAGTGATATTCAACACTATTTATACAAGCGGTATATTGAAAAAAGCTCAAAAACACATGTAAAAAAGGAGGCTCAAAAAATGCAACAACAACAATCAACAAATAGCCATCAGATGATGGGCTATGACAGAACATCCACGATGTTTAGTCCAGACGGCAGGTTATTGCAGGTAGAATATGCAAAAAAGACCGTGAGGCAGGGCACTAGCGCCATCGGCTTAGTTTGCAGAGACGGCGTTTTACTAGTAGCGGACAAAAGGATTCTAGATGCATTAGTAGTCCCGGAGTCAGTAGAAAAAGTCTATCAGATAGACTCCCATATGGCAGCCACAGCTTCTGGAATTTTAAGTGATGGCCGTGTATTGATCGAAAGGGCACAAGTTCTAGCCCAGCAACACAGAGTAACTTTCGACGCTCCGATGGACACACATTCATTAGTCAAGGAAATCTGCGACATGAAGCAGAGTTTCACCCAATACGGAGGAGCCAGGCCTTTTGGAGTGAGCATTATTTTTGGCGGCGTAGATTATAAAGTGCCAAGGCTTTTTGTCACCGATCCAACTGGAATCTACTTTGAGTATAAAGCCACGTCTATTGGAGAGGCAGAAACAGAAATCAAGGAAATTCTGCTTAAACGCTATAAGGAAAATCTTTCCATAGATGACGGAATAAAATTATGTATCGAAATATTGAAAAAAGTTCTGGGAAAAGACTTCAGCCTAGAGAGAGTTGACGGCGCTTTCATCAAGGTTGATGATTCGAAATACCAAAAATTGAAAAGGGATTACATAAAAAGGTTATTGAAGGAATAAATATAAAATGGTTGATATAGAAAAGGCAATCACAGTAAGGTACAAAATACAGAATAGCAATTTTGAGATTCTTGTCGAAAGCCCTGAGAAGGCTTTTGATTACAGGAACGGCAAAACGGACCTCGATAGCGTTCTAGTAACAAATGAGATATTTTATGATATAAAGAAAGGTATGAAGGCAAATGAGCATGAGATGCAGAAGCTGTTCAACACTAATGACAAGCGAAAGATCATGGAAAATATCCTGAAGAATGGCGAGATACAACTAACGGCAGAATACAAAAACAATCTCAAGGAAGAAAAAACACTGCAAGTTATTAACCTTATACATAGGAATGCAATCGATCCCAAGACTAACTTGCCTCATCCTCCACAGAGAATAAAAAATGCCTTTGAGGAAGCCAAAGTCAATATCGATTACTACAAGACTGCCGAATCCCAAGTCCATGACATAATAAATAAAATAAACTCAATACTCCCAATAAAATACGAGATTCGAGACATAAGCGTCAAGATTCCTCCGCAGTTCGCTGGAAAAAGCTTCTCTGTACTTAAGCATTATGGCAAATTGTTGGAAGAGAATTGGGAAAGTGACGGAAGCTTAATAGCAGTAGTTGAAATTCCTGCCGGCTTGCAAAGCGACCTGTTTAATGAATTAAATCATCTTACTAAAGGAAGCATAGAAACCAGAGTGATAAGGACAAAATGATATACCCAAATAATAAGACTTTCTATCTAACTAGAAAGATAATAGAACAAAGCAGAAGTGAAAGAAATTATTTGTGTGATGGTTTAGGAAAAATAATTTCTGGGAAGGATTGAAAAATGACGAATTTACTGATAAAGGACCGTGAAATTGTAGTGCCCGGTGAGATACTAGCAGAAGGAATGGATTATATTCCTAGCTCCGGAGTCTTTAGAGAACAGAACAAGATATTTGCGATGCAGCTAGGTCTTGTAAGCATCAATGGACGTGTAATAAAGCTTATTCCACTATCAGGAAGGTATATCCCAAAGAAGGGCGACATAATAATAGGCAAGGTAGCAGACATAGGATTTTATGGCTGGCGCATTGACTTTGGATGGGCATTCCAAGCCAATCTTGGATTAAAAGATGCCACCTCTGAATTTATAGAACGAGGCGCTGATCTGACCCAGTATTATGATTATGGAGACATAATCGCTGCACAAATCATAAATGTTTCTGGCTCAAAGATAATTGATTTGAGCATGAAAGGCCCTGGCCTGAAAAAGCTCAATGGCGGCAAGATAATCGAAGTTAGCCCAAGCAAAGTTCCCAGAATTATAGGGAAACAAGGCTCGATGGTTAATTTGATAAAAGAAAAGACAGACTGCAAAATCACAGTAGGCCAAAATGGGAAACTATGGATTTCCGGGTTGAATCCAGAGTCAGAACTTCTTGCAACCAATGCAATACTAAAAATAGCGCAGGAAAGTCATCTTGATGGCCTCACAGACAGAATAAAAGATTTTCTAGACAAAGGAGCAAAAAATGGTGTATAGTAAGAGAGTAGACGGAAGAAAATTCGATCAGCCTCGCGAGATGGAAGCAAAAGTCGGCATAATAAAAAGGGCCGATGGCTCAGCATATTTCAGGATCGGAAAAACAATAGCTATAGCCGCTGTATATGGCCCTCGTGAGTTATATCCTGCCTTTATGCAGAATCCCGAGACGGGAATCTTAAGGTGCAATTATGATATGATGAGTTTTTCAGTGACGGAAAGAAAAAGACCCGGCCCTAATCGTCGTTCTGTCGAGATAAGCTTAGTGACGGAAAATGCGCTGATGCCTGTTCTTGACTTAAGCTTATTCCCTAATACAGTAACAGATGTTTTCATCCAGATAATTCAGGCTGATGCCGGCACTAGATGCGCCGGAATTTCAGCGGCAGCGATGGCCCTTGCAGACGCAGGTATTCCAATGAAAGATTTGGTTGCTGCGATTTCAGTCGGCAAAGTTGGCGATAAAATTGTCCTTGACTTGAATAAGGAAGAGGAAGATTACAAAGAAGGCTCTACTGATATTCCGGTAGCTGTAATGCCAAGAAACGGCGAGATTTCCTTACTTCAGCTTGATGGCGATGTTTCCAAGGACGACTTATTGCAGGCCTTGAAAATGGCAAAGAAAGGCTGCGATGAAATCTATAAGATTCAAAGGCAGGCATTGAAGGAAAAATATTCGGGCGGTAATGAAGATGAGCTATAAAGACATGAAGGATTATGTTGTTTCATTGCTTAATAAAGACACAAGAATGGATGGCAGGAAACTTACAGAATACAGACAACCAACAAAGATAGAGCTTAATATAAGCAAGAACGCAGAGGGTTCCGCTAAGGTCACTCTTGGCGAAACAGAAGTCATTGTTGGAATAAAGCTTAACGTAGGAGAGCCATTCTCTGACACGCCAGATGAAGGTGTTTTAATTGTTGGGGTGGAATTGCTCCCATTGTCAAGCCCTGAATTTGAGTCTGGTCCTCCTAGGGCTGAAGCGATAGAGATTGCAAGGATTGTAGATAGGGGGATAAGAGAAAGCGGAATGATAGACACCAAAAAGCTATGTATCAGGAAAGGCGAATTAGTCTGGATGGTATACCTGGATATTTACACTTTGAATGATGCGGGCAATTTAATCGATGCAAGTGCCCTAGCTGCCGTTGCTGCCCTGAAGAATACTGTGTTTCCAAAACTCAATAATGACAAGGTGATTTTTGGAGAGCACACAAAAGAAAAGCTTCCTCTGAAGAGAATGCCAATTACTTGCACCATATACAAGATAGGCGACAAGATTGTTATCGATCCGAATGAAAAAGAGCAGAAAGTAATAGATGCAAGGCTTACCATTGCAATCTCAGAAGACAAGAACATAAATGCCCTGCAGAAAGGTGGAAACAAAGGTCTTTCTATAGAAGACATAGATTCCATGATTGACATAGCGCAGGAAAAAACAAACGAATTGAGA
>JBBSWI010000035.1:0-10764 GCA_038046405.1 Nanobdellota archaeon | reverse complement strand
TATTCACCAATGTCAACAATCCTATGATACACATTAACTATATTATCAAGGCCATTTAACATTCTCTTGAAGTTGTCTTGCCTTAAAACAGACCATTTAGAATCTTTCTCTGGAACCCAATCCCAGTTTCCGGGAACAGCATAGACTGGCTTGCTTAGTGAGTTTAATAATTCGAGAATAGACCTTCCGTCAGAAATAGATTTAAGAACCATTTCTTTAGCTTTTTTATTTCCAACAACATCATACCATTGAATTTTAGACTTAGGATTTTTCAATTGCTCTTTTAGTGCTTCAAACATATAAACACGAGAAGCGTCAGAGCCGAAGTCGCCCGGGGCAATGACAGAATCAAAACCTTTATAGTAAATGCTTGGCTTGTTTCCGTGCAAATCCCCAACAATCAAAAATTTCATAAGCTTTTAGTATTTTTCGGCCTCTTAAAACTAACTAAATCTTTAAGCTGATAATTTTGCTTACGCCTTCCTGCATAGACACACCGTAAATCTGATTTGCCTCGCTGATTATTGTGTCGTTATGGCTAATTACTATGTATTGGGCCCTTGAGGCGTATTTTGCTATTAACTTCGATAAGAGCTCAGAATTTGTTTTATCCAGTGCAGCATCAACCTCGTCAAACAAATAGAATGAGGCGGGCTCATATTCCTGTATAGAAAATATGAATGACAACGCAGTCAGGGTTTTTTCCCCGCCAGAGAGGCTCTTTATGTCGAGGAATTTATTGCCGACAAGCCTCACTTTTATATCTACGCCGGCCTTCAATGGATCGTTCTTGTCTTCTAACTCAAGATATGCCTCGCCTTTTGTAGACAGTGAGAGGAATATTTCCTGGAATTTCTTGTTTATCTCATTGAATGTCTTCAAGAATATGTCTTCCTTCTTTGTTTCAATTTCGTTAATAAGATTAAGGACATCGTCTTTCTCAAGTTTTAACTTGCTAGACTTTTCAGTCAGTTCAAGATGCTCTTTTTCAAGCTGATCATAGACTTCAAGGGCCCGCAAGTTTACATTTCCAAAATTAGAGATTAACTTTTCAAACTCCCTGATCTCGTTCTTCAATTCTTCTATTGGAACGCCTCTTCTTATCTTTCCGTCTTTATACTGCTCAAATTCCTTGTTAATCCCTTCCAGTTCCGCAACCAAGGAAGCGCGCTTAATGTTAAATTCGTTCACCTTTAGCTCTTGGCCCTTTGACTTTTCCTGCTCATCTTGGATTAAGGTTTCGAGCTTTTGTATTTCCTCATTTAGTTTGTTCCTTTTTATGCTTAAGTCTTTAAATTTGCCATAGCTTTCTTTTTCAAGTCTGTTCTTTTCTTTCAATTCAATGTCCTTTTTTTTAAATATAGTTGCCAGATCTGTTAATTCTTTCTTGAATTGCTCATATTCTTTTTCCTGATCTTTGATTATCTTGTTTGTCTTTTCTATTTCAGGCAAGTATATTTTTTCAATCTGGCTGTTTAAACTGCTGATTTCGTTTTTTACCTCAAGGGTTTTTTCCCTGACAAGAGTCTTTTTTTCCTCTAATGCAGAAAGAGCCCTGTTTATTTCGGGGTTTTGTGTTATCCTCAGAGTAAGGCTCTCTTTTTCTTTCTTTATATGATTAGTTTCCTTGAGTATAGTTTCGATCTTTAAGAGGGTTTCCTTTAATTTTATGTCATATTCTTTTTCCTCTTGCAATAAGGAAGATTGCTGTTTTTTAAGTTCTGACGTGTCTTCTGAAATGCCAAGAGTTTTTTCAGTCTTGATTATCTCAGCTTCCAAATTTGCCTTTAGCTGCCTTAATTTTATTATTTTTTCCTCGTTCTCTAGTTTTTTTCCCTCTAAAACTGAGGCTATGCCTGCCAGTCTTGAGGTTTCTGATTCAAGTTCTTTTATTTTGGAGTTTATCTCTTCTTGACTAAAGCCTATTCCATGGCCTGCTCTTTGCCTATAACCTCCGACCATAGCCCCGCTTATCTCTAGCAAGTCCCCTTCTAATGTCACCATCCTGAATCTGCCAACGCCTATTCTTCTTGCAGTCTCGATATTCTCAACAACAATAGTTGAGCCGAAAACATAGCTAAAGACATCCTTGAACTTTGGATTGAATTTTATCAAATTAATCGCTTGGCCGTAATTTCCTTCCTTGGACAATTTGCTGGAGTCTTCAATAGCTCTAGGCTTAATTTTGTTCAATGGCAAGAAAGTTGCAATCCCTGATCTAGACTCTTTCAAGTACTTTATGCATCTTGCTGCAATCTCATCGTTTTCTACCACCACAGAATTCATTCTACCACCTGCAGATACCTCTAAAGCCATTGAAAACTTGCTCGGAACCGTCCCTAGCTCTGCCACGGTTCCATGGATTCCTTTTTCCTTTAATGACAATATCTTCCTTACTGCAATGTCTTGGGATAGGTGTTCTTTAATTCCTATATGTCGGGCCCTTAATCTCGCGAGTTCTTCATTATAGTCTATTAAAGATCTCCTTGCCTTTGACAATTGGGCAGAGAAAGCTGAGTCTTCATTCAAGGACTTGCTTAATTCAACGGTAATTTTCTTGAATTCCTGCCTTGATTTTTCCAGGCCGGAAGCCTTTTCCCTGTTTTCACTCTCAAAGTTTTTTATCTTGCTGAACTGCTGCTCTATGCTCTGCAGCTGGAACTCTATCTTGTCCTTGCTTCTTATTAGTTCTTGCTTCTCTTCCTGCAGTCTTAATAGCGACAGGGAATTCTTCTCAATTTTTTCCTCAAGAGAATCCAGCTTTGTCCTGTAATCGCCGAGATTTGATATATTATGCTTTTCCTTAAAGGCATTTAGCTCATTTAATACAGAGGATTCTTCATTGCCGAGATTTTTTATATGAAGCTCATGCTCTTTTTTTCTTTCCCTTACCTTCTTTATTTCCTCTTCGTTCCCCTGGATATTTAATTTTAGCTGTGTTTTTCTTTCCTCTATTTTTTTTATTTCTGACTGCAGCACCTCTATTCTAGAATTGGCTTTTATTATGGACTCTTTAAGGTCATCTATTCCCTTTCTTAGCAATACCTGTTCTTTATCGCCTTTCTCTTCTATTTCCACATTGATGTTTTTTACCTGATCACGGTTTTTTTGTATCTTTTCGCGGCATTCATTTATTTTATTGCTGAAGTTAGACACCTTGTTTCGCAATTCGCTTAACGATTTTTCAATTTCACCTAATTTGTCCTGCCTTTCTTTTAATTGAACAGACAAGAAGGTTGCTTTATTGTCCTTGATTTTTGATTCGAGATCCTTGTATTTCTTAGCCTGGTCGCGGTCTTTTTTTAATTCTCTTAGATTGGCTTCTCGTTCTGTCAGTATTATGTCCGCTTCAGTTAATTTTTGCTGCACCTTTTCGAGTTCCTGCATGGCCCTATGCTTTTTATCTTCGTAAACTGATATTCCAGCAATCTCCTCTATGACTTCACGCCTATCTTCAGTTTTCATCTCCATGAACTTCACTATGTCACCCTGCTGCACTATGTTATGTCCCTCAGGATTTATCTTTGCCGTTGCCAGTAACTCAAGAACCTGCTGCCTAGTCCTTGTTTCATCATTTATTTTGTAGGTGGAATTTCCTGTCTGGTTAACACTTCTTGCAATTTTCACCTCATCTGATTTAATAGAGAATTTTTTGTCAGAATTATCAAAAATTATAGAGACCTCTGCTTTGCTTGCAGGCTTGTTCTTCTTTCCGCCGTTGTAAATTAAGTGAGAAGCTTTCTCTACTCTCATGGCCTTGCTTGAAAGCCTTCCGAGAACATAGCATATTGCATCTGAGACATTGCTTTTCCCGGCTCCATTTGGTCCTAGGAAGCATGAAAAATTATTTTCTAAAGGAATTTCTATAGGCCTAGCAAAAGACTTGAAGCCATGAATATGGATTTTCTTTATTGTTGTCATCTATTGAGCCTCTTTTAAGAATACAATCTAAACACATAAAGAGTTTTTAAACATTACGGTGAGGTTTTTTATATTCTCAAACTCAGAAATCTTTTTATATAGGAAAAAACAGACAAGGCTGAATTGTTAAGGAAAGAAATTGGAATTTAACATGCAAGGCTTGATTGAAGACCAACTAAAAATCAGAGATGGCCTTGAGATTAAAGGAATTCAAACCTTAGAAACTGATCAGAATAGAATATTATTCGCTATTCTTCGCTTTTTCTACCAATAAAGCCAAAGACTTGTCAAGGGCAAAAAATAAATTTGGGTCAGAAGCTATAACAGAAACCTCATTGTTATTAACCAATAATACGCTTTCTATTTCTTTTAATGAGCTGCCTTCCTTAAGTCTTATGTTAAGATTCTCAAAACTAGTTATATTGGTGTAGATATTCTTCGCGTAATTCCCCACTATTTTTTTCACTATGACAAGAGATGATGGCTCAAGCTCAAAACCATCAAGGGTAATGTTTCCGCCTAACTGTATCATTGTAACAACTAAAAATCAAAACTTTAATTTAAATGTTTCTATAAAAATTGCAAAAAAAGTTCGTTTAATCAATAAAATACTTTTGGATTCAAACAATATGTTACTTCTCTTAAATATCCGTCTTTAATGAGAATCCTCTTACTTGTTAGATTTGTAAGTGCATTACTCAACCTAATTTTCTCCTCTTGCTTGCTGAACTTAAACCCCAATTCTGCTGATAGATACTCTCTTAATTCTTCAGGGGTTTTTCTTTCGCCTTTTTTACCGAGAGAGGCTACTATAGCTACACTTATCTTGCTCGGGATATGACCTGGTTTTTTTGATATTTTGGATTCAAAACCGTGCGGCAATCCTTGCTTCAAGCCATAAGAAATCAATGGAGCATAATCCCCAAAATCAGGCTCAATTGCTGTTCTTTTAGGCATTCCTTCTGCAGAAGAAACTTTTAATCTCTTGGCAAGACTTTTTTTAAATATGCCTGCCGTGTATCCATCGACAAAGGAAGTTAAAGGCGTTATTACATGGGTTTCTACCCCTAAACTGTAAAACAATGTGCTTTCTTGTTCGCCAATTATATCTTTAGCTATATCTTCCAATAAATCCTTCGCATTTTTTGCTCTTTTGGCAGTTTTAAGTTCTAATGAAACAAGGCCATTTGTATCATGCACCGAAATACTTGCCTTATGTTTATCTTTGTGCCCATTTAATATTTTGTTTACATAATTAAGAAATGAAAGTTCAAACTCATTAAAACCTTCAAAATTTAAAGTAGAAGAGTTTTCTTTTGTTCTGAACTCAAGAGGCGTGGTTATGGTGATTGTATAATCTTCTTGGTCTTGTTTTAGGGTTAATAAATAAGGAACTACCTTATCCTTTAAAACATCTTTTATTAAATCGATTTCTGCCGTTGCATCCTCATAAGATTTTTTTAACTTGTCTTTTTCTGCCAATATTTTGTTTATTTCATCAACATTCAACAGTTCAGGATTGTCTCCAAGCAATTCTAAGGCCCTTTCAGCTCTTTTGAATCTGTCAGCTATCTGCTTGTATTTTTCGCTTTTTTCAAAAGGAACATCTTTGCTCATGGCTAATTTTATTAAGTCATCTTGGGTCATTGAATCTTCCACTAAAGAAAAACCTTCGTTAAATTTTTCTACAATGTCTCGAAATCTTGGTGCTTGAGAGTGTTTGTAAAGAATTAATTGTGCCTTATTAAAACTTTCAGCTGTATCTCCATACACGAACATTTTATATTCAGCCTTTAACCTTTGGTTTTCACTTGTCAATTCCCTTACTTTTTCTTCTAGACCATTTGTTTTTTGTACAATTTCTTTTCCAATTCTTGGGATAATTAACAATGGCTCTTTTTCTACTAATTGTACCATTGGTCTTTCTTTCTTAGAATTATATTGTCTTGAAAAAAACTCAGTTAAACCCCTGGCTAAATTTGGGTCGTCACTTTCTATATCTACTCTGCCCTCATTCATTGATTCTTTAATTCTTAAACCAGAATAAGTAGGATTATGCTGTATATAACTTATTTACCAGTCTTTTAGCTTTTCTTACCAGTCCTGTTCCTTTGCTTGTTGTGACGGTTATCATTATTATATATTTAAATATATATTTTATAAAATATACTTTATTTCCTATTTATATACTTTTTGGAAGTCAAAAATAAGGAAAGGAAAAATTAAATAAATCTATCTAAAAGACAGAGTTTTATGGAAATAAAGGAAGCACAGAAGAAAGTGAAAGAACTCTTCAAGGAAATAGAGCATCCAAGGCTTGGAAGCTTTATTGCTCTAACAGAAGAAATCGGCGAAGTGGCCAATGAAATAATGAAGCTCGAGATTTATGAAGAGTCTAAAGACAGCGAAAAACTGAAAAAGGAGATTGCAGACGTCATGTTGATGTTGATTGAACTGTGCAATGTGTATAATATTGACCTTGATGTGGAGTTTACAAAAAAACTCGAAGAAATAACACTCAGGTCAAAAAGATGGAAACTTGATTTAAGGGACATAATTGAAAGGAAAAGAATTAAGCATAATTAACAAATTTTAAATATGGATTCTTTTTTGTTTTTGTATGAAGGTTGGCATTTTAGGAGGGACTGGTCCTGAAAAATCGCAATTCTTTGACATTGTTAAAACGCGTAATGAACACTAATTCAGAAAAAATCTTGAGACTGATTTCAACAGCAATACCCAAATTGCAAGATTGGCAATGCAAATGCCCGGAAGATATTAAAAATGCCGTAATTAAAATCTAAACAAAACCTTCTCAAAATCAACAATCTTATTGTCTTTTATTTTGATGCCTTCTCTTTCAAGCATTTTGATTTTATTTTTTGTTCCGGCTGCAAACCCCCCTATGTGCCCAGAAGATTTGACAACACGATGGCAAGGAACTATTGGAGCGTAAGGATTTTTGTTTAAGGCATTTCCGACAGCCCTGTAAGCCCGACAATTTAAAGCATGAGCAATTTCTTTATATGAAGAAACTTTCCCATTTGGAATTTTTTTTGCTAATCCATACACTTTTTCTGAAAATTTTAATTGTGCCATTTTGAATTATTCTCTAAATCTACCAGTGCCATCATTACGGCTTGCTTGTTGTAATCTTTCCTTGTTAATCTATTTTTCGTTAGAATGCCTATAACTCACTCTTACACAATAATGTCAACTAACAAAAACTTTATAAATACTTAACTTATGAAAACTATCAATAACAAAGAAGGTGGTATGATGAAAAAAATTCTAATATTGGCTGTTTTTTTTGTGCTTCTAAATTTATATTTTATTAATGCGGCAGATGATATAAGCATAAAAATCGCTCCGATAAAAAGTACAGTGACCCCAATTCAGAATGCCACATATTCTGTTACTGTTGCTAATAACGGCAACAAGGATATGCAGCTCGAGTTCAGGTATTTTGGGGTGGACTGGAGAGTAAGTCCTGAAAAAATAGTTATTCCAGCATTTTCAACAAAAAGCATTACACTAACCCTAGTTCCACAGCAGCCTTATATTGATGACAAGCCAGAAGTTGTCAGAATAAAAATTACTAGCCAAGACGGAATCTATTCAAATGATTTTTTCCTTGATGTAGACGTTTTAAATTACCTTGAAATCCTAGACCAAAGCAATGGCAATTTAATCATACCTGATCCAATAGATCCAAGAAAGCCGACTGTGATTAATGTAAAATTAGTCAATATAAGAGATGCCTCTCTTGAAAATATAAATGTTAAACTAGAATCTCCTTTCTTTGAGCAAAAAAAGATAGTTTCTATATCACCTGAAGAAACCTCGATGATAGACTTTCAGATAGAGCTGAAAGAAGCCACCAAATTCGGCTCATATCCTATCACAGCTTTAGTAACACTAGACAGCAGGGTTCTTGCAAATTTCAGCAAGCAGATGAAAATTGGAAGCTATCCCAATATTTTAGAGAAGCAAAGCCCAAAATCAGGATTTTTGCTTAATGTGATTGAGATAACAAAGAAGAATGAAGGCAATACCGTAAGCTATGAAACCATAACAAAAAAACTCACATCCTTCGAAAGAGTGTTTACAAAAACAATCCCAAAACCATCCACAGTTTCAAAAACTGAATCTGGTTATTTATATGCATGGAACCTTCAATTGGAGCCAGGACAAACCAAAACCATTGCGATAGAAACAAACTACCGGGGCTTTTTTGCTTTGCTAGTCATTTTGATAGCAATAGCGCTTGTCGTTTATTTTGTCACTAAAAGAGACATCTCAATAAAGAAAAAACTCGTGAGCATCAAAAAAGAGCAAGACGGCTCTTCTACAGTCAAGATTTCAATAACCTTGAAGAACAAAGGATTCAAAAAAATTCATAACGTCAAAGTGATGGACAGAGTCCCTAAAATAGCCGAAACGCCGCATGAATTTGGTACTGCCCATCCTAAAGTGGCTGAAACTCCACAGGGCGTGCAGTTAATATGGGAGATAACAACACTAAGTTCAAATGAAGAAAAAATTTTCACTTATAAAGCCAGATCTAAGCTGCAGATAATAGGCAAGTCTACAATTCCAAGTGCTGTTGCGAAATACGTTAAGGGAAACAGAACATTGACAGTATCAAGCAACCCAGAGCAGCTGTTTTCTTAATTTTTATAAGAAAATTTATAAGAAAAGAAAAAAGAATTATGGTTGTTAATTAATTACTAGCGATCATTAGAACTCTTCATCTCCATCTTCATCCCCATCTTCATCTCCATCTTCATCAAGGCCTTCATCATCATCTTCGTAGGCCATCTTCAACAAATAATCTTCGTTATTCATTTTTTGTACCTCCATTTTAAGGATTTGCGGATTAGCATTATCAAGGCGTATATAAAACTATCCATTTTAGAAATTCAAGAAATAGAAAATCATTTAAATAGCAACAAGGACTTTTCTACTTAGACCCACCTTAGCTCAACGGTAGAGCATTCGGCTGTAGATAAATTCGCTGCTGGACTATGCCTAAGGCTAGGAATGAAAAGCAGACAGCTGATCCCGAAAGGTTGCCGGTTCAAATCCGGCAGGTGGGAGTATTTATAGAATATCAACGTCTAAAAGGCAAGATTTGGGCCATAAATTGTCCCAAAGCTATTTAAAAAAAGGCTATTTCTAGGAGCTTAAAATGGAAGAAAAACTAGACCCGCAAAATTATGAGCAGAGATTTAACAATGTAATAAAATTAATAGAAAAAACGGATATCTCTGAGAAAAATAAGAAAATAATCTTTAAATTTAAAGACCATTGCATAAGAGATGGATTAAGCAAGGTAAGAATAGCAAAACTTTTAGAAGTATTAAAAACAACTGCTATAATTTTTGATAAAGATTTTGATAGAGTAAACAAGAGAGACATTGAAAAGTTTATAACATTAATCCAACAAAGAGAGTATAGCATATGGACCAAGCAATGTTACAAAGTTATTCTAAAGAAATTCTTTAAATGGTACAAAGGAAATAATGAACATTATCCGAATGAAGTTAAGTGGATTAGGACTAATATCAACAAAAAAGAGCTTAAACTACCAACGCAAGAAGGACTTATCACTGAAGACGATCTCAAATTATTAGTTAAGGAAGCAAGAACTCCTAGGGACAAGGCATTTATTTCTTTATTGTATGAATCCGGATGCAGAGTTAGTGAATTATTAACGTTAAGAATAAAAAACGTAATCTTTGATGAATACGGGGCTTTATTGAATGTTAATGGCAAGACTGGATCAAGAAAAATAAGGATACTCGCTTCAACATCTTATTTAGTTATTTGGCTTCATAACCATCCATTTAAGGATGAGTTGGATAGTCCACTTTGGATTAATTACGGACAAAAAGGCTATAACAAGCCAATGATGTATTCAACAGTTAGAGTAATGCTGCAAAAATTATTCAAAAGATGCAATATTAGAAAAAAGTTTAATCCACACTTATTCAGACATTCTAGAGCTACATTCTTGGCTAATCACTTGACTGAATTCCAAATGAATCAGTATTTTGGATGGGTACCTGGAAGCAATATGTCTTCTACGTATGTACATTTAAGCGGAAGGGATACTGATGCTGCTTTACTTTCATTGCATGGTATTAAACTAAACAAGGAAGATAAGGAATTTAGCTTAAAACCTATAAAATGTCCAAGATGTGATAATATCAATAGCTATGATGCTAAATTTTGCTCGAAATGTGCTGGAATATTAGACATAGAAACTGCCATGAAACTAGAAGAGAAAAGACTAAAAGAATTGGAATCTAGAAAGGAAACTGATGACGTAATGAACAAACTTGTGAGAGATCCTGAAATCCAAAAGATTCTAATTGAGAAGATGGCTACTATGGGGTTGAAGTAGAAAGGTTTATATACTAATAGTGTATAACTATACACTAAAGGTGTATAATATGTTCACATCAAATGAAAGCAAAACAATAAGATTCCTGATGGTGTCCTTTGATTACTATTCAATCAATGAAATTGCCAAAGAATGCAATCTCAGCCCGAATGGTGCATACAAGATACTGAAGAAACTGGAAAAGCAAGATATACTCAATCATAAAGAGATAAGCAAAATCAAGGCATATAAAATCAACTTTGAAAATCCGTTGATACTAAGTTATTTGGAAATTGCCATAATGGACGAAAGAATTAATATTCCGAAAATAAAAGTAATAAATCATTATCTAGAAAACATGAAAAAAATATGCAAGGCTTGTGTTTTGTTTGGATCTTACATAACTAATAAAGAAAAGCCAAATGATATAGATATATTATTTGTCTTTGACAAAA
>JBBSWI010000034.1:0-8936 GCA_038046405.1 Nanobdellota archaeon | reverse complement strand
AGATGGTGATTGAATCTTTCATAAGCCCAAAGGAAGCAGAGAAGCATCCGTGGAGACTTTTCTTTGTTGGATTTTTGTACGCGACAGCAGCGGCATTCCTCAGCTATTGGATATTCAGGCAATACTCGAGCTTAGTAATGGTTACGTTAACAGTTATTGCGACTATGCCATTGATGTACAGAACATTAAAGCATGAGGAAAGAGTAGACACTTTGCTTGACAATGAGACAAAAATACTGAAGCACCATTCAAAGACATTGAGCTTTCTGCTTTTCATGTTTATAGGATATATTGTTGCGTTCAGCCTGATTTATATTTTGGCGCCGGCGGAATGGGTATCTCTTTTATTCAAGAGCCAAGTCGAGACAATTACCCAAATAAATAACAGGGTAAGCGGGGATGCAGGAAGCGATGTTATAAGTAATATATTTGCCAGCATTTTCTTCAATAACATAAGGGTATTGATGTTCTCGATATTTTTCGCTTTTTTTTACGGAGCCGGCACAATATTCATACTGGCGTGGAATGCCACAGTTATAGGGGCGGCGATGGGCACATTCATGAAGAATGTACTGGCTGATTACATAGCAAAATTCGGAAGCGTGAACGCAATAAATTACTTAAACGCCTTCTCACTCGGATTTTTTAGGTACACCATTCATGGAATCCCAGAAATAGCGGCTTATTTCGTCGGAGGAATAGCCGGAGGAATAATAAGCGTGGCTATGATCAATCATGATTTGGAAACAGACAAATTCAAGAATATAATGCTTGATGCGCTTGACTTGACTATGCTTGCGATATTAATTCTGTTCATAGCTGCAGTAATAGAAGTCTATGTTACACCTGCTTTCTTTGGATGAGCTCATTTAAGTCTTTTTCAATGATATCAACCACTTTAATTCCTGACTCTAGGGCAACGTTCATGTTCCTTATCTTTGGGAAGGTTACCTGGATTCCGGAATTATAAAAACCATTTACATGGGTTTTATACGAAGGAGCGTAGCTCAAATAATCCTTGTCATAGATTGGCTCTGCATATTTTTCCCTGAATACAAGGCACCAATTCAGTTCCATATCTGGAAAGTATCTTTTTAATATCGGCAAGTATATGGCCTTGATTTCATCATCGCCAAGCTTTAAATCCTGCTCGCTGTTTCCATACCTGACACACCAAGCCACTTTGCTTTTGTACTTGTCTATTATTAAGGAATGCTGGTATATCACATGGATTCTCTCATTGATTATGTTAATCCAGTAATATCTGTCATTTAGGAATTTTTTCGTGCCGAAACACAGTCCAACCACCGGAATGTATCTTAATTTCCGTATTTTTTCTTCGTAATCCTTTGGAAAGTTCTTGGTGAATTTTAAAAGCTCGGGGACAGGAATTGTATTAATCAGGATGTCATATTTCTCCGATATTTTTTTATTTTTTAGAGAATAAACTATTTTCTTTGATTTTACATCAAGATGTATTATATTAGAATTAATCAGAATACGGCCTTTTTTAGCAAGTACATCTTTTTCTAGGCCGTCTATCATGCCCTGGATTCCTTTCATCGGGAAAGTGAAAAGGTCGTAGCCTTCCTTTTCATGCAAACGATGGGCAAATTGCTTTGCAGATATTCTGCTTAGTGAAATGTTGAATTTGTTTCTTCCATAGAGTTCGTGCCATATTTTTTCTGTGTTTTCTCTGCCTGCATGCTCAAGTAGCCATGATTCAGCGTCTAAATTAGCGGGAATCTTTTCGGGATTCATCAAGTAAATTAAGTAAGCCCCGAATAACCCCATCCTCATTCTTCCAAAAAATGACAAGTAATCAAACTTCAATAAATCCAATGGCGTGTTAATGCCATATACGTTATTATTTAATGCCATAGCCATCTTGATTCTTTTCCATTTATTGCTGCCCATTAAATCGTATCTTTGAAGATATTCCAGAGTTATTGCGTTGCTTTTTATTATGTGATGGTTGAAGCGAGGAATCTCTTCATCCTCCATAGAAAAGCTAGAAGCTAAGCCGCCAAGAAAAGGCGCTTTTTCTATTATTAAAACTTCAAAATTCTTGTCGAGCAATTTATCGGCGGCAGCTAATCCCGATAGACCTCCCCCTAAAATAATTATTTTTTTTGCCATCTTATTAAATCAATAAACTCTTCCCTGTACAAAGGATTTTTTAATATTTGAGCGACGTATTGTTTCCCCCTTGTATTATGGTACCATACTGTGTTATACCTAGAAGCGATCCATGCAGGAATTTTGAATAAAGGGGTCTTGAATATTAAGTGGCTTATTATTGGGATATTCCTTAACTTCATTTCAGCATAAACAATTGGATGCTCTTCCAAAACCGGCATTATGAATTTCTGCTTATTCACTTTATCACCTACAAATTTATATCTTATAGTTCCAAGACCTATTTTTTCTGCATTTTCTACATAAGGAACTTTTTTATAGTCAAGGCCGATAAAATCACACATTGCTTTGTCCATTGCAACAAGGTCATCAGATGCAAATATGGAATTCACTATCTTTGGAATTCCGGTTCTAGGACCGTTGCCCTCAAGGCAAATAGAAGCATCAGTCAAAACAAAGTCTACATTAACTGCCTTATTTATTTCAGGAATTACATGAGCTGTCAGAGTATGGTACTGATGACGAAAATTTGGGATGCAGCTCCACTGATGCTTTAAAGCGCACGTTAACAGTGTTATATTGTGTGTTTTCAGTACAGGAACGGTGATTATGCTGTTTACTTCCCTCAATATTTTTGGTATGTGCACTTTTTTAAGGACCTTGCCATTTTTTATTTCCACATCAATTGTTTCTTGTTTGCTAAGATTGACAAATTTTGCGCCATATTTTTTACAAATGTCAAGAATACCCCAGTTTTTTGCAGCCTTCTCAAGCTGTTTTATAGTAGCGACATCAGCATCCCCCACAACAATATTAAATCCATCAGATTTCAATTTTGATACTATTGCTTCAACGACCCAGGGAGAAGTGCAAACTCCAGGAACAACCTGATGAGACATTAAATTTACCTTGACAAATACTTTAGGGCCTTTAATATATTCCTTATAATTTGCAAGTTTCAAGGCCTTTTCAACAGCTTTAAAAACACCTTCTTTTTTGTTTCCGGTTATAAATGAATGGCTTATTGTACTCATATTACTGCCTTGTTAGAAATATTTAATAAGCTTTTGAATATTTAAGAAAAATGGCAAAAGTCGCTGTCTTGAAGACGAATCCAAGCACTGTAATCGAGGATTACGGAAGGTTGATGGACTTAGCCGAATATAGAAAATACATAAGCAAGAAACATGAAACTATAATCAAGCTTAACCTTTCATGGTCTTTATACTATCCAGCATGCTCAACACAACCTTGGCAGCTCGAAGGTGTTCTAAAGAAAGTGATCGATGATGGTTATAAAAGCCTTCATTTAGTTGAAAATAAAACTGTTGTAACAGACGTTTGGAAGGGCGCTGTTGGAAATAAGTGGATGTACACAATAGAAAAATATGGGCTTAAATATGAGCCACTTACAGAAGTAAAATGGATTGACTTTAAGCCAAAAAAACAGCTGCTTGTATTAGACAAAATATTTGAGGACGGACATCAAATCCCAGAAATGCTCATCGGGAAAAATGTATTGCACTTGCCCACAATAAAAACTCACGGTCATTGTACGATAACTGGTGCAATGAAAAATGCATTCGGCGGATTAATAACAGAGAAAAGGCATCACTGCCACAAAGTTATACATGAAGTTCTTGTGGACTTATTAACAATCCAAAAAGAAATACATCCCGGAATCTTCGCTGTAATGGACGGGACAGTTGCTGGAAATGGTAATGGGCCTAGGACAATGATGCCAGAAATAAAAAATTATATTTTAGCAAGCAACGACCAAGTTGCTGTAGATGCCATATCAGCAAAAATGATGGGTTTTGATCCATTAAAAATAGGTTTCATAAAAATGGCGCACGACAAAGGGCTTGGGATTGGAGATCCGGGCCAAATTGAAATAATCGGTGAAAACATAGAGAATGTTAATTTCGGGTTTAAAACAGGCAAGAGCCCAGTAATTTATTTTGACCAATTGTTTAGACAAGGAGCTTTTAGTTTCTTGGAACCTATGCTTTTTCATACGGGATTATTTGCACTGTGCATTATGGGCAGTGAATATTATCATGATTATGTATGGTATCCGACCATAGGCAGATATAGGATAAACAAATTCAAGAAAACAGAATGGGGAAAACTGCTTGAAAAATACTAATCATGAAAGTTGACATGCATACTCATACAATGTATTCTAGAGACTCCGTGACAAGACTAGATGTATTTAGGAAAGCCTGCCTAAATAAGGGAATATTTCCAATAATAACAGACCATAATACAATAGAAGGAGCTCTAAAGTACAAGAAATTGTATAAGGATTGTATTATTGGCGAGGAAATAAACACAAAAAATGGAGAGATAATAGGGCTTTTTCTAGAAGAAACAATACAGCAAGGACTCGATATATTCGAAACGATAGAGAAAATACATGAACAAGACGGATTAGTATACCTGCAGCATCCATTTGACAGATTCAGGAGAAAAAGACTGGACGGAAAATTCCTTGATAAAATAAGATTTGATATCATCGAGATATTCAATTCAAGAACCTTGCTAAACAAAGATAATCTAAAGGCAATGGAATTTGCAAAAGACAATGATATATTAAGAGGCGTTGGTAGTGATGCACACATGTCCTCTGAAATCGGAGCATCATATGCTATTATGGACGACTTCAATTCTAAAAAAGAATTCTTGAAGAATTTGAAGAATGCAAAATTTTATGTTAGGAAAAGCCCTATTTATGTGCATGCTGTAACTAAAAGTATAAAATTAGGAAAATCATTCCAGCCCATATAATAGTGCCGATTAAGAGCTGCTTGTCACGATACATCTTTTCCGGGTTTCTTGGAATCTCTGAACTGTTGTATATCAGATATAGATACCTAAACACAACATAAATCGCAATCGGCAATGTCAAGAGCAGTAATTTATGGCCGCTTAGAAAAGCATAAAGAGAGTATGACATTATCAATAGAGTCGTGGAAATTGTAAGAAGGTTGCTAGTGATTTCAGGAGTGTAATACTTTAATACTTCTTTGTGCTTACTCGCGTCATCTTTCAAAAAGTCAAGATCAGATTTTCTCTTTCCTACAATCAAGAACAATGCAAGAAAGAACGGGCAGAGAATCAGCCATGGCGAAATGTCCCTGTTAATAACAAAAACCCCCGATATTGCCCTGATTACAAAGTTTGTTGCCACAATTAATATATCAATAAACGGCTCGTTTTTAAGCAATAATGAATATACCTGATTTAGAAAAAACAATATCAAAACAACAAACAAGAACACCATAGAGAGTTTATACGCAATTAAAGAACCAAGCATGAAAAATATCATGCTGTAAAATAAGGCTGATATAACGCTAATCTTGCCGCTTGCTATAGGGCGATATTTTTTTTCAGGATGTACAACATCATTTTTCCTGTCTACTATATCGTTGATTATGTAATTGGCAGAAGAAATAAAACATAGGCTCACAAAAGCTAAAAAAGTCCTAACAAAAAGATTTTCATCAAACAGCAGGAATGAGAAAATCAATGGCAGGAAAACTACAAGATTCTTGTACCATTGCCTTATCCTAATCAAATCGATAAAACCTTTAAATTCCATGATAGAAAAACCTCAAAAAATTTTATAAACCTATCTAAATCCAAAGGCAATATAGAAATATTTATATAAGCTTATTAAGGCAAAAATAAAATGGCGAAATATAGAATTACTTTCGACAGGGAAGCTTGCATAGGTGCGATAGCGTGCGTTTCTGTTAATCCCAAATACTGGGTTGTTGCAGAAGATGGCAAGGTAGACTTAATCGGGGCAAAAAAAAACAAGGAAGGCAAGTGGGAAATTATTGTAGATGAGAAAGATTTCCAGATTAACAAGGATGCGGTTGATGTCTGCCCAGTGTTAGCAATCAAGATTGAGAAAATTTAATAAGATTAAAAAATCAAGCGATCATATTCCAGCACGCATAACATACCCAAATTTCTTTTCCGTTTTTGTCTTTGCCGGGCATTAGGAACATTTCTTTCTTAAGTACCTTCTTCCTGCATCTGCTACACTCTTGCATGCCATCCATCATGAATTGGGTATTGCACTGGACATTTTATTAATCTTTCTAATACAAAAAAATCCATGAGAAAGCTTTAAATATATAAAAATTTTCTATTGTTAATATGAGGGTTTTACTCGTAAATCCGCCGGCAACAAACACATTTGAGGAGCATGATGCGCCCAATCATCCTTGCATGAGCCTTGCTTATATAGCCGCTTATCTAAGAGAGAAAAAAGTGCCTGTCGATGTAATGGACTGCAAGCTGGAAAAGATAGATTTTGAAAAATCGGTGCAGAGGTTCAGGAAGAACAAGTATGATGTTGTTGGTTTTACTTCTTTTACGCATGATGTGATGAATGTCAGCATATTATGCGATGCATTCAAGAAAATAGACCCGCAAATTGTCACAATACTAGGGGGGGTTCATGTTACGGCACTGCCATATGACACCTTAATTAATTTTCCAAAACTTGACATAACTGTAGTCGGCGAAGGCGAATACACATTTTATGAGATATGCGATGCTGTCGAGAAGAAGAAAGACTTTAGTGGTATCCAGGGAATTTTGTACAAAGACAAGACTGGAGAAATAAAAATTAATTCTATAAGGTTCAGGGAACAAAACTTGGATAATATACCATTGCCTGCCTATGACTTGTTTCCAAAAACTAAAAAATACCAAATAGTGACTGCAAGAGGATGCCCAAATTTCTGCTCGTTCTGCATGAGTCCTTACGGAAGAAAGATCATGAGGTTCAGAAGCCTCGACAACGTGATGAAGGAACTAGAGTGGATGATCAATACATATCATCCTACAGAGATAAGATTTAATGACGAGACTTTTTCGCATGATTATGAAAGGGCGACAAAATTACTTAATCTTCTTATAGAAAAAGGACTTCACAAGAAAACTTCATTCAGACTTTCTACAAGGGCAAATAAAATAGACTACGAACTAGCGTTATTGATGAAAAGGGCAAATGTTGGCTATGTAGAAATCGGCGTGGAAACGGGTGATGAAGACATAATGATAAAAACACATAAAGGAACTACAGTAGATCAAGTTTCTAGTGCAGTGAGAATAGCCAAGAAAGCGGGCCTGACAGTTGGCTGCGGGTTTATCATAGGCCATCCTTATGAAACTAAAGCAACTGCAAAGAAGACAATGGATTTAATGGTTGAATTAAATCCTTCATTGGGAGCAGTAGGAATAATGGTACCGTATCCTGGAACAGAAGTTTATGAATTGGCAAAGCAAGGGAAAGCAGGATATAAGCTGCTGTCTGGAGACTGGAGGGATTACAATAAGCAGATAGGGAATGCCCTTGAAATGGAAGGGCTAAATAGGAAGGAAATGGAAAGACTGCAGGCTTATGGATATTTGAAACTTTACATAAAGAATTACAGATTTTTTGATTTAGCCAAATTTGTTTGGAAATACAGGAAAGCTGGAATTTATTTCATGAAAAAACAGCTAGGCATTAAGACTGATTACAATAAAATGAAGGAAAAGCAAAAAGAAAGGCTAGACAAATTTGTTACTTCTTCTATTTCAGCATCTTGATTCTGAAACACAAGACTTAAAAATTTTATTGGTTCTTTTAAAGTATGGATAATTTAAGCAGCTCTGAATGGGATGATCATTGGGACAATAGTAATGTTATTTCTGATTATCATCTCTTGTATTACAACTTCCTGAAGTCATTGACAAAGAAACTGCCGAGAGACGCAAAAATTTTGGAGGCTGGCTGCGGTTCTGGCCGAGGCATGGCCTGTTTTACTAGACACGAAGTTCATGGAATAGATATCTCTGATAGGGCAATTGAGCTTTCTAGAAAATATGGCCGAGTAAAAAAAGGCGACGTGCAGAAAATTCCATTCAATGATAATACTTTTGACCTCACATACAATTCAGGGGTTATAGAACATTTAGAAGATCCTAGCATTGCGGTTAGGGAAATGGTTAGGGTGACTAAACAGAATGGGCTTGTCGTAATAATCGTGCCAAACAAATACTGTTTATTCTATCAAATTTACAAAAAATTGTTCTGGCATATAGGGGAGAAACCTTTTTCATTCAATGACTTCAAAAAAAATTTTAAGGAATACAAAAACAAGAAATTTTTCGGGCTGCACTCATTCATTCCATTTGCCACGTCTAAGACAGAATTCTTGCCACTGAAAATAAGACAAAAAATTGTTAAAATAGATAATCTTATACCGTTCAAGCAATATCATGCATATGCTATCGGTGTAATCATAAAAAAATAAAATAAATCATACTTTTCTCTCGTATAAGTCAAGCAATTCATAACTTTTTATAAAATTGAATTCGTTAGGAATCTCATCACCTCTTTTTGCTATTAAGTAAACTGGATGATATATGACTATTTTACTATTTTTAACCATGTTTATACTAATTGACAATAATTTATCACTACTTATCTTAGGATTGCTCCTTATTTCATAGCTGCTCACTATTGTTTTATTCTCATTCTCAAATTCATATTCCCACAGCCAAATAAATTTAGGCATAGATGACCATGAAAATGAAGCAAGCATGCTGGCTCTATTGTTACTTGTTAAATACTGACTTGAAGGATACTCTGTTTTTATTTCTTCTAAGTCTTTTGTGATTTTTGCGTCAACAGTGTTTCCGAAATACGAATATGTCAAAATAATTATCAAAACTAAAGAGATTAATGAATTTATTTTTATCTCTTTTTTCGATATCACTTGAGATAATTT
>JBBSWI010000033.1:0-14288 GCA_038046405.1 Nanobdellota archaeon | reverse complement strand
ACTATCTAAGAATCTTAATTCTTTTGGCATACTCATAGCCGATGTCTCTGGACATATGATTACTGATAATCTCCTCGTAAATAAACTAGACTCGGCGTTTATGACCAGTGTGGCATACCAATTAGAGCATGTTGGAGAAATAACCGCGGGGTTGTTTGGAAAATTAAATACCCACTTTTACAATTTTATGCGAGCAGATCATGTTTCTAAAATTCCTTTTATAACCTGCCTATACGGAGAGATTCATGGTAATGGAAAATTTAGATTCATATCTGCAGGGCATCCACCACCAATAGTCTTTTCGAATAAGTTTGATAAAATTGTGAAAATTGATGAAGATTTAACTAAGACGTCGACTCCATTAGGGGTGTTGCCATCAAAATATAGCATTTATGGCGAAAGATTTGATCCAAATTTTAAAACAAAGCCAAAGTATGATATAAATGAGATAAATCTATTGGGCCAAGAAGATATCTTAATCTTATACACTGATGGCCTTATCGAACAAAAAGATGGAAGAATAAATTTTGCTGATTCTAAGCTAGAGCAGGTGTTGAGGGAACATAAGTCAGAAGGCGCTAAAGAAATATATGACGCAATATTAAAAGAATTAAAAGAGCTGGAAGCATTTGCCCCCATAACAGATGATATTACTCTAGTCGTCATAAAGAAAAAATAAAAAACCTTAATAATGCTCATTATACTCAAGTCATATGGAAATAAAATTCAAGGAAAATTTTATTGAACGCTACAAAGAGCTCACAGATATAGAAAAATTCAAAGAAATTACGGTAAAGGAATTGAGAAGGAGCATAAGAGTGAATACAATAAAGATTTCTGTCAATGAATTGACGCGAAGGCTAGAACAAAGATGGCAGCTTGAGCAAATTCCTTGGTGCAATGAAGGTTTTTTTATCAAGGGAGAGAGAAAAGACATAGGAAACTTGATCGAGCATAGCCTGGGCTATTTTTATGTTCAGGAAGCTGCTTCCATGATTCCGCCCATAGTTCTTAACCCTGAAGAAGATGATTTTGTGTTAGACATGGCCGCTTCTCCTGGAAGCAAAACAACACAGATTGCTGCCTTGATGAACAATAAGGGGCTGATAATAGCGAATGACTTCAAATATGAGAGAATCAAATCTCTTGGAATAAATCTGCAGAGATGTGGCGTTGAAAATTGCGTTATTACCTTGATGAATGGCCTTGCAATTAGGGGCTTTGAATTCGACAGAATATTATTGGATGCGCCATGCTCTGGAACTGGAACGATAAGAAAAAGTCTGAAGACATTAAAAATTTATAATACAAAGATGATCACTAAACTGGCAGGCATGCAGAAAAAGCTTATTGAAAATGCCTTTCTTAATCTAAAGAAAGGGGGTATATTAGTGTATTCTACCTGTTCTTTGGAGCCTGAAGAAAATGAGGGCGTGATAAATTTTCTGCTGAAAAAATATGATAACGCGAAACTGGAAAAGATAGATTTAAAAATAAACAGAAGCCCCCCGATTTTAGAGTTTGACGACGAAACATATGAACCTGAAATAAAAAAATGCCTGAGGATATGGCCCCAGGATAATGACACTGAAGGATTTTTTATAAGCAAGGTTGTAAAGTGTTAGTAAGCCGCGTTATTCTATAGTAATTGGCACATATTTTTCTGTAATCCGCCTCATTGTCAATGTCTATATAACCTTCTGCAAAATGAGATTCAAACATATGGGCCTTAATGTTCAATGGCTCTTTAGACACTATTTGTTCTATACTCCTTGAATCAAGAATGCCATTAAAAATTTTAGGGGTGTTAATAAATTCTGGCATGTTTCTTGTGACTCGATGCCACTGTTTCAATGCCCAGCCAGTTTTAACAATATCCCATAATTCCGGATATTTATTCGAGAATATTTTCTTGACCTCAAAAAACCATGTAAGCCTATTTGTTCGGCGTCTTTGGTACAATAAGTCTACATTATCTCTGGGGAGTTTTGATGGGTCAAGAAAGATTATTTCATCCGCCTTATACCATGATATTTCTCTATGATTTTCTCCATTATTGAAAGCAATAGGCACTAATGGTTTTTTATACAGCTCCCTAAACAGAGGAATTAGCTCTCTTTTAGGTATTAAAGGAAATAACAAATCGTATTCCGGCCTAATCTCAAAAAGCAGCTCTCTTATTGACCTGAAGGTTCTGAAAGGAGTGTCCCCTGAAGCATATAAAAGCCGGGTATCATCTTTAATGCCAAATGTTTTTGTAGTATAATAGAAAGAATCAAACAAATTGTCTGCAAATGTAGCATTATCTCTTTGGGGTATTGTAAGAAGAAAGTCTGAAGCTTCTATTCTTAATTTGTGAAAATATTCTCTCGGACCAATAATAGAGATAGACCCAATATCTTTTGTGTGCTGTAACGCTTTTACAACATTCGATGCCGGATTGCTTTTGTCCGGAAGTTCTACATAGCATTTGGGAGTTCTATTTATATACCCTTTTCGGCTGTTGCCGGTCATTACTACTGCGTGCACTCCATCCATATACAATCAATAAAAGGAAATATATAAAAGCTTATTCAAGGTGCATTTGACGCTTAATTTAAGCCATGTATATTTAACAGAGTCTGTTTTTATTTGTGAGAACTGAGGTTATCTAGCATTTTTTTCATGTTTAAGGAATCCTGCCATGTAATAGGAGATTCCGAGATTATCGTGCAATCAATCTTTCTCTTTAATAGCTCCGAAGCAAGAGGCTCGAATTTCGGGCCGCCTTCTGCTAGCGTTAAATGAGACACTTCGCCTTTTATAGAGTATTTTATGGCAGAAAAATGAAAATGCAGAGGTTTTAAGTTTAATGGCTTAAGCTTGTCGAGCATTTCCTTGAAGTCTATGCTGCCATTGTTCCTTGCATATATATGGGCAGGATCTATGCACAAATAACATCCGGTTTCTCTGGCAAGCCGAATAGTCTCGTCTAAAGAGCCAAATGCACTATGCTTTCCGGTAGTTTCCGGGGCAATCTTAATGTTCCAGGAATTTTTCTTAATTGTGTCCATAATATCGAGGATTTCATTTTTTACTAAACCATATGTTTCTTCCTTGCTTCTTTTTCCAAAATAGGCGGGATGAAAAACCACGCAAGTTGCATTCAAGTAATGGCCGCGTTCACAAGAGTCAAGAATTCTTTTCTTTGAAGCCTGCACTTTTTCTTTTTCCTCAGATGCAAGATTAATGAAATAAGGGGCGTGTATGCTTAAGCTAATATCAAGCTCTTTTGCCTTTTTCCCAACTTGTTTTGCGAGGTCATTTTTCATATAAACCTGGCGAACAAATTCAATCTCTTGCGCATTTAAGCCTAGAGACTTTATTTTAAGCAAAGAATTAATTGTATCCTTCTCTACGTTTCCAGCTGGTCCTAGCCTTATCATAAAAATAAAAAAGAATTAGGTTTTAAAAAACCTTTCTAAGTTATAGCCTTTTCTTTTTCTTTGCTGCTTTTTTTGATTTGAGCTTTAGATTAGGCTTCTTTTTTAGCTTTTTCCAGCCTAATGCAAAGCCAACTGCAATCAATAGCAACACTGCTATAATTATTGTATTTACCGATAATGGGACTTTCTGTATGTTTCTTGTGCTGCAAGCACCATAACTGCATCCATTGTTACAATAATATAATTTTGATGCTACTGAGCTTCCTGTTGCACAATAGTACTCTGTCAGTTTATTTCTCTCTGTACAAAAGTCCGTAACTCTTTGCATAACAGTTCCATCAGACTTCGTTACAACTGCTGTTCCTTGCTTATATATATCTACGCCGTTATCGGAATCTGTGCATGTGTAGGCTGCCCTCGTCATGTTTATATTAAGCGCCAATACTTGATTGGGCCCTATATATACTGCTTGATTGTAGTTTTCATAATTATTTAGAGTGGCCTTTAAATTATGTGAACCTGCTGGGATTGCATAGATAATCAATGGTTGATATGTTGTTAGGCCCTTGAATTGATTGTCTAAATAGATGGCTGCCCCAGTAGGATTAGTTATTATGCTTAAAATGCCTGTAGACTGATTGGTATAGTTTAATGCCTGCAAGTTAAAATAAACATTTGTTGTTTGACCAGAAAGTACAGTAACTATTTGCGAGGCATTTGAGTAAGAAGGTTTGTTTGCAAGCACTGTATGATTTCCTACCGAAATATTTGCTATAAAAATCGGACTTAAGTCTCTAAATACCCCATCCAAGTATATATTCGATTGCGTTGGGTTTGTCTGAACATAAATATTTCCTTGCTGTGTTAGTGGGTTTAATATTATGAAAATTGATGTGGTTTTTCCTGCTAATGCGTTAACATAAGAGATTGCATCCTGGAATTCTAGTTTTGTAGCCTTAATAACATGCGTGAATGAAGTGTCTAGGTCATAAACTGTTACCGGACTTATACCCCTATAAATCCCATCCACGAATACATAAGATGTAGTAGGGTTTGTTTGGATGTACAAATTTCCATAAGAGGTATTCGTCTGATTTGTGACTGCAACAACGGTATTATGTTTGCCGCTTGTTGCGAAAAAAATCAGTGCAAATAGCAATATAAAAGAACTTATAGCCAATAATTTTCCATATCTGATAATTATCACCTCTTTTGTTGATAAAAACAATAGTTTAGCGGATTTATATATTTTTCTATAAATGAAAGTGCAAAAATCCATCAATAGAAATGTTTTTATTCACATTAAAATAAACATATTCATGGATGTTTTGAGCAAAATAAAGCCCGGCAGAAAAGAAGAGGCTTTTGTCAGGAAGGAAGCCAGAAAGTTTATTTCTAGGATTAACAAGAAATTAAAAAACGCCAAAGCAGTTATTGGCGGGAGTTTTGAAAAGAACACATGGCTTTCTGGGAAATATGACATTGACATTTTTGTGAAGTTCAACTACAAAAAATATAGGGAAAAAGATATTTCAAAAGAGCTTGAACATGCATTAAAATATTTCAAGAAAACAAAAATTCATGGAAGCCGTGATTATTTCCAGATAAAACATGGAAAACTGAACCTTGAGATAGTTCCAGTACTTGATGTAAAAAATTATAGGCAGGCATTGAATGTCACGGATGTTAGCCCTTTGCATTCCAAATTCGTCAAGCAAAACAGCAACAAAAAAATCCAGGATGAAATAAGAATAACAAAGCAGTTCTTGAAGGCAAACAACATTTACGGGGCGGAAAGCTACATTAGGGGACTTTCAGGATATTTAGTGGAGTTGCTATTGATATATTATAAAAGCTTCAATAGCTTAATAAAGAACGCTGCAAAGTGGCCGGATTCTTTGGTTATAGACATAAAAAAACACTACAAAAACAAAGAAGATGCAACTAGGAATATCAACTGGGCAAAAAGAGGGCCGTTAATAATGATAGACCCCGTGCAGAAAAACAGGAATGTTGCAGCAGCATTGTCAAAAGAAAAATATGAAAACTTAAAACAGATTGCTAAAGACTATTTGGAAAATCCTAATGATGGGTTCTTCTTTGAAAAGAAATTTGATTTAAATGCATTAAAAGGATATATTGTTTTAAGAATAATGCCAAAACCGGGAAAGAGAGATATTGTTGGAGCGAAACTATTAAAGTTGTTCGAGTATATCAAAAACAAAACCAAAGAGGAAGGATTTGAATTAACAGACCATGGATGGCATTTCAACAAGATTAGCTATTTCTGGTTTAAAACAGAGAAAGAAGAGATTGACTTAGTGCGGAAACATTACGGCCCTTTTGTAGATGATTTCAAGAACCTGAAGAATTTCAAGAAAAAGTGGAAAGGCTACAAAGTATACAAGGAAAAAAACAAGACTTACATTCTTGTTGAAAGGAAATTTCCTAGGATAAGATACTTCTTGAAGAATTTAATCAAGGAAAAAGATATCAAGGAAAATGTGAAAAAAATAGAAATTTTTAGATGGAAATATTTATAAACAAACATCTTTCTCAAGAGCTTACAATGGCAGAATCTTTGGCAGAAAAAGTAACTAAAATAATGAGAGATCCTATGCATATAAGGAACATTTGTACGTGCGCCCATATAGATCACGGCAAGACAACTTTTGCAGATTCGCTTCTTGCCGGCGCTGGAATGATGTCTGAGGAGCTAGCTGGAAAGCAACTAGCCCTTGACTTTCATGAAGATGAAATAACTCGTGGAATTACGATAGATGCCGCCAATGTATCAATGGTTCATAACATTGGCGGAACTGATTTCTTGATTAATCTGATTGACACTCCGGGACATGTTGATTTTGGCGGAGACGTAACTAGAGCAATGAGGGCAGTAGACGGAGCTATTGTTTTGGTTGATTCCGTCGAAGGAATGATGCCACAAACAGAAACTGTGTTAAGACAGGCGTTGAAGGAAAGGGTCAAGCCAGTACTATTTATCAATAAAGTAGATCGGCTGATTAGAGAAGTAAAATTAACTCCTGAGAAAATGCAGGAAAGATTCTTGAAAATAATAATGAACATAAACCAATTTATTGATTCTATCGCTCCTGACGAATTCAAGCAGAAATGGCAAGTTAATCCTCAAGAAGGAAGCGTAGCTTTTGGATCTGCATTCCATAAATGGGCTTTGTCTGTTCCTTACATGCAGAAAACTGGGATTACATTTAAAGAGATTTATGAAGCTTATGAGAAAGACAATTATAAAGAATTGGCGAAAAAAGCTCCATTGCACAGAATTGTGCTGAATATGGTTGCGCATCATCATCCTAATCCTGTTGAAGCACAAAAATACAGAATTCCGAGAATATGGCATGGAGAACAAGAATCAGAGCTTGGAAAGTCATTGATTAATTGCGATCCTAACGGGCCTGTTGCTTTTATCGTCACGAAAATTGTTATAGACAAGCATGCTGGGGAGGTTGCAGCAGGCAGATTATTTTCAGGGACAGTAAGGCAAGGAATGGACGTTTACTTGAACGGAGCCAAAAAAACAGTGAGAATACAGCAAGTAAACATCTATAAGGGTGCGCAAAGAATTTCCATAGATGAGGCCGTAGCCGGCAATATTATAGGGCTAGTGGGATTGAAGGATACTTTCGCAGGAGAGACTGTTTCAAGTGCGCCGATGGATCCATTTGAAGCAATGAAGCACTTATTTGAGCCGGTAGTTACAATTTCAATAGAGGCAAAAAAACCCTCTGACTTGCCAAGACTTGTAGAAGTTTTGAGGCAGACCCAAAAAGAAGATCCTACCATTAAAGTTTCAATCAATGAAGAAACTGGAGAGAACTTAATGTCCGGAATGGGCGAACTTCATTTAGAAGTAAGAGTTAATAGGATAAAAACAGAAAAAGGACTTGATGTTCAGACAGGCCCGCCCATTGTTGTTTACAGAGAAAGCATACAGAAGCAATCGGCAGAGATGGAAGGAAAAAGCCCTAATAAACACAATAAATTCTATATCATAGTTGAGCCGATTCCTGAAGAAATATATCAAGCAATCAAATCTGGCGAGATTTCAGAAATAAGATTAAAGAAAAAAGACCAGAGTATTGTAGATACTTTAAGGAAATTTGGGATGGATGCAAAATCCGCTCAAGCTTATGTTCAATTCTATAAAGGCTGTGTGCTGGTAAATGAAGTCAGGGGAGAGGTTCATATTGGAGAGGTTCTTGAAATGATAATGGATGGTTTTGAAGAGGTAATGAACGAAGGGCCTTTAGCAAGAGAGCCTGGAATAAAAATGAAAGTCCGCTTATTGGACATAAAATTGCATGAAGACGCAATCCATAGGGGACCGGCACAAGTATTGCCGGCTGTAAGAGAAGCCATTAAACTTGCCATGCTGAATGCAGCAGCAGTCTTATTTGAGCCTATGCAGATATTGCAGATAGAGAGTCCTGCACAATTCTTGGGAGAGTTAAGCAAACTTGTCTCAAATAAAAGAGGACAGTTATTAAGCGTGGAGCAGGAAGGCGAACATTTGACTGTTAAGGCAAAATTGCCCGTAGCAGAAATGATTGGAATGAACACTGACTTGAAATCTGCTACCGAAGGCAGAGCGCATTTCTATATTGTCGATCAAGTTTTCGAGAAAGTACCGAATGACCTGCAGCAGAAAATCAAGCTTGCGATAAGAAAGAGGAAAGGCCTAAATCCAGACGCAGAATTTGCTTAGATATGATATATATCAAGATGGAGAGACTCCATTAGGGCGCTTGCTGTTCGTTGGCACCGGCTATATCAACTATCTTCTTGGGGACGATTACCTCGCCGGCATGGCTCACTTTGTCGAAGAGCATGACGGCGCCGAAGGCGCTGCACAAAAAATTTCAAGGCTTAGTTTAGAGCAAGTCTTGAAAGCTATAGAATGATTTGTTTCTCAAGTTGCTAGGAAAGACTACGAAAATAGAGTAAAAAGCTTATATAAAGATAGTTGCGAAACATAATATTATGTTCAATTTATTGAATTTATAGGGTTTATTTAATCGTAAAAATAGCCTAATATTCAATTTATTGAATTTAAATAAGTTTATATACTAGAATAGCTTATTAATATTCAATTTATTGAATAAAATGTTTATCGAAGATATACTAGGGACTGAAAGCAAGATTAAGATACTAAGAACTTTAGCAGAAACTAATAGCTCTTTAAGCCTAGAAGATCTAGAGAAAGAAACTAAAATATCTAGAGGAATCCTGCATAAAGAAGTAAAAAGATTAGAGACTAATAAGATGATTATCGGGATTAAAGGCAGGGGGAAACTAAAATTTTACAGATTAAACCTAGACAACGAATATTGTTCTTTAATTGTAAGAACCTTTGAAACAGAGAAAATAAAAGAAAGAAAAAATAAGATATTATTAGCCACATGGAATTTGCTTCAGTTAATAACCAAGGGCATTTCCTTAGAATATAAAGAAAAAATAAGAGCATTAATATTATTTGGAAGCACGGCAAGGGGAACATCTAGTTTGTATAGCGATATAGATTTACTAGCCATTATATCTAATGATGCTAGACGCGATAAGCTGCAAGACATTATTGATAATGTACAGAGTAAGATAAAGAATAAAATAAATTTGAATGTGATGACAGTTGATGAGTTTAAGGAAGCTCAAGACAAGAAAACGACTTTTGTTATGGAGATTAATAAAGATGGCATAGACTTATATAATCATTTCCTAACAAATACAATATTTATACTCTGAGAATCTAAACTGGGGGCTGATAGACTTGGATAAGTTTGAGGATGAATGCTTAAAAGAAAAAACTATTACTAAACCTGCTGGTGCTAAGAAGTTTAGTACAGAAGCCGAGAAAAACAATAAAGTTCACTTGTTGGTTAGTAACTCTGATTATTTCTTAAATGATTTAGAATTTGTTTTGCAGAATGGCTTTTCTTCATTGATCTATATATTAGGATTTTATGCTATGGAACATAGAGCAAACGCCTTTATAGCTAAAAATGGTTTTGAAATTAAAGACCATACTTGCACTAAAATATTCTTATCTAATCTTGGGAAAAAAGAATTAGCTACAATGTTACAAAAAGCAGCTGATCAAAGAACAAATCATTACAGAATGAATCTAGATGATAAGAATCCTAATTCTGCCAAAGAATTCTATGAAAAGACCGTAAAGAAATTTGTTGAAGAAATTGATAGGCTAATTAAAGAAGAGTAATTTTAAAGATTAGGATAATTATACTAAAGATTAGAAAAAATAGTGTTCGGACTTACATTTTCTCAGATAGCTTGGGCTTTTTTATTTATACCGCTCATATTAATAATTCAAGCAAAGTCTAAAGCAAATTTAACTCCGTAGGCGAGAAGTCCTCTTTCGTAAGATAGGGGATGAAAGCCGTTATCTAATTATGAGACATCACAATGAATGGGCATAGAAAGTTATATAAAATAACAAAACATAGAGATATATAGAAAATCAAGGAGAAAAATGAAAGCATATAAATTTCGTTTGTATCCTAAAAAAAACAGCAAGACAAGTTAGATTTATCATTGGAAATTTGCAGACAGACTTATAACAATCTTCTTGCAGGACTTGATGAAAGATTTACAAGGAATGAACTGCAAAACTATATTCTTGATTTGAAAGCTGTTTATCCTCAAATGGATAATATTCATTCAAAGGTTTTGCAGATGGAAAACCAAAGATTATTCTCAAACTTATCATCTCTTGTTCAACTGAAAAAGAAAGGTAGGAAAGTCGGAAGATTAAGGTTCAAGGGAAAAAACTGGTTCAAAACCTTCACCTATAATCAGTCTGGTTTCAAACTTACACATTTGAAAGCAAAGAAAGGGATATTATATCTTTCAAAGATTGGGGATATTCCAATCAAGCTTCACAGGCAAGTTGAAGGAACTATTAAGAACATTACTATTAAAAAATCTCTTGGAAAGTGGTATGCTTCTATTATAACTGATGCTGTCATCAAAAGAACATGTGGAACTGGAGAAATAGGGATTGATGTTGGAATTGAGAATTACATTTATGACAGCAACGGAAATGCTTATGAAAATCCAAAGCATTTTGATAAATATCATCAGGAATTAAAGACTGCACAACAATCTTTGTCAAAAAAAATAATAGGCTCAAATTCAAGAAAGAAAGCAAGATTGAAAGCTGCTAAAATCCACGAAAAGATAGGAAATGCAAGAAAGGATTTTATTCACAAATTATCTACAAAACTTATCAAAGAAAATAAGTTTATCGCAATTGAAAAACTGAACATAAAAAATCTAATAGGAATCTCTTATACTGCTAAAAATATTGCTGATGCAAGCTGGAGAAAACTCGCTTGTTACCTGCACTACAAAGCTGAAAACGCTGGTTGTGCAGTTATAGATGTAGACCCTGCTTACACAACAAGGAATTGTAGTTTCTGCGAGCATAGAAACAACAAGCTGGAACTTTCTCAAAGAAAGTTTGTTTGTAAAAAATGCAATACAGAACTTCCAAGAGATTACAATTCTGCACTGAATATATTAGTCAGTGGTAAGGAACTTGCCACGATGGAGAAAGCTATCCCTGCTGAACAATCAATTCAGCAAATAGTATCTATGAAGTCAGAAGCCCCATCCATAAGGGTGGGGTAGTTCACATAAATCACTGGCACCAGAAATAACCAGAGCTCATTGTATTTGCATTATCTGCAGATAGCGCTAACTTATAATAAGCTGCCTGTCCTGTCAATCCACTCAATGTTGTAGTGAATGTAACTGTTTGCCCGGGATCTAGGCTTGCATACTGCGGATAGACTGACAAGGAACTTCCTGGGCCATAAATTTTTTTGTTTTCATCATACGCAGATATTATAGATGTGGGCGCAACTATCGCCCTATTGGTCCCGGTATTTGTTATTGTAAATGCTTGGGCATCTTCACCCATGCAAGACACCCCAGAATTGATTCCTGTAAAATCCGCATTAATCTGCAGGGATGTTGCGCTATTTAGCGAGCATACGGCTTTCGCAGGATATGATTCATCATATATTGGATTGCTGCCAGAATAAATGTATATTGTGGCTTGGTCATTTTCTATCTTCTTTACCCTTAAACCATTCTCATCATAGAAATAATTAGAACAGCTGCCATCACTTGAGGCTATTGCCTTTAACCTGTTTTCAGAGTCAAATACAAATGAGTCAACGTCCCTTCCAGGTTTATACGCTTTAATTTTTGGGAGGTCTTTTTGGGTAGCGTACCAAGCATTGCTGTCTGCTTCTGTATCGGACTTTTGCGATTGTAAATTTTGCCCGTTTATCCTTAATATCTTGTTTGACCTCGCCCCATTACATAAAATATTTTCATTAACAGTCTGCCCGGTGACCTTGCCTAGCCATTCATAATGCTTATTGCTTACGCTGTCTGGGTTGGTATCATAAACGTTCGAATCATATATAACCTTCATTTCAGCGTCAAGTGGAAGGTTATTGTCAAAGGCAAAATAGATGTAGGGATTTCCATCCACATTTATCCCATATCCAATATTGCATATTGAATATTCTTTGTTGTAGGTTTTTGTTTTCACATTTCCATTATTGTCGTATGTGAAATCTGTGATCATAGTGTTATACGGAGAGTTTTTAACCTGCTGCAGTTTATTCTTGTCTTGCCCGGGCAAGTATGTATATGAGAACTTATTCTCCTTTAACCTGTTGCCCAGAGGATCATAGCCATATTCGAAATCATTATAATAGAATTTACTTGACAATGCCATGTCAGATTTTGCCTTTGCCAGTCTATACAAATTATCATAGCCAAAAGTGACAGATTTTGATGGTTGATTATTATTATCAATCTCGGAGATAGTCTGTATATTCCCGCCATTGTCATAGGCTATTTGCTGTTTGAGATTTTTTGTTATGCCATTCTCCTTAAAGTTCTGTATATCAAATGTCTCCAGGAAATCCCTTAGCGTGTAGGTGTATTGCGTTCTTATGCCGTTTGGGTATTGTATAGAATTTATTGTGCTTTCAGGGTTATAAGCCACATTAAATATCTTGCCTCCGGCATATATATTCTGCACTTGGTTTAGGCTGTTATATTCATATGAGACTGCTACAGTGCTTGCACTGTTCGAGATTGAAATTAAATTATCAGCAGAATCATAATGATAGGTGTTGAAATAATTCTTACTGTCTATTGTGAAATATTCCCTCCACACTCTTCCCCGGTCATCATATGCAAATTCTTTTGTGATATGGCCATTGCTTAATTTACATAGCCTTCCAATAGAATTTGAAGGATTCATTAAACTTGGATTTGTATATGAACATTGGTCGTAGTAATAATTAACTCCATTTTCATTGTTTGGATAAACTATTGTTGTAAGCCTGTTTAATCCATCATATTGATAACTTGTGAGGGCACCATTCTGGTTTTTTTCTATCCTGTTTCCATTATTGTCATACTTATAGGATATGGCTCCAAAATCTGGATTAGTTGTTTTTGTCAATTGCCCGAGAGTATCATATTCATTAGTTGTTGATTGTCCGTTTGCATTAGTAATCTTGGTTGCTTTTTCAGTCATATCATATTCATAAAATGTCTGCTTGCCATCTTGGTCTATTGACTTAACCATGTTGCCGAAGACATCACTGTATGTTTCTGTCTTCTTTGGCTGTTGATTGTTCTGGTTGTTCTCATCATAGGTGTCTTCTTTTAAAAATATTTTATCTGCAATGCTAGTGGTTTTTATTCCATCATAATAATATTCAGTACTATCCCCTTTGAATGCGCAATAACATGTATATGTGCTTCCATAAAGATATTCAACATATGAACGCGCTGCATCAACATAGCTGCACTGAATGTTTGTGCCTGTCTTGTCTAAAACTGTCCCCGGACAACCATCAGCGCTTGTAGCTCCTGTACAAACTGAATTAAATGTACAGATTGGCTTTATCTCTGAAGTTAAGAATTTAAAGCAGCCATTTGCTGAATCATAACGACAGGTGCTTGTTGCGGTTTGATAATCGCCAGCCGTCACCCTTATAGTATAAGTGCTATCGGGCTGATGCTCTGCAGAGCAACGTCTTCCATTAGTTGTGCCGCATACTTCAACAGTCACTGGTTCTTTTAATGAGTAATAATCCTTGCTCACTTTTGTGCCGTCAGGATTCTCAACAGTTTTTAGTCTTAACAATGGATCATTAGTATAAGTGTAGGTAGTTCCTGGCGATGGTATTTTTGTTAGCGGCAAACTCAAGTCATATGTTTGTGTAGCAGCTATGCTTATTGTTGAGGATGCTTCAATATAGCCCTCTTTAGTGGCCCGTACATTATGCTGGCCAGTATTCAGATTATACAATATCATCGGACTTGCTCCTCTTGGATTAGCTTCATTGTCTAAATAGATTAAGGCACCTGCCGGATCCGTTAATATCGCAAGATGACCTTTCGTTGGATCCAGAAATATTAGACTCAGGTCTACATCTATGACCCGGCCCTTTATGGTCTCAATCATTCTCTCATCTCTTTTATATGAATCCTTTGAGGCTGAGATTAAATGATATCCATCAATAACATCATACAATATTGTTGGATTGTTGGAATCGTATAGATCTGTTACTCCAACTGGATTGGTGTCTAAATATATTCTTGCGCCCAAAACACCGGGTGTTCTTACAGAGATGCTACGATACGAACTATCGCCGTCTTTTTTACAATTATTTTTGCATGGCAGTATAAATTCGCCGTCGCCATTACCATCTCCCCCAACTCCTGCAGCGAAGCCAGTGATTCCAAAGTTATAACCAAGATTATTGTTCTCTG
>JBBSWI010000032.1:0-2993 GCA_038046405.1 Nanobdellota archaeon | reverse complement strand
TTTCTTGTGTTTTATGTTTTGCTTCATAACGCACATTGCCATTAGAATCAAATTTGGCATCAATCCATTCTCCTCTGTAAGGATCTCTAACAGCAGTAATGCTTTCATATATTGCTAAATTTTCATCATTCGGCTCAACAAATTTTAAATGTTTTAAGAACTCAACGAATTGATACATATTCATCATGAATGAATCTTCTTGCTTTAATGATTCATGAGCTAAATTCCAATTTTCATTGAAATGATTTCTTTCTTTAGCAACATATAATTTAGTTGAGGGAACATAAATAAATCCATTAAGATTTGGAATATTAACAGGAATTACAGGCCTAGCTACTTGAGTCTGAGGTTCTGATAGAACTTTCTCTAGAGAACCTTTGATTTCTTCACCTAACCATTTGTCTGGAATCTTTCTCATATTCTTGTGAACCTCTTGTAAGTATCTTTAGCAACATTTACCATTAATTTGCTTAAATCTTGACCTGATTGAACATAAAATACTGGCAATCCCCAAGATTCTAGGTCTTGTGTGAATCCATTTTTAGAACCAATTTGAATATGGGCAAAATAGTTTTTTTCAGCTAGTTTCTTGAATCCAGTTCTTTCACTAGCCCAATTCCCTATTTCTCCATCACTTATTGATAAGACAAAACTTTCTCTTCCATTTAATGCATCAGTTAATACTCTTGCATCTAAGTTAGTATTTCCCCATTCTGGACTTAGAGCAAATTTTCTTACTTCATCTAATTTCTGGAAATTTCCTTCTTTGTATCTTGTGCTAGAGGAAAATAAAGAAACTCCATGTCCAATATATTGAGAGATTCCTTGTCTCTGCAAGAAATTTTCTATACCATAAAATCCTAATAGTGCGAAATGATATTTGCTGTTATCGCCCCATGGAATAAATTGCGTATTTCCTGTATTTCCATTTATTCCTTCTTTCATTGAGCCTGAATTATCAAGTAAAACCATTTTGAAATCTGGAAAGCTTTTTCTTTGTATTTTTGAACGTGATTCTATTGCTAATTGCTGATTTGGATATGCAAATGTAATTCCTTCTTCGCCAACAATCAGCTTAGATGTTTTTATTCTTGTAGGATCATCTCTTTCCTCATCAAATGGTCTAAAATTTAAAGGTGCAATTGCTAAACTTTGAGCTCTTGTCATTGCTTCAACTTTGACACTAATGTCTCTAGCTAATCTTCTGTATAAAGAATCTAGCTGTTCATAACTTGTAATATTGGTTGATTGCTTTTCTCCATGAGAATAACGTCCATAAGCCACTTCTTCTTTTCCTTCTCTTGTTCCAATCTTTTGCTCTATTCCGTTTCCTGATTCTGGTTTTCCTTGTTCTTGTCCATCTCCAGGTTTTGAGAATGCAGATAATCTTTCAGTTGGACTTGTTTCTAACAAGTCAGCAATATCTCTAGCGAATATAGAAGCCATTCTTGGCCACTGTTCTCTATTGAATAGAATTCTGGTTCCATTTTCAGCTTCTGAAATATTCTCTGGAAGTCTTAAATCTTTTATTACTTTTGTGACAGCATCATCAACTTTTTTGCTTTTTGAGTAATGCCTTTTTAATAATGATTTGTCTGTTGAATCTCCAATTAAATGCATGTTTAACTTGACAAATGCCTCGTAGAATGGAGTGAAATTATCTTGTTTTCTTTCTTTAGCTGTTAATCCTTCATTGTCCCAGAATAATACTTGTCCTGAAAAACTTCCTTGATATTCTCTAGCTCTTGAATTTACTAGAATATCTTCGAAAGCATTTGCAACGTAACTAGCTTGTCCTTTTTTATCTTGAGGAAGTGCTTGTGTTATTGCTTCTAATATTTTGTCGTGATTATAAATATCATAAGGACAACCGTAACTAGAACCATAAGGCAATTCCCAGTGTCCGAGTTCATGAAGCATTACATCACTAACTAAAGTTTCAAGTCCATCTTCTATTTTTTTCTTTCTTGCATAGGCTTTTTGCCTTTTGTCGTTAACTGGATTGAAGCCTTTTCTTAGTTCTATGTTTATGTTCCATCCTTCTGGTGTGATGAAAGCTTTGATGTTTTTTTCCGCCTCATCATATTCAGTAATTTTTAATGAACCTCCGACTAATCCAACTCTGCTTTTTTTCTCTTGCAATTTTTGTCTTAGTTTTGGAGATATCATTTTAAGAACCTAAATTTTTTGCTGAGTGCCTTCGGCACACGCTAATACCCCGAGACCAGCATCAGCGTAATCTGGATTCCTGTCGCAGTCAAGCCTAGCCCTACCAGAATAGGCGTTGAACCTAGCGACACGACTTTCTCTAGGCTGATAAAAATAAATATTCTGTCCTTGCGAATAGTTCTGATTTGCTGATTTCTTTTTAGGCATTCCTTGTGCATTGAAATCCAAATCAACAAAACAATCTTCTTCTACAGGATTTACTAGTTGACTAATATCTGTATGAAGTTCTTTATCTGAACCGATTAATATTAGTCTATGGTTTGTTTCTAAGTCAAATCCTTTTTGGAAACTAGCAGTAGTTTTTTCAAACTTAGCATCAAGCCAAGTCCAAACTCCACCGCCATGTCCATCTTTTGTTAAGTATTGATAGATTTCTTGGACTTCATTTGCAGGAATAACTTTTCCTTGTGCATCATATAGATTAGCAATTCCCCCTTGAGCATTAACAACATTAACTAAATGCTTTGTCATTAAGTAAGGAGTAGGCATAAACAAACTATTGTCTGCTAATCTGAAATGAGTATCTTTCCAGTTCAGTTTGTTGTTTGACTGTGATTGATATCTTTCAATAACTGTATTTGTATCAGGAATTTGAATATAATCTATAGGATTTATGTTTGCATTTGCAACTAAAGGAGTTTGTTGAGTTACTGGAGTGATAGGTTGAGATTTATCACTACTCAAAACTTTCTCTAAACTTCCCTTAATCTCTTCTCCTAGCCATGTTTTTGGTATTCTTGTCATTTTAGTTATACCTTAATTTT
>JBBSWI010000031.1:0-16944 GCA_038046405.1 Nanobdellota archaeon | reverse complement strand
CTGTTTTTGCTTGGCAATGTCAGCGCGATTCTTCCCTATAAAGAAAGCCTTGACATCAAGGACTTGAGGATAAGTAAAGTCCAGTGCTCAGATAATAAATTAAATGTGCTTGCAGAGAACAAAGAAGCTGGAAACATTAAACTTCTTTTTAAAGTATATTCGGGCAAGGGCAACATCAATGTATTCAGCAATGAATTATTAAAGAGGCTAGAAGCGAGATATGTTTTAATTACTACAAATCTTGCTTGCAGTGACTTGTTAAAGCTAGAAATTAATGGGTATATAGATTTGAGCAATGAAGAAAAAATAGTGTACTTGAATTCTGAAACTTCTTACCAGTTTACTGGCAATGAAGAGACAATTACTAATGATATTATGCAACCTACAGCAGAAACTCAAGCGGCCCAGTCTGCACAACAAATCCTTAAAAATTCTTATATCTATTTCGGAAGCAAGCTGCTAGTTTCCCTAGATGCTTCAAATAATCCAAGTTACTATGCTCAAGACCATATTGGAAGCAATGTAATAATCACAGATAACAATGGGAATCTAATATCCAAGCAACAATTCGAGCCATTTGGAAATGAAATAAGACTAAATGGATACACTGCAGGAACTAGATTCAAGTTCACAGGCAAGGAACAAGATTCCAGTAATTTGTATTATTACGGAGCAAGATATTACTCGGCAGGTACTGGAAGATTTATTTCTGTAGATCCAATATTTAATCCAAGCGAGTCTAGTTATGCTTACGTTAACAATAACCCAATAAACAAGGTTGATCCTGATGGGAAAGTTGCATTTTTAGCACCCCTCATCGCAGGAGCTATAACTGCTGCGCCTGCTGTAGCAAGATGGGCACAGGGCATTGCAACCGATCCTTCCAATATGATTGATATGCAAGACTTGAGAGAGGGTTGGAATAATAAGAATTACTGGATTGCTGGGTTTGCTTTATTGGGATTGGCTAGTGCTGGCGGTTCTGGCAGAGAAATGAGAGAAGGTGCTGAAGTATTGACTGATGTCTTTAAAGGCCCTAGAAAATATTATATAAACAAACTTGGAAAGGAAGTTGATTCTATATACAATATAGTCCACAAAACTAATCTTGATGATGTAAACATTGCAAAATTAGAAAATGGCATTCTGATGAGTAATGGGGTGGCTGCTGAAGGCACATATCTTTATGCGATAATGCCCGGCGGCGAACTTAGAATAGCTTCAAGATCGCCCGGATTAAAAGGGCGAGAGTGGTTATATCACTCAGAAATTGTAGGGGGCGGAGCCGTAATAGGCGCTGGCGAATTAAGAGTAATAGAAGGAAAGCTACTTGAAGTAAATCCATTTTCAGGACATTACGTGGATTTGACAAGCGAACAAACAGAATGGGCCTATAGTATGCAGTCTTTAAGAGAATTCTACAGGGCAGCATATTCAAATGGAGGAATTAAACTGGCTGAAGAGAATCTTCCAAGAACTGCAGTAAACAATAGATGGGAGAGTTTCTATCCGCGGACGAGAATAGTATTTGATAAATAAACAAAATCACTTGTTTACATCTTTTAACAGAACCAGTGCCTTGGGGTATTTTTTATGAACAATATTTTTAGAAACATCAGATTTATATAAAGTGTCATCCAACCATTTTATAGCTTCTCTATTGCCTTCGCAGCTATCAACATAACCAAAAAGCGTTAATAATTCAAGATTGACATAAGAGAATACATAGTATTTTGAAAATTCCTGAGCATCAAAATTTCCATGAAGAGCAGACTCATAAAAGTCTATATGCCGGTCATGAAAGCCTATTATTTTAAGCAAATTATGATCTGTTATAAATTGTTCTGCAAATTGCCTCGATATTTTTGCAGAAGGGAGGCTTATTAACTTACCATTTTCATCAGATCTTGTTTTAAATTTTCCAAAATCATGCAATAATGCAAGTAATCTTAATTGTTCCGTATGCTCTTGTATTTGAAGAAAATCCGTATAGTCTAGACAATTGCATATATGGGCATTTATGGTTTCTGGAATTTCAGGATTATGAATAAATCCAATGGATTCCTGGAACTCTGGATTTGATACTATCCTTGTTTCAATTTCTGTCCTAGGGACAATAATGTTACTGGCCATTTTATCTGGATGAATAGACTTGTTGTATATAAATGTTCCTATTTATTACCACTAATTAAAAGTAACAAACAGTAAAGCTTATATATGGCTAAAGTAATCTCTATTACATGAAAAAATACTTGTTTGTTTGCAGATATAATATATTTAGAAGCCCTTATTCAGCCAGCTGGTTCTCTAAATACTGCAAGGATCATAACATAGATGCTGAAGTAAACTCTGCGGGTATTGCTGTAGAGCCCGGATTTGATTCAGAGACACCATTAACAAAAAGCTTAGTTCATTGGGCAGACAGAATATTAGTTATGGAAGATTATATGAAAGAAAACATTTTTGAAATATTTGACTTAGGAAAGAAGCGTTCTATAGATGTTGCAAGCCTTGGCATTCCAGATAAATTCAGGCCATTTGTTTCAGATGCTGCTGAAATAGAAAGGATGTCCGCAAAAGAAGCTTTAGAGTATTTGGCCAAAGATGCCGATAATCCAGACTTCTTGTTTGGCAAAGGATTGATGAACAAAATACTGGAAGCAAATCTGGATTTGATTCTTAGATAGAAAACTACAAAAGAAGCTGAAGGTATCAGATTTTTGGTGATTTAAAATAGGGATATTCAGCTTTTTGAAATTCTGGAAGAAAAAAGCCTAGTGTCTCTTTCTTACTATCATAAATACTGCAACGCTTCCTATCAAAGCAACTAAAGCTGCTACTGTGCTGAATTCTGGAATCTGACCGACGTCTACCCTATAGTTGTCGTGCTTTTCGCATCTTCCGCATTCTAAAGTCACTTTAAACTCGCTTCCAAAATCACTAGGCTGGGTTGTGTAAAGCAAGTAAGCGTTTATCTGCCCATTGCTGTCTGTATTCACATTCCCAGAAGCTATGATGTCGTGCGGTGGCTGGCTCAATTTTTGTATGTTCCAGGAGCACTCTTCATCTGCATCAAAATTGTCTGCGTTTAAATAGACTCCTTCGCCGACAGCATAATGGTTCTTGTCCTGTGTTCCGCCACTTTGATCGGTAGTCCATATTGCGCCATTACAGCCATTCTCATTATTACTGCTTGATATTTCAGTTATCTCATTTGTTGTGGCATTTGCGATTCCAATTGTTAAGAATAAAATCAACGCCAATATCACTATATTTTTCATTTTTTTGCCCCCTATCTGTGTCTTCCTGAAATGTATAAAATTTCTATTTCCTTCATAAGTACAGAAAATTTTAAAAAGCTATCTTTTTGCTCTGACGAGGCATTAAGTTTCTTGCCTATTTAATTAGGCTCTGTAAAAACATTTCTGAAGAGTTCTCTAACCTTAAAAGCAATAAGACAATAACTTCATCTTAGAGCATCATAGAACCGATAAAGAGCCAGTAAAAGGGATAAAAGAAATGATTAGCGATAATGAAGGAAGTCCATTTTTACTGTTCTTGGATAAGTAAGAATAAAAATAGAAAAGTTTATATGTAACATGAATATAGCTACATTAGCTATTTAGGTGTTAAATATGAAACCTCTCTCAGAAAAGGAAATAGAAGTAATTTCAAATATAGAATTTGATGAAAAATATTTTTTTACTAGATCATACATTAATAAATTTTTTAAAAATAATCAACAAGTAAATGATTTCATATTTGGTCTAAGAAAAAAAGGTAGAATCCTTAGAATAAATAAAACAAAATATTATCTTATACCAATAAAAGCAAGAAGCGGTAAATGGTCTGAACATACATTTATTGTTACAGATGAGATATGTAATAGTAAAGATTACTTCATTGGCGGATGGTCCGCAGCTAAATATTGGAAGCTTACTGACCAAATACCTATGCAAATTGATATCTACACAACAAGAAGACAAGGAAAATACAATTTTATGAATATGAGGTTTATATTTCATAGAACAACAAAAAATAAAATTAAAAGTGCTATTAAAAAAGAAATAGAAGGTCATCAATTTTATATCCAAAATAAAGAAACTACTGAAAAATGGTTCAAGCAAATAAAATAGATAAAAAATTTATAGCAGACATAGTTTCGAGAACTTCATTTAACGAGGATATATTAACAAAAGATTATTATTTAACAAAAGTATTATATTTAATAAAAGATGTAGAAGGAATATACTTTAAAGGCGGTACAGCATTACAAAAGATTTTCTTAAATTATTCTAGATTAAGTGAAGATATAGATTTTACTGTAACTAAAAATGTGATAGAGATAGAAAAAGAGATTAAAAATATACTAAAAACTCAGGATTTTGTAAAAAAAATAGAAAATGGTAAATCTGTAGACAAGTTTATTAGAATTATTATACATTATGATAATTTTTCAGAAGAAGAAGATACAATATTTATAGATTTAAACGAAAGAGCAAAACTCCTTGGTAAACCAGAACTATATGAAGTTAGGCATTTTTATAAGGGTTATATCCCTTTATTTTCTGTAGAATGTCTATCAAAAGAAGAGATGGTAGCTGAAAAAGTTGCTGCTGCAATTGGAAGAAACAAACCAAGAGACCATTTTGATGTTTATCAAATAATAAAAAATAATATGCCTATCAATTTTAAATTAGTTGAAGAGAAGTGTAAACAATCAGAAGATGAGTTTAATATTATAAAGATGTTCAATAATGCGAACAAACTTAAAAATAGATGGGACAATGATTTAGTGCCTTTACTAGCAGAAGAAACAACATTTCAAGAAGTTATGAAAACCCTGGCAAAATATTTCAAATTAAAGGAAGCTAAAGAGGCAAAGAAAAAATCGAAAATTTATATATACTAGCCTACTATTATTAAAAAGATATAAATTTTAGCAGGGTTAAAATGTATATAAATAGATTTTTGGAAAGTAGTGTTGAAAAGTATCTTGGCAAAAAAGAAATTAGTGCCTCTTTCTTACTATCATGAATACGGCAACAGAGCCTACTAAAGCAACTAAAGCCGCTGCTGTGCTGAATTCTGGAATCTGGTAAGGCGTTACCCTGAATACCCTGTAATCCAGGCTGCAATCAGAACATTGAAAATAAACTATCATTTCCTTGCCACCAGACTCTGGTGTTGGCACGTCATCTAATGTGGTTGTATACACTGGAGTCGGGCTTATGTTCCCGCTTGAATCTGTTGTTATGGTTCCATTAGTTACTAACGCACCGTTTCTTGTTAGCTCCCATTCGCATCCAGTTTCAGGATTTGAGTGCACTGGATCAAAACCATTTGCTTCGATATAAACCTGCTCCCCAAGATCATAAACATCTTTGTTAGTGCCTATGTTGTCTGTTATCTCAAATCTACCACATTGCCATGCTAATGCATTGCTTGAGAGCAATATCAGAAAAATTACGCTTAATATTGTTACTATTTTTTTCATTTCTGTTTACCCCTACCACCCCAAGATTATGAAAAATAAAAGTTAAAAGAGAAAGATTAGTTTCTCTTTCTTACAACAACAAACACTACTGTGGCCCCTGCTAAAGCAACTAATGCAGTAATTACACTGAATTCCGGCACATTAAAAATATCTACGCCGACTATATTCAATTGCTGTGGCAAGGTGTTATTGACTACGGCGCTATTGCATATGCTGCCTACACACGATTCAACTGTATATCCTATTTCACAATCAACTGCAGTAAAGTATTCGCCAAATGCATCTGTGTCATCAGATGCTGTAGATGCTGTTTCCAAACATTCTGTGTCTACAGTAGCCCCAACGACAACTGGGCTTGCTGTAGTTGGCCCAGAATAAACTTTCCCATTTACTATGGTTGGTGTTGCCCACACCAAAGAAACGCTAAACAAAAGCATTGCAAACATTAAAAATATTTTTTTCATTTTTATTTTCCTCCCTCTGCTTTATTGCCTCTTTTTCTTATCACTGTGAATACCAACACTGAACCGGCCAAAGCTGCTAGCGCCGTTATAACGCCAAATTCAGGCACTGTCAGATTTACATATACTAAGTTCTTCCATATCACTGCATTTGCCACAGTGTCTGTGTCTGAAACTCCTCCGGAACTTACCTCTACAGTGTCTCCAATGTCACAGCCTTCCAAGAACTCTACCACATAATATCCCTCTGAATCTGTTGTATCCACCAAAGGACCTAAGCCATCGCATGTTACTGAAACTTCTGTTCCAGAAACTGGAGTCGAGCCGTCTGCAGCATAAACATGACCATTAACTACTGTAGGCAATGGTAATGGTTCTGCAGTAGCATTGCCAAAGCTAAAACTCAATAGAAGCAATGCAAAAATCGTTATTAACATTTTTTTCATTTTATAGCCCCCCTCTATTTTACTCATCTCTTTTATATTATTCTGACCAATATCAAAATGTTTAGCATATAAAAAAATATATAAACCTTTTGAATTAAGAAACCAAGTTGCTATCATTTAGTAATACCATGCAAAATTTGCTAAATTTCAAGTTCTATGAGCCTTGTTTGCCCTGAATTTTCATTAAAAACTTTTACTTGTGCCAGATAAACTCCTTTTTTTATGTTTCTTGGAATCTCAAATTCAAATATTTTCAGTTTCTGCTGATTTTTGCTTAATTCTGGCATTGTAATCTGCTGGTAAACATCCAAATCCTGTATAAATATTCTTAACTTTACGTTGTCCTCATCAAAATTCCCTTCATTTTTGATCCTCACATAAAGAGTAACCTTATTCCCATTATTTGTTACTTGTTTTTCCATGAACAGGCTTTTTATCTTTAGGTCATGAATTTTTCCTGTTAAAATTCTTTCTTGCTCCTGCTCTTTTGGAAGTATTAAGTTGATGTAAACAATATTTTTCGAAAAGATTTCGTTAGCCACTTTTCCATAGCCTATAGCGCCGCCGCTTTTTACCTCTACAATGCTTCCGAAATCACAACCAGCTAAAAATTCAACAGCATAAAATCCATTGTTATTTGTTGCTGTAGTCCTGTGCAGGCCATTACAAACTGCTTCAACTGTTTTTCCTGGTGCTGGAGTTCTTCCATCACTTTCATAAACATGTCCGTTTACTATTGTGGGTTTTGACGCTGGATTTACAACAAGCACATTGATCAAAAAAACAAAGAATAATACTACTAATGCCAAACTTTTTCTGTTCATTTTATCACTCTCCTTTAAGTTACTATAAAATTAAAGACAGCCAATAAATATAAAATACTTTTTATTTACTAACGAACTTAGAAAAGTCGAGATTATTGCCAAGTAGTCTAGTTAGAATGCTTGAATAAACGTTTACACTTACAGCAAATAACAAGATAACTAATAAAATAAAAAGAATGTTTGATTTATCTGTCACTATTTATCACCTCAGCTATCTTTTCTGAATATATTGCAAATTAATAAGTATTCTTATGGCAAAAAAGTTATTTCAAGAAACCAGTTTTTCTTCTTTTATTCATGCAGCGATGGAAAATAGAAACCGAATTTCTCCGCTTCTGTACTGTTTTTATAAATATTTAGCTGTTTATTCCCTTCTGTCTTTTCTACGGGATCTTCTACTATGTTCTGGCGGTTGTGCACTGTAAACTGGTCGTCATGATTTACATCAAGCGCGTAATTCAAGAATACTTGCTCGTCTTGAATCATGTTAAACGTGTCAAAATATTTTATAAACTGGGGTTCGATGAAAATTATTTTTCCATTAGGCTTATGCACATCTGTGATACTATGCCTTGATTTTATCTTGTTTTGGGCATCATATTCTATTACACTTGTGAATGTTGTGTTATATGAGAGATTAGCCAGATATTGCTCTAAATCATGAGCAAAATTAGCGCAGTTGTAATTATCTGAGTCATAGACCTTATATCTTAATGGTGAAGCTTTTAGAGCGATTATTAAATCTTTTATGAATTGGTCACTCTTGTTAATTTCATCTGCTGGCAGGTTTTCCTTTGGAGTCGGTGCTTGTTGATTGCTTTGCTTACCCAAGCAATTCATTACTGCCCCGCCAAAGTTTGTGCATTCCTGGGTTGAGTAAAAATAAGAACATGATCCATCTGTATTGCAGCAATATACTTCTGGAGAAGGTGGAAGCGCATCATAGAACGGAATTATATCATCAGAAGGGAATATGAATAGCATCTTTCTTCTTTCTAAATCCTGATCTGCAAATACAGACAGCAAAACAAATGAGAATATAAAAAAGAGGCTGACAAAGCCCTTCTTATTAAGCCTTTTGCAGAATAACATCTTTTATGCCCTAATATGAGAGTACAATATACTATTTAATTCTACCTTTTTTAGTGAAACTTGAGACTTTGTAATCTATAGATTCCTCCAAAAGAAAATATTTTTAATGCTTTCTTTATATCAGAATAATTTGTATTGTGGAAATAAGATATACTGCATCAAAATCAACAAAGACTGCAGTAAGAATGCCAGAATGATATTTCTCGATTTAAAGAAGATGAAAGACACCAGCAAAGCACTCAAAAATGTTGTTATGACTGTTAAAACTCCCAATGGTATTGCCAGAATGCTTAAAACAAATGCCGGATATAATATTGCAACAAAATTGTTTGCGAATCCCCTAAGAAAATTCTGCAACAATCCGTAGAAATAGACTACCGTGATATAAGAGGAAAAAACAACAAAAAACAAAGAAAAAATATCAAACTCGAAAGTCTGTGAACTTAAAAATTTGTTGTTTATAACTGCAATTAAGGCTGTCAGAATCAATCCTGGCAATAACCATCTGATGCCCCCAAAATGATGGCCAATCCTCAAAAAATGAACCCTGAAATTCATTAAATAAACTCCGGTCATTGCCCCGAATATTGAATAGACTATTATTAAGTCATATAAATAAATGCCTTTGAAAGGAAAAGACAACATAATCAGCATCAACACTGGAACTGCTATAATAACAGTCAGGAATTTTTTATATTCATAAAACATATGTAATAAGCTATAATTGCTATCGACTTTCATGTCAAACTTCATTTTTATAAGTATCAACACATAAATTAAGACCCACAGGGTTGTAAAGATAAAAGCATGGACATATTTCCCATAATTTATCAGCAATTCCGATATTAGCAACAATGCTATATACACCCAAATGAACAGGAAATATTTTCTTCTCATTTTAAAATTTCAGCCAGCCTGTTTATCACTATAAATATGAATGTTATTATAAGGCCCATTATAATGGGGCTTAACACATTCTTGACATCTTTCTGATCGTTGTTGACTTCTAGAAGCTCGAGAACTATCAGGAATAAAATTGTTGCCATTGTCCCTAGGACTGCCTTTGTCATGAAGTCTAGGCTCGAGTAAAAACTCAATATGAATGCCATTTAAGTAAAGTATATATTGCAGTATATAAATATTATGATTGAAGCTGCAGATTCCGAATCTTAGCGCTTACTTCTTTCTTTTCCTCGTCTTTTCATGAAAGTCCTTTACGTGTTTAGCTTCCTTGTCAAGAAAGCCCGGCTCGTGATTGTTGGCTATTATAAATAATGATATCCAAGAGCCTCTGAAGAAGCTCTCTTTTATTTTGTCTTCTTCTGAAGCATCGGCATCTTTCAATTCATCAATCAAAGAAGATATGTTCTCATTTGTTATCTCCTCAGCTAGCTTCTCAGCCATTTCATTGTATTTGTCCATCTTTTCCATCTCTCTGTCAACATCATCAAAAAAATTCTTTATTTTATCGTCGCCCAAATGCTCGCCAACTCTCTCCAGGCAGCCATTGCATATATGTGGAATGCTTTTTACCTTCCCATCTGGAATATCCTTCAAGAAGGATGCTGGCATTTGCATGTTTTTATTACAGACACTGCATTTCGCGTCGATCATTTTTTCCTCTTTTGCCATATTAAGTCTATGCCGAAGAGGAAATATAAAAATCTACCCTTTATCAACCATCTTCAATTTTTCAATAATTTTACCCAGAAAATCAAAGACCTTTTCTGCATATTCTTTGTCTAATATCTTGCCGTAATATGTAACAGAATTTCTGAAATATTTCAGTTCATTCATAAAAGATATCTCACTATCTGGGAACTTAAGTCTTTTAAGATAGGAAATTTCCGCTTCGTGCGCATAACTTCCAGAAGAAGAATAACCCTCCAGAAGAAGTTTGGCCATTATTATTTCCATTATTATATCATAACAGTCCTTTATTATGGAGTTCGCATTCTTATCATTTATTCCTATTATCTTAATTCTTTCTTTAAGACCTTCCAATGAGACTTCGGACTCTTTGAGCAAAAATTGGGCCCTTGGTTTGTCCTGCCCCGACTTTCTGATTATTCCTTCGCTTAGGTAATATTCAAATTCCTTAGGCAATTTCATAAATCCACGCTCCCCGACAGCAATATGCCGTTTAATATGCTGTCCCTTAAATGTTTATGTATCTCTTTAAAGGAGGTATAAAAATTAATGATAACAGTCCTCTCTAAAATCTTATCAAATCTCGTCAGATTTATATCCTTGCCTTTTGTTCCTATCACTGCAACATCAATATCAGATTTGTGCCCTTCATTTTCATCATTACAAATATCATATCCTGTCGAATAACTTCCAAAAAGAATAATAGTGCATCCAGGCAGACTATCGCTTAAAAATTTAGAAAGCCCGGACTCATAAACCATCTTTAAATTTTCAACCTTTTTTAGGTCAATAGCATTTTGGCTGCCTCTGTTAAAATCAATTGAAAGCAAATTTATATTGTCTGTTTTTTTAATTCTTACCAAACCCTCCTTTTCTAAATCTTGCAAAGCACTGGAAACGGCAGTTGGGGACCTCTTCAATGTCCTCGCTAACTCCCTCAGATTAAATCTTATTCCTGCCCTTATACAAAGTAATCTAAATATCTCTGCCTGCAATCTTGTCCACTTAACATGATACATGTCCATATTAACTTACACGTGTCCATTCTACTTTATAAATCTTTCTATAGTCGACCTTGCAAATAATACCCACGAATATTATTTTTGCTTACCTGATCCAACAACAACTTTTAAAAACCAACATCTTTTAATTTTTCTTATGATACTGATTAATGAGATTGTATTGCATTTACTAGTCCCTTTAGTTGTTATTAGAATATTTTCATTGTTTTATAAACTGGACAAGAAAGCGATGTTATTCTTAAGCACGTTCACCTTAATACCGGATATTGATTTCTTTATAGGATGGCATAGAGCTACGTTCCATAACCTGTTCTTTGGCGCTTTTTTGGTCTTGATTAGTTTGTTGTTCTTTAAAAATTACAGCAAGATAAAAACAGCCTTAATAGGATCATATTTCTTCTTGTCCCATATAGTGCTGGATGGATTTTTCATTGCGTGGTTTTATCCAATACAAAGATTTCATTATGATTTGTTTACAGGGGCCACTTCCACTTTAAAAGCTATGAATGATGCAAGGCCGCACTTCAGCAACCAATATATTTTAATAGGCATCACGGCAGCAATAATAGTGTATGCTTTATTGATATACGAGGCTTATTTCAGGAAAAATAATTAGATAATACCCGTCTCCATAGGACTATTTTCAAAACATTTATAAGGAATAATTACTTGCTAACTAGCTATGACATCAGAAACAATCACAATACCAAAAGATGAATATAAGGAGTTAAAAAAGAAAGCTGAACTAAGTGAATATTTACTAGTTAAATTAGTCGCAGGATTAGAAGATATAAAGGCTGGCAGAATAAAGCCCTGGAAAAAGAGCCCTATTTATTTAAAATTATAGGAATGCGCCAGCAGTAATAGCAAGTTTTATATATGATTTTGTCATAGTTTTAAAGAGGCTTTATCGAAAATGGAACAGAACTATCAATTCTTTATTAAAACGAATTTAGATTCGTATATTGGGAAATGGGTTGCTATTTGTGATAAAAAAATAATATCTCACGGCAAAGATCCAAAGAAAGTATACAAGGAAGCTAAAGATAGATTCCCAAATAAAAGAATAATGCTGACTAGAGTTCCAGACAAGGAAACTATGATATTCTAAATGACAATTTCATTTAAGTATAAGACAGTGAAGAGGCCAGATGGCACTGAAGTTAAGACACCTTCCATTCCTATTTTATTGAGCGCCAAGGAAAAATTTGAAACTATAGCTTTATTGGACTCTGGTGCGGATATCTCTGCCATACCAAAATCTATCGCAGAAATATTGGGCCTGAATCTAAGCTCAAAAACAAGTTACGCATATGGCATAGGTGGAAAAGTAGAGTCTGTTGAAACAAATATGAACATTACAGTAGAGAAAGGACATGAAAAGTATATTTTTTATATACCAGTCAAGGTAATACTTGGCGATTATGACTTTCCTATTCTATTAGGAAGAGCCGGGTTTTTTGATAAATTTATCATATCGTTTGATCAAGCTAATGAAAAAGTTTCTCTTAAAACAGCAAATAGATCAAAATTTTAAGATAATAGGATTCCTGTTTCAACAATAAAAATGCTAGACAACCTAAAGAATAAGCTAAAAGACGACATCTACAAAAACTCGATATTCTTGATGATGTCTGTAATAGTTATGACTGGCTTTGGCTTCTTTTTCTGGACTATCGCAGCAAGGTTATTCAGCACTAATGAAATAGGGCTGGCAACTACTATAATCTCGGCTTTTTCATTAATAAATTCGATAGCAGGTTTTGGCTTAGGAACCGCATTAATAAGGTTCCTTCCAGGCTCAAATGTCAAGAACCGGAAGATTAATTCGGCTTTTTCAGCTTCCATATTTGCGTCTATCCTAGTGACAATAATATTCCTGCTTGGAATAAATTACTTCTCGCCAAAACTTCTTTTCATCAAGGAAAATATTTACTATTCAATCATATTTATTTTCGGGGTGATAATAGCAATACTGTTCAATTTAGTAGATTCAGTCTTTATTGCCTATAAGTCCGCAAAATACGTATTAATAAAAGATTTTGTTTACAGCAGCCTCAAACTAGTCTTAATATTCCTTTTTTCCTCATTAATGGCTTTTGGGATATTTGTTTCATGGATTACAGCTTTTTTAATTGCGTTTATATTTGGATTAATAATCCTGATAACGAAGTTCTCATATAAGCCGAGATTCGTCATTTATGACCCGATAATTAAGAAGATATTTTCATTCTCTATTGGAAACCATCTTGCTAATTTGATAAAGACACTGCCTAGCTCTATAATACCGTTGCTTATCACGAATATATTAAGCCCCAGCAACACTGCCTATTATTATGTTGCTTTCAATATTGCCGGCTTATTGTTTATGATACCTAATACGGTTGCCAGTTCTTTATTTGCAAAAGTTTCTGGAGATGAGAAGGAATTGGGAAAAGCTATGAAAAAGTCCATAGCCTTCATATTGCTGCTTTTAATACCGGGAATTTTAGTTTTCTTGTTTTTTGACAAATACTTATTATTGCTGTTTGGAAAAGAATACTCTAACAATGCAGTAATCGTGCTTAACTTGCTGACATTAAGCTCTTTATTCGCAGCGATGTCTTCTCTATACCTTACTTACCTAAACATAAAGAAAAAGATAAAAAGGCTTGTTTTTGTAAATTTGGTTATATGCCTGGCTACAATACTATTTGTTTATCTGCTAATGCCTTACGGCCTGAAAGGTATTGGCCTTGGTTATTTACTGGGGCAGGCAATGATACTGTTATTTGTTTGGTTCAAGTGATTTAGCCGGGCAAAAATGGCACAAGTTAAAGATACAAAGAACTGTTGGCTGATGGTTGTGTAAAAGAGAATGATCCAAAGGTACATAGAAGAAGAGGATTGATGTTTGGGAAAGTCCAGAACAATCTTAAGATGGCAAATGCAATATTTGAGATTTGTTTAAATAAATCTTTAAAGGACCTATTAAATAATTTCTTCTGGCCTTTTAGTTTCTACTATATTTTTAATTAAAGTAACTATTTTATAATACAAATATTTATAAACTAATTTGCATTACAATAATTATGATAATAAGGGATATAATTGAATTGCAGAAGAGAGAAGTTGAAACATTGTTAAAAGAAGAATATATCAAAAGAACTGGGCCTAATATAGACTTGAGCAACTCGTTAATCAAAGTTATTACAGGCCCAAGAAGAGCAGGAAAATCTTTTTTTAGCATTTATACTCTAAGCAAGAATAATAAATTTGGATATATCAATTTTGATGATGAGGAATTAACTAGAATTGAAGATTATAACGAGTTAGTCTCAGCAGTAAACTCTGTATATGGAAATCCCAAAATTTTATTTTTTGATGAAGTACAAAATTTGCCAAGATGGGAACTTTTTGTTAATCGTCTTCAGAGACAAGGGTATAAATTAATAATAACTGGAAGCAATTCACATCTTTTAAGCAAAGAACTCGCAACGCATCTAACAGGAAGACATTTTCAAATAATAATATTCCCATTCTCGTTTAAAGAATATATTGAACTTGAGAAGAAACACCTAACTACCTCTGAAATAAAAGAAAAATTGAATGATTATCTCACTTTTGGTGGGTATCCAGAACCACTAATTAAAAAAATAAACTATAAGGACTATCTTATAACACTTTTAAATTCTATACTGTTTAAAGATATAGTAAAAAGGTATAAAATAAGATTTTCTCAAGCTATAAGTGATTTAGCAGAACAATTACTCTCAAATATAGCTAATGAGTATTCTTATAATTCACTAAGCAGGATTTCTAAAATAAAAAGCACTCATACTGTTGAAAAGTATATTAACTATCTTGAAGAATCATTCATATTTTTTAGTGTAAAACGATTTTCATATAAGATGAAAGAGCAAATATCCTCTATAAAAAAGATATACTGCATAGATAATGGTTTTATTCATGCGAGGGCTTTTAGCTCAAGCCAAAATGTCGGAAAATTGTATGAGAATGTTGTAGCTATAGAACTAAAAAAGCAAGAGCTAAATGAAAAAATTAATTTTTATTATTGGAAAAATTCTCAGCAAGAAGAAGTAGATTTTGTTATTAAAGAAGGAATTAAAATAAAACAACTCATACAAGTATGTTATAACTTAAATAACATTGAGGCTAAAAACAGGGAAGTAAGAGCACTATTAAAAGCAGGAAAAGAACTAAACTGCAAAAATCTTCTTGTTATAACCTTTGATAAAGAAAGTGAAGAAGAAACAGAATGGTTTGGCATAACATCAAAGATTAAGTTTATTCCTCTTTGGAAATGGCTTCTTGAAGGAAGATAATGTTCAGAAACTTATTCCAGTATAAATCATAAAAAGCATAGTTCCATTGATTGCTAAATCTATATCCATTTCCACTGGCGTGATATTTTTGTAAGAGCATTTGATAGAAATTCAAATCCTAACAAAGATTTAATAACTGGTCAGCTAATCGCAGTTATAATGAGTGAGAACCAATCTAATACTTACATCAGAAAACATCAAGAAAGAGCTGTTTATGAATTAAGAAATTTAATAACTAGTGACACAGTAATGGATTGAAATTTAGTAACGTAGAAAGATGATCACAAAGGCACAAAGAGATAGACTAAATCACTATAATATGAATCTTGATGAGAAAAATAACAAAAGAGTTAAGGATTTTTTTGAAAATACTGTCATACCTTTTGTCAAAGAAATAGATAAATTAATGATATCTAGTTTAATGGAGGATTCTCGCCACGCTTCTTCATCACAAGATAAGAGCGGGCTGAAATAAACAATATAATCAGTAAAAACAACAGCGATATTGGAACAAAATTAAGTGCCACAAACTTCTGGGCTTCAGCGACGTATGCATTTCTCCTTTCAGCAAAGCTGTTTGAGGTTAAATTTGAAACATTTGTTATTTTTGAAAGTTCTGAATTTAAGTTCTTGTTCTTAATAGAATCTGCAGCTTGATTTGCTGTATCGGCAAGAGCATTGATTGAGTTTAATCCACTGTCTCCACCTCCGCCCGAACCCCCCCCTCCGCCAGAGCCACCGCCACCTCCTCCGGAACCTGAAGATGGAGTTGTTGGTGCAGTTGGCTGAGTTGAAATAACTACGCAATCTTGTGGACAGTTAGAACCTGATTCGCCCACATTACAAGTGTTATCACCGCAATAAGTTGCTTCGTTTGAAAAATTGCTTACTATTATCTCTTGATTTGGTTGAAGAAGGGCACTATACTCATTAATATTATTTGCCAAGAGAACTTTATTTGTGTTGTCATAAACATCATTATATGGCGATGCTAAAGAAAGATTAAATAGAGAAATATTAACTAACTGATTATTCCAGTGAGCATTTTTAAATATTAATGACGTGTTGGAGATAGAATAATTAAAAAGAACATTAAAGTATTTTCCAGCAATAGGATTTCCATATTTGTAAGATAAAACTGTATACGCTTTACCATTCCATCTTTGTAGCTGATTAAAGCTTGGATTTAACCACATTTCTGTCTTATTCAACAAATATGGATACTGAAAACTACGATACCAAGAATTAGTAAAGTCATGAACAAGGTTTGCTGTTCCAATAGAGTATATATAACATTGAGAATTAATTAAATTATTATTTCTTATTGTTATATTATTTGATGTGCCTAAAGAAGTATTTAAAATAGTATCTTTATTTAAATCCATTTTATTTGTGGAGGTATCAAATCCTTTTTGATATGGAGAAATCCAAAATGCACAATACGGATCTAAATTATCCATAGCTAAATATTTATCCCTAGTAGAAAAGTTTACAAAATTTAAATTGTTATTTTCTATTGTGACATTCCTATAATGTTGAATTAAAATTCCAGTTGAAGTTAACTCATTTAATTCATTATTCGCTATATACACATTTGTAGCAAATCGTAGTTCCCGAATAGAAACCA
>JBBSWI010000030.1:0-14621 GCA_038046405.1 Nanobdellota archaeon | reverse complement strand
AAGGAGGTTTGGTTTACCTAGAGCTGAAGCACTAGGTATCCTTTAAATGTAATGAGGGGTATAATTTCAAAGTCTAATCTATATTCCCCAGACAGGATTTTCCTTTCTTTTAATCTCTGCGATTTCTTTCATTACTTTTATTTCATCATCGCTCAGGTGTTTTTTTAATTTTTTCAGCTTCCTGAACTCCTCTTCATTGATGCTGGAATAAAGAACATCGCCTGAATTTATCTGTCTGCCAACTATTACCTTAATGAAAGAAACAGCTACTTCCTTGCCTTTGGCTGCTTCTGGGATATTCTTCCCTTGCTCTTGAATGCCCTTGACTTCTGTAATTTCTTTTCCTTCCTTCATCAGTTTCATTCCTGGTTTTAAAGTTCCTGCAATAATTTCCACGCCAAGGACGGCAGGATTGCTCTGCCTGAATATGTAGTTAGGCATCAAATAAATCTTGCACGGCCTTGCTAAGTTCTTAAGCTCTTCGCTCTGCTCTTTGGATTTTTCTTTTTTATGCCAGTCTTCATAGTCATCAACTATCTTGTAGATAATATCATGGTTGAATATCTTAACTTCATTTGTTTTCTCGAGCTGCCTAACGTTAAATGCAAGTATAACCCTATTTATTGGATATTTGTCTGAAGCAGCTTCCGCTATGTCTTTCTTGGAAATGTCGCCGATTGAGGCTTTTCTTATTTTAATATTGTGTTCCTTAAGCAGCGAAATCAATGCTTCCAGGCTGCCTAGAGAATCTGCCTTGACTATTACGCCTTCCTTGTCTATCTGGATTAATACTTCATCGACTTCTTTTTGTATTTCTTGCTTTATTTTTTCAATGTTTTTATTAGCTACAACAAAGGGCATTCCTGCGAATATCTCTTTTTCTGTATCTGCAAGCGAAATTCTTACATTAGCAGCGGCATTAATCTCTTCTACAGAACTTGTTTTTATGTTCTTAACCAATAGGCTTTTTATTTTAGCAACTACGGGCTCTTCTAAGCCGCCGATAACCAAAGTATCTTCTTTTCTTAAGTGGCCATCATATATTACTGTATCGAGTATTTTTCCTATGCCCTTCTCTTCCATCACTTCTAGTATGGTTCCCTTGGCCGGCTTGTTTATGTCTATTTCAAGGTTTTTTTCTAGATATTTCTGGGCGAGGCCGATTAAAACTAGCAATAATTCTGGGATACCGAGGCCCAGTTTTGCAGATGTGGGAATGATCGCTATTTGTTTTGTATAGTCATCTATCCTGTCAAAACGATCTGAAAGAAGATTCATCTCTGCAAGCCTTGCCACGATTGTATAAAGTTTATTATCAATACCTTGCCTGTAAGACTCATTTAGGCTGTTTATGTTTTCAACAACATACTCATGATTGCTCCTGAATCCATTTATCAAGTCAATCTTGTTTGCTGCTATGACAAATGGGGTTTTGTAATTCTTTAGTATCTCGATTGCCTCTAAAGTCTGTGGTTTAAGTCCTTCATTAATATCAATCACGAGGACTGCTATGTCAGCAAGATTTCCGCCACGTTTTCTTAAGTTAGTAAAAGAAGCATGTCCTGGAGTGTCTAACAACAATAAACCAGGAATTTTTATCTCTTTTTTTATCAGGTCTTTGCATATTTTTTTTATAGCCTCTACATTTATTGCAGAACATGAAATTTTTTGTGTTATTGCTCCGGACTCTTGCTTTACTATAGAGGTGCCTCTAATAAAGTCTTGAATGCTCGTCTTTCCGTGATTGACATGTCCAACAAAAGTGCAAATTAAATCCCTTATCATATCTAAATCCTCAACAAACAAGGCCCTTAAATTCCACCCAGGGCGTATTTAAAAGCTTTTTTATCGGCATATTTATATATACTAATTAGTTAATACTTTTGAAAGAGGTGCTATGATGAACTTTAAGATAGAAATAATCTTTATCTTCACATTTTTGTTTTTAATTCCTTATGCATTTGCCGGCACAATAAGCAGCTGTAATCCAGCATTAGTTTCTGGGACTCCTGGAAACCCCAATGTTTATACGATAACAACAAATATTCAAAGTTCTGGAAACTGTGTTACAATAAACGGACTGAATAATGTTGTGATAGACGGCAATGGATTCACGATAACTTCTACTGGTGGAAATGCTTTCACCATAGGCGGGCATTCCACAGCGATAACCATAAAGAATGCAAATATAGATGCTGTAAATTCAGTATACTTTATTGGCGGAGGGGCAAGCCAGTCATGCTCTACTAACGATGCAGATGGAGTTTTAATTGTGGGAAATACTATTTTAAGAGGAGACATCTCAAAAACTTCATCATCTACTTTATGCAATATAGCTCTTGTAAATAATAAGATAAATGCCGGAGTATCACTTGAAAATTATGGTTCTGAGGGCGGACCTGTAGTAAGCCTAGTAAACTTTACTATCATAAACAATAACATTAGTGATGGTCTATCAATACGATATATTAACAGGGCTTTAATCAAAGACAATAAAATTTATAAGTATGGAAATCCGGGTTTATGGAGCGTGTTGTTTGATTTCTTTAAAGTTAATAATACAATAATATCTAACAATACTTTTATCACAAATGCTAATTATGCCTATACCGAACCAAGCACCGGCCAGGACGGATTAGCTGAATATAAACATGTATATAATACTGTAATGGAAAATAATTTCTTTAATTTCACAAATTATGGATCTTTGGGAAGAAAAATAGATATAATAATTTATGCCCAGAATAACACTTTCAGGAATAATATATTCATCCATGACCAATTTGAGAACTCATTACACCAGGCGATATTGAAGTTCAGGTCTAATTCTTATGGAGCAAGCAAAGAGAATTATGTTTTCAACAATACTATAATCAGCGGAAGGCCTGTTGGATCCGGAATTATGGTCTTCTTTGGAAATGGAGAAGTGCTAAATGACAATGTGTTTGATTCTAATATCATTTATACTAAATCTAATGCTTATGGCGGTGCTATGACATGCGCTACTTGTGGACCGGGCACTATAATAAAGAACAACATAATTATAGGCGTAGATAGTGCCCCATTAAGTTTTGGCGATTGTAAGGCGACTATCAAGGCATACAACAATGTTCTTGTTGGTGAAAATGCTGGCGCAATTGTCGAGAATCAAGATTGTACACATGAAGCTAGAAACAATATTATGTACTATTCGTCAGGATATAATGCGATGCCCGCGGCAGTAGTCGGAGACTATAATTTATTCTATCCTGCTTATTCTTCAGGACAAGCACATTCGATATCCGGGCAAGATCCGCAGTTTATCAATCCGACTGCCAATCCGATATTTGACTCTAATTACAATTTATTAAGGAATTATCGTCTGCAATCTACAAGCCTAGCAAAAGATGCCGGGGATCCTACAACACAGGTTCCAATTGACAAAGATGGAAATGTAAGGCCAAATGGATTGAGGCAAGACATTGGAGCTTATGAATATGGTTTAGGCCCAGTACTGCCTATATGCTCTGATACAGACTCTGGAATAAACTACAATGTACAAGGAACTGTAGCAATCACCGGGAATCCTATTACTTATACAGACTATTGTAATGCAAATGGAATTACTTTAAATGAGTATTATTGCTTGACACCCCAAGCTACTTCGCCTTCGATAAGTTCGTACTCTTGCCAGTATGGCTGCATAAATGGAAAATGCAATCCTGATACAACAGCGCCAGTAATCAGCAATATACAATCTAGCTCGATAACAGGAAACTCTGCCGTAATAACATGGACAACAGATGAATCATCTACTTCATTAGTCAAATACGGAACCACTCAAGGAAGTTATCCTTCTCAAGCTACAGGAGCTAGCGGAACAAGTCATTCTGTTTCCTTATCCGGATTAAATGCTAATACACAATATTATTACGTAGTCAGATCTACTGACGCAAACAATAATGTAGCACAAAGTTCACAAAATACTTTCACAACTATCAGCACAGTATCTTGTGGGGCTGTATGCAATGGCTGCGTGAATAACAGGATACTAGCAACTTCATGCACAACCCCAATAAGACAATGCGATGGCACAAATTCAGTCGAAGATGTCAGCATAAGCCCGGGTTCAATAATAGCAGGACAGCAAGTAACTGCAACAATATCATATTCTTGCTACGGCTCAACAGACAATCTGGCTTTATGGTATTACGATATGATTACATGGAAATTGCTAAAATACTGGGCTCCGGGAACATTGACAGGCTGCGATGTTATACCAGATGGCTCTGATGGAACTGTTTCATTTACATTCACTCCAAACACAAATCCAGGAACTCATTACATAAGGGCAATAGAAGCAGATGGCACTGTTTATTCCAACACAAATAGCTGTCCCAATATCCAGTGGGGTAACATAGACGATCTGGCTTTTAATGTGCAGATGCCTAGTGATGCAGGGACACCAGAGCCAGGGCCTATACTAATAAGGCCAAGAAGAAGAGCGCCAGAATTCTTTAACTACATAGGACTGTTGATAGTGGTAGTATCTTTCTTGATGTTTATAGCAATGTTATTAAGCAAAAGAAAACCAAAAAAGATTGCGCTAAAAAAAGCAAAGAAGAAAAGCTAAGAATTATATTAATGCAGAAAACAGCAAATATGAAATTTGTTACTTTAAATAGAAATTTTAAGCATTATTGTACTCTTGTAAAAATTCTAATATATTCCAAGAAACTTGAAATACACCTAGTTTTGTAAAATATTTTTTATTTTTGACATGATAATATCAATAGCAGTGTCTCGCATCCCTTCTTCAGGATCCTCTGGAATGATAATATGCGCTCGTTTCTTTGTGGGCCCAACATATTGATCATACATTGGCTTAACTGTTTTTAGCCATTGTTGAATAACACTTTCTGGACTTCGTTTTCTTTGTTTGAGATCTCTTCGGAGACGTCTAATAAAACATATATCTGCATCCGTATCTATAAAAATTCGCAAATTTGCTAGGCTATTGATTCTATTGTCATAGAGTGCAAAAATGCCTTCAACAATAATGATTTTTTTAGGTTTAACTAAAATATGCCCTTTTCTTGTATGGGTTAAAAATGAATACTTAGGCATCTGAATACTATTCCCTTTAAGGAGTTCTTCCATCTGTGGTATGAAAAGCACCCAATCTAGAGCGTCAGGATGGTCAAAATTCACTTTATTTCTAGCAGATGGTTTGAACTTTTGCAGGTCCTTATAATAATTGTCCATAGAAATTAAAGTGATATCACTCTCATGTCCCCTGCCAATAATCCTTGCAGCATTTGTTTTTCCACTGCCAGATCCGCCGGCAATAGTTATGAGGAAGACCATGATTGTAATCTAAGAAGATTTGTTTATAATAATTTCTTTTTTATGAATATAATCATCTTAATGAATTTTTTAATTTCTGGAAAAAGCTTTTTTGAGAGTCCTCTTCCTCTTTCTCGAGCTGCCTGAAAATTTCCTGCTGCTTCTTTGAAGTTTTAGTTGGCGTGATAATCTTAACTTGCACATATTGGTCGCCGTGCTCATTATGATTGATATACTTAATGCCTTTGTCTTTAAGCCTGAATAATGTTCCTGACTGGGCTCCTTGAGGAATTTTCATCTCCACATTTCCGTCTAGTGTGGGAACATCTATTTTAGCGCCGAGTGCTGCCTGGCTGAATGTGATCGGAATCTCGACATAAATGTCATTTTCCTGCCTCTTGAAGAACTCATTTTCCTCAACTCCAATGACGACATATAAATCTCCTGATTTGCCATCCTTAATTGCCTCTCCTTCATCCTTAAGCCTTAGATGGAATCCTGTATCTACTCCGGAAGGAATGCTTATTTCAATATCTTTTTTCAAATTTTCAATCCCTCTGCCATTACATGAACTGCAAGGATGCTTGATTATTTTGCCGGAACCGTGGCATTTATTGCAAGTGCTTGTTGTAGAGAATGTGCCGAAAGCGATTCTAGCAGTCTTCATTATGACTCCATGGCCGTCGCAAACAGCGCAGGTTTCTGTCTTTCCGTCTTTAGAGCCAGAGCCGTTGCAAGTCTCGCACTCTGCCTTTTTCATTATGGAGAATGTTTTTTTGGTGCCGGATGCCGCTTCCTTTAGTGTTATTTCCAAATCATACCTTAGATCAGAGCCGCGCCTTTCCCTTTCTCTATGCCCTTGCCTATTGCCAAAAAACATGTCAAAGATATTGTCAAAATCTGAAACGCGGCTGCCAAATATATCGCGGAAAATGTCTGAATCAAAACCCCTGAATATGTCTTCTTGCGTATATCTCTGGTCGAAGCCGTCATGGCCGAACCTGTCATATGCTGCTTTTTTCTGGGTATCGCTCAAGACCGCATATGCCTCGGAAATTTCCTTGAATTTCTCTGTTGCATTCGGATCCTTGCTGACGTCAGGATGGTATTTCTTGGCTAGATCCTTGTACGCCTTTTTAATCTCTTCAGGACTCGCATTTTTGTTTGTTCCAAGTATCTCGTAATAGTCGCGCTTGTTTGCCATGGTTAAAAGCCTATGTCTTTGGTTTATAAAAATTGCTAATTATAATTGCTGATGCTAATCGGCATTTCCATTATTGTTCACTATTTCTTCGATGCCCTTCCTGATCAATCTAAAATTTTGCTCGTTGTTGTCGGAATAATACTTGCTTGTCTCCAGCGATAAAAATTCTATAAACTTTTCTCTTGCTGATTCATCCAAATCCAGAATCCTTTTTCCTGGCTGAGAGTCATATTTGTCCAACGCAGAGAGGACCAAACTAGCACGATCCTGCCTTCTCTGGTCTGGAAATCTATTAAATGGATCGCTGCAAAAGTAAATTAAATTGTCTGCCCATTCATAAGCATAATTTTTTGCATATCTGCCCATAAAACCACCAAATCATATATAAAAAAATAAAATTAAAAGCCTATTTATTTTTTCTTTTCTGGCTTTTTTTCCTTGAATTCCGCATCATAGACATTGTCATTGCTGCTTTTTTCTCCATCAGTTTTATCATCTGAGCTGGATTCTTTATCCTTGTGCTTGGAAGCTTCTTGATAAAGCTCCATTGAGGCTTCCTGTACTATTGTATTAATTTCCTCGAGTTTTTCCTTTATCTTTGAGGCATCCTTGCTTTCTGGCTTTAGCAATTCCTTAAGCTCATTTACCTTGTCCTTTATCTTGTCTATTTTTTCATTGCTGATCTTGCCTTCAAAGTCCTTGAGCAGCTTTTCTGTGTTGTAAACAATGGCATCTGCCTGGTTTATTGTTTCAGCTTCCTCTTTTCTTCTTGAGTCTTCTGAAGCGAATTGCTCCGCTTCCTTGCGCATTTTTTCTATATCTGCTTCGTTTAATTTTTGGGTTGCTGTAATCTTGATGCTCTGCTCCTTTCCTGTCCCAAGGTCTTTTGCTGTAACGTGAACAATGCCGTTTGCATCTATGTCAAATGAAACTTCTATTTGCGGAATTCCCCTAGAAGCTGGCGGAATCCCTATCAAGTCAAACCTGCCGAGGCTTTTATTGTCCAAGGACATTGCCCTCTCCCCTTGCAATACGTGAATCGTCACAGCAGTCTGGTTGTCTGTTGCGGTGCTGAAAACTTGGGATTTCTTTGCAGGAATTGTTGTGTTTCTTTCAATCAGCTTAGTGAAAACGCCGCCAAGAGTTTCTATGCCCAGGCTTAATGGAGTAACATCTAACAGCAAGACATCTTTAACCTCGCCGCTTAAAACTCCGCCCTGGACTGCAGCGCCTAAAGCCACGCATTCCATCGGGTCGACGCCGCGTTCAATTTTCTTGCCGGCATAATCTTCGACAAATTTCTGAACTATCGGCATTCTTGTTGGACCGCCTACAAGAATCACCCTTGCTATTTCATGAGGTGTTAACTTAGCGTCTTTTAGAGATTGCTCCATTGGTTTTCTGCATTTCTCGACAATGGGCCTTATTAGTTCCTCTAATCTAGCACGAGTTATTGTCATGATCAAGTGCTTGGGGCCCTTGTCTGTAGCTGAGACAAAGGGCAGATTAATGTCTGTGGTCAATAAAGTGCTTAACTCAATCTTGGCTTTTTCTGCAGCTTCTCTCACTCTTTGCATTGCAGTGTTGTCATCAGCAAGGTCTATTCCTGAATCCTTCTCGAATTCCTTGACGATATGATTAATCAATAAATTATCCATGTCTGTTCCTCCGAGCTGAGTGTCACCAGAAGTCGAGATAACTTCAAAGACACCACCGCCGAATTCCATTATGGTTACGTCCAGAGTTCCTCCGCCCAGATCAAAAACAAGGATTTTTTGCTCTTTTTCCTGCTTGTCTAATCCATAAGCAAGAGAGGCAGCAGTCGGCTCGTTAATGATACGAACAACTTCAAGGCCGGCTATAGCACCTGCATCTTTTGTTGCCTGTCTCTGGTTATCATCGAAGTAGGCCGGAACGGTGATTACTGCCTTGTCTATTTTCTCTCCAAGAAAGTGCTCTGCATCCCTCTTTATTTTCTGCAGAATAAATGCAGAGATCTGCTGCGGCGTGTATTCCTTGCCATGAATTTTATACTTGTGATTAGTGCCCATCTTTCTTTTTGCTGCGGTTATTGTATTTTCTGGGTTAGAGATTGCTTGCCTTCTTGCAGGCTCTCCCACTAATACTTGGCCGTCTTTAGTAAATGCAACTACACTAGGGAAGGCTTTCCCATACATAGATGTGCCTTCTGCGCTGGAAATTATTTTTGGCTTTCCAGCTTCCATGAAAGCTGCTGCAGAATTCGTTGTCCCCAAATCCACGCCTATCGTCTTACCCATTTTATTTTCCTCCTATCCTATATAATCTGTAATTGAATCATCATCCTCTTCGATTTCTTCATCGTTATCATCTTCTGCCTCGTCATTGTCTTCAAGCAACTTGTCAAAGTAGATTTCTTTTTGCTGATAAGGAATGAAACTCTTTAGATAAGCTCCTGGATTTAATGCAATCTTTGTTGCATCATGACTAAAGCCAAGGTGCTTGTTTGAAATCAAAAATGCGAGCTTCCTTGTTTCTATCTCGTCTATAAAGCCTATGCTATGCAAGTACTCGTGCAATAATACATGGAATAAGTAACTGTTGAATATCTCTGGATTTTTTCTTTTTATACTGTCCAGGATTTTTTTGTTGAGCACGATCGCATTGTCGTTATGGCTATAAAATCCGCCCAAAACAAAATTGCCACTGGCTTCAAGGTCTCCTGAAGCTATGACTAGTTTGTCTTTCTTTATTGCGAAAGTGTCCATCACCATAGACTTTACTAGACTAAAAACATCCTTGACATTGGATGCGCTATTCAATCTGTTTGAAAGTTCAACCTGCTTGCTGTTTTTGTTCATCTGGATTTTGTTCATCTGGCTCGGCTCCTTTTTTCAGTTTTGATATTTTTACCTTTGCATGTCTTAATATCTTGTCTTTAAAGTAATAGCCTTTCTGGAATTCCTCAAGCACGATATTTTCCTTGTCTGAATCTTGCTGCATCAAGACTTCGTGCTTGAAAGGGTCAAATCTTTCGTTTAATGAGCTAAAGCGTCTCACTTTATAGTGTTCAAGCAATTTTCTAAGCTTTGAATGAAGCATTTGCAATGTTTTTTCAAGGTCTTCCTTGCTTGAATTTATTAAATTAACCTCGATATGGTCAAAGTCGTCCATTAAAGTCAATAAGTCAAATAAAATTTCTTTATTATAAAATTCCTTAACCTCATGGTTTTCCTTTTCTACTCTTTTCTTGTAGTTCTCGAAGTCTGCCTGAAGCCTTTTTAAGTCATTCAAATAAGTTTCATTTAGTTTTCTGCATTCCTCTAATTGCCTGTCGCTAGAAGTTTCTTCAGCCACTACAGGCTCTTTTTTTTGTGCTTCTTGTTGTTTGTGCTTCATTTTTTGGACTTATTATACAGTTTAAGTATTGTTGTTGATTTAAGATAAACTAGTAGATTTAAGCTCTACTATATAAATTTTTCGATTTTTGAAGTAGTTAAGGTAAATTATTAATAAAGCTTTCTACTATACTAGAATACTTTAAATAAAAGCTTTCTATTATAATGTTAAGTTTTTATTCGAACCATTGAACACCACCTATTGAATGCGCAATAAACCAACAATGCAAAAAGCGAACACATTATCCATTAAGGCTTAAAACTTAAGAATTAGGGGCTTATAAGTTTATGGTTACTTTTAAGTGATTACAATTCCGAAAGGTTTATATATCGCGAGGAAAAACAAATCGCATGAATATACAGGTTACATTAGAACAAAGAGTGCAATTAAGGCTGTCACAAGTAATTAGTTTAGCTAAGTTTTTGAGTGTTCCGGATGAAGTATTAAATGCTGTGGCTAATGCGATTGCATTTAATCCTGGCACAATAGAAAGCACATTGCAAGAAAGGAGGCGCAATTCTGGGGATAGTTATCCTTCAAGCGGCATTCAGACTATTTATTCTTCCTTAGCATCAGATTCAGGCAGTTACGGCCCGGCTAGAAGCGGGATGATAGTGACTCCAGATTTAAGAAGCATCGAGGGATGCCTAGGAAATTACCAAACAATAATAACTCCAGACGTTGTTTATATAGCAAGAAAAAGAGAGAAGCCGGAAGTCGTGTTCTCCGATCATTTAAATGGCACGATGAATTTAGCCTTGCTTCAGATTGATGCGGATATATATCCGGAAACAGCCAAATTACTAGTTCAAATAAGAAGGCATGACCAATGGAAACGTAACGTATTAAAAGATTCTTATGTATTTATAGGAGAAGTACAAAGAGAATATTTTGAAGATTTTGACCGCCCTAAATTTAATATATTCTCGCAAAAAGAGCTTGCAGATAAGTTAAACCTTAGCCATAGCACAGTAAGCAGGTTAATATCAAATAGACTAGTCGAAGCCAGAAATTTGGTTGGAGCTAAACAAGTGATTTATGCAAAAGACCTGCTTGTTACTAAAGATGATTTAAAGAGATTTATAGTTTCCCCGGAGATAAACAAAGCGCTAGAAGAAGAATTTGCCAGGAAAGAAGCCTTTTCAGACCAAGAAATAGCTAAAAGGGCAAAACATATCGCAAGAAGAACAGTAACAAAGTACAGGCTAGAATCAAATGTGCCGAATGCCAGAGAAAGAAACATCGCCTATCAAACGGGAAATGTTACAGCGCCTTATCAGCTGCCTTAAATAATAAAATTAATTAGTTTTTATATCCGCGAAACATTCTATCTAAGAATTAAGTCTTTTTCAAGTCTTTTGATAGTCTCAATGTTTATACCATAATTCGATAGTCTTCCTTCTTTTATTATCCTTATTAGAGTATCCTGTAAATTTTTGTTTTGATTAAATTTTTCTTTTATATAAACTCTAAGTCTAACCAACTATATAGTTGGATAGCCAACTGCTTATTTCTTTACCTCATTAGCTAGCTCAATAAGCAAGGGTTTAATCTCACTAAAATATTTATCAAAACTATTTTTATCAAAAGGTCTTATTACAAGAAGGCTAATTTCACTGTAATTAAAATCCAAGTTTTGAAGTTTGCCTTTAGTTAAAAGCAAGTTATCTTTATATTTTTCATAAGCAGTTATTGAAAACAAGAGTTTCTCTTTTGTTTCTTTCAATAGTTCTTGTGGTTTTATTTTAAACTTTTGATGAATAAAAAACAAGTCAATCGCATCTCTTGATTTTATTGCCTTTCTTGTAAGCAATGATCTCATTTTTTCAGTCACGATTTCTTTAATGTCATAAACTAAGACTTCTCTATTCTCATAAAATTCTAAGAAGTATTTATAGTAAATTTTATCTTCCCTTGAAAATGTTGTTGGTTTTGTCAAAGGTAAAAGATGTTTTATCTGTACTGGAAAAATAAGTTTCTCTAAAAAGTTAATCTGGATTTTAATAAAAGAGCTATTTCCAGTCAACACAGAATCATAATATACTTTGAAAGTTACAAGTTTGTTATTGCTTCCTATCTGTACATAATTTATATTTCTCTTGTCAAATTTAAATTCTAGCCCTATAGTTTCAAGTTGCTCTCCAAAAGCATTAATCTTTTCCTTACAGATTTTCTTTATGCTCTTTGTCGATTTTCCTTTCCATAAATTCTGGTCAATAAATGTAAAATCTAAGTCTTCTGAAAACCTGAAATAATCGAGATACGCTTTAGCCAAGCAAGTTCCGCCTTTAAATACATAGCCATCTAGATTTAATTTTGAAAGTAGAATGTTAAGATAAAAATCTTTTTCAATCAATTCTAGGGATGTTATACTTGTTTTACTACCTACTAAATTTAAGAGATTCCTAAGCTTTTCCTTGTCTATTTCTATCATAGCATGTCCTTTATCGCATTTTTTACTATTCGGTGATATTTAACTGATTCTCTAAGAAAAAGTGATTTATTAAATTTATATTCATTAATATTCACGCTTTTCTTCAAATAAATCAAATCAAGCAGAGTTTTCTCTAAGCCGCTATAGTAAAGAGTGATGTTATTTTTAGTCTTGTTTTCCTTAATATCAAAAAATAAAGAAGGTTTTAATTTCACAAAGAAAAAACTTGAGCCAGCTATTTTTACAGGCTTTATTCTGTTGAATTTATCATTAACAACAATGTTTATAGGAAAAACTTCATGAGTTAAGTCCAAGAACTTTAAGGATGTATTCAATCCAAAATACCACTTAACACCTTTCTTATCCAAGCCAAGAGCTAAAATCTCATAAGAAGAGTATTTTAAAGAGTTGAGCTTCTTTTCTTCATAGCTTCTTAAATAATAAATCCCTCTAAATATAGTAAACAAATAGCCGCTATTAAGAAGAAGCTTTCTAAGCTTAAAGTTGTCTAGCTTATACTTGCTAGCCAAGCTGTCTAAATCTCTTCTGCTAAGGATTTTACTACTTGCTTCTCTCAATATTATGTCTATTTTGTTCATATTATAATTCCAATATTTATTGGAAATGTAATACGGGTATTTAAACATTTCTATTCTAGCCCGTTCATTATGTCCATCCTGTCTTTTATCAGTCTGTTAAACTCTGGATATTTCATCAAGACATTCAACAAGTCATCATACTCTAGACGTTTTTCCTTCTCTTTCTTGCATTCTTCCTCTAGATTCATAGCAGTTTCTATATCAAGAATCTGCACATTTCCCACAGAATTTAGCGTCAAAGTTATTTATGTTATCACATCTAGGACATTTTAGTGGTTTTAGTAATGATTCTTTTTTGTCTTCGTCTTTCTTTATTCCGCTTAAAGCTAATAAAGTTGTATCAGTCTCTCTACCAGATAAATGAACATACGTAGCAGCCATATCACTTCCTTGAACTCATCCAAACATTTGGTTCATCTGAAACTCAGTAAAATGATTAGCTAAGTAAGTTGCTCTTGAATGTCTGAATAAATGCGGATTATGTCTCTTGTTGATATCACATTTCTTAAACAATGTTCTTAGTATCTTGACAGCAGCAGGATACTTCATTAATTTGTTGAAATTTCTGCTTCCTAGATTAACCCATAATGGACTATTGGAATCATTCTTCAAAGGATGATTCTCTAGCCAAGTAGCCAAGTATTGTGTAGAAGATATTATTCTTATCTTTCTGCTTCCTGTCTTTCCATTGACATTAATCAATACTCCATGCTGGTCAAAATTAATATGAAACTTATATAAGGGGGCTTATTTTTTGCGATAGTCAATTCTAAAACACCTATTCTGCGCAAAGCCATTTGCTGAATAAAATCTTAAATACTTATCCATAATGCTAATTCCATGAGAAATTTCTACCAAGAAAAAGAATCCCTGATCAAAAGATGGCTTGAAAATGGCCTTGAAATAAGCAATGAAATCCTTGAAGCTTTCAGGAAAGTAAGAAGGGAGGATTTCATGCTTCCGGAATACAGGGATTTTTCTTACTCTGATGAGGCATTTCCAACTCTGGACAACCAAACTATATCGCAGCCGTTCACAGTAGTTTTCATGACCCATTCTCTTGAGTTAAAGAAAGGAAATAAAGTCATGGAGATTGGCACTGGCTCCGGATATCAAACAGCAATATTGGCAGAAATTGCATACCCGGGAAAAGTTTATAGCTTTGAGATAAGCAACAGGCTTCATAACTTCGCAAGAAGAAATCTGGACAGCTACAAAAATATCGAACTAATACTTGGGCAATGGGCTGACTACAAGGAAAAGCTTGGAAAATTTGATAAAATACTAGTTACTGCGGCATGCAAAGAAAGGCCTATTGGCTTAATAGAAATGCTAAAGGAAAATGGCATTCTAGTGGCTCCAATAGGAAACTATTTTGACCAAGAATTGTGGAAGATAAAAAAACATAAAGAGCGAATTGAGGGTTTTAATTTGGGGGATTTTAGGTTTGTGCCCTTAAAGGGCAAACATGGGTTTGAATAAATGCCATAAACCCATAAAGATTCTGCATATAAACAAAACAGATTATTAAACTATTACTATTTCTCTTAATGAAAATATTTATAATATAGAGAATTCTTAATCCTCCTGATGAAAAAGAGGCTGTTGAGCATGGTGATCATGCTCCTGTTTTTGCTTGGCAATGTCAGCGCGATTCTTCCCTATAAAGAAAGCCTTGACA
>JBBSWI010000029.1:0-55131 GCA_038046405.1 Nanobdellota archaeon | reverse complement strand
GCAACACCACTAGACTATGAGCAAACTTCATTACAAGCCAATTTTACATGGTATAAAAATAGCATTGCAAATCACTCTTTCGATTCTTTAGTAAGCGTTGTAAACGGAACTTCAACAGGATCAAGCAAACTCGTTACTGGATTAAAGAAATATGACAATTGGACTTGCTCTGCAGCACCGTATGATAGTTACTGGTATGGGATTTATGTAAATTCAAGCACCGTCCAAATAAGCAATTATGTGCCGCAGGTAGAATTGCTGATTCCTACGGCTGGCGATACTACTGTAACAAACAGGACACCATCATTCCAATGGAGGGTATGGGATGCGGATATAGCTGATGTGGAGTATTATGACTTATTTATAGCCTGTCAGCCCGGATGCTCTGCAGACAACAGGAGCCATATTAATTTAACTGCAACTACATTTAATCTAACTATTGACTTAGCCAAATTAGGGGATAACAATTACTTATACAATTGGACGGTCAGAGCATTCGATAATGAAAGTTATGGATTATATGTGGAAAACAACCAAAGAAACTTTTCTATACAGTCTCTTATTGCGATAAGTCTAATCAATGCCTCTGTAAATTTCAGCGCATTGGTACCTGGATCTAATGATGACACGGAAGACAATATACCAAATGCGATAGGTATTGTAAATGCTGGAAATTCATTGGTAAATGTGAATATTTCATTATTAGACTCTGGCATATGGATTAGCAAACCCTCCCCTACGCCTTTCTTCAGCTACAAAATAAGCAACTTTACCGGCCCGCCAAATCATTCGGGGGCATTTAGATGGGAAACCTCTAACACCACATATACATCAGTTCCTCTAGTCAATGTTACTGCTATTGACCTATTAAAATACATAAACCTAACAAATAGCAAGAACGTTGCAAGAGTCGATATCAATCTTACTGTGCCGACGGATGAACCCAGCGGGAGAAAGAACTCAACAATAGCCTTTACATCTATATTGGGAGAGTAAATGAAAGAAAAAACAGGACAAAAAAATATAATTGAAGTTGTATTACTAGTGATAACTATTATTGTAATACTTTTTTCCTATCTAAATTTCTCAAACTTGTTGCTGATAAAAAAACCCAAGAGCAACGAAATAACCTATGATAGGTACCCAGAATTCCTATGGAAGGGAGAATCCGACCTCTATGGATTTATATTATCCAAAAACCCCGATTACACGAATCCGCTGATAAACATTACGCTGAATTTTTCATATTACCATATCAGCGAAAAGCTTGAATTTGGCGACTATTACTGGAAAATAATTGACAAAAAAAACTCTTATGAAAAATCCAGCAAATTCACAGTCCAGTCATTAGTGGCTGTAAAATTAGACGACAAGGGAAATTTGCAGAATGCAGGAAACACTAAAATAGCCTCGGTAGAGAATATTCTTGCTACTGGCGCAGCCATATTGGAAATAAACCAGGAGATTTCTGGAAATATAAAAAATGCCACATTTGAACAAAATGAATAGATTGAGTAAAATATCAATATTTTTGTTTATAGTAACTATTTATATGCTTGAAGCAATAGTCTTTGCCAATGCTATTGGAGTGACTCCTGGCCGAAAAACAATAAATTTTGAGCCTAATCTGCAAAGCATAGTTCAATTTTCTATCATTAACAATGAAAAAAAAGATATGAAGGCCGTAATTTATGTTGAGGGAGAATTAAATTCTTCCATTACACTTCAGGATTATGAAATTCAATTGAACAGTAATGAGGACTCAAAAAGTTCTAGTTATAAAATCCAATTGCCGAACAAAATAAAAGAGCCAGGAATACACGAAGCTAGAATTGTAGTAAGAGAAATTCCTGTCGGAAAAGGTGCTACAGTCGGCGCAACCGCGGCAGTTGTATCGCAATTATACGTATTGGTGCCATACCCAGGAAAATTTGCAAAGGCAAAATTAGTTGCTACGGATACCCAAGGCGATAGACCGATAAACTTTTTTATTGCAATAGACAATTTAGGAGAGCAAGACATTGCCAATGCAAAGGCAACTATAGACATTTTTGGGTATAACAACGAGAAGATAACAACACTGGCTACAAACTCCAAAACCATAAAATCAAAGAATAAAGAAGATCTTTTTGCAGCTTGGAACTCCAAAAATATTAATTTTGGCAAGTATTATGCAAAGGCCACTGTAACTTACGACGATGAGGTAACAGACACTGACTTGGTGTTTAACGTAGGGCAATTAATTATTGATATACTGTCTATCGAAGTTAATAATTTTAAATTGGGCGGAATAGCCAAATTTGATATCTTCTTGGAGAACAAATGGGGCGAAGACCTGAAAAATGTATATGCCGAGATGATTCTGAATGACCAAAAAGGAAATGAAATCGTCAGATTTAAATCGGCAAATGAAGACATAAACAAAAATTCAAAAAATAAGTTATCTGCTTTCTGGGATACAGCAGGTTTTAAGGAAGGAACATATAACGGCAAGGTCGTAGTTTATTACAATGACAAAAGCACAGAAAAACAATTAAGAGCCGTAGTCACCCTTAATTCAATTAAAACAGAGTTTGTCGGAGTAACAGCAGAAGCAATCTCTGTCGGCGCTGTTGGAAACCAAGGCATACTAATCTTGCTCGTATTCGTATTAGTTGCAGTAAATGTTGGATGGTTTGTTTATTTCAAAAGAAAAGTAAAACAAAAGTCCTAGAAAAATTTAAATACTTTATTGAATCTGATAAACCATGGAAAATAGATATGCCGCAATTTTTGTGATCATAATGTTTCTTGCTATGATTTCCTTAACGCAAAGCATTCAAAAAACAACAAAAACATCTTATGACAGCCCAAGAAAAACTGATGATGGCATGGGAATTACTGGCCCACTAGCAGAAGATAGACCAAATACTTTTGGAAATAGATTCCCGTATAAGAATGTTTCTTTGCCTATTTGTAATGGTGGTTTTGTTAATTGTACCTTAACGCCAGAGATTATCAAAACGCATCAATTTCTCTATAGGAATAAAAACGGACTTCCATTTACGAATGATACACTTACAGTTATAGCAAGAACCTCCTATTCAGAGTTCGTTAGATTAAACATTGATACGCAAGCACATGGTTACTTGAATTTATACAAAATAACCGGCAATCTAACCTATCTAAATGAGTCTATTAGCAGGCTAGATTATATATTAAGCATAAATTCTGCACAAATCACTCCACAAACTATGTCGGGTATGGTCGGATATACTTTCCTTTCTGCTTATGAAATAACAAGAAATGTATCTTACCTTAATTATGGAATCAGTATTGCAAATAACTGTTTATTAAACCCTTACGGCGCCCTTAATGGTGGTTATGCATGCTCAATGGTTCTTAGCAAGACTTATACTCTTACTAATAACTTTACTTACCTAAATCACTCAAGAGGTATAACGCAGAGGACAAGACCTATGCAATATCCCGATGGAAGTTTTCCACACACAAATTATGGGTCAAAAGATGCTTCTTATACTTCATGGATGATGTATGAACTTTCACTCATACAATTAGATGACCCAAATAATCCGGATATAGACTTGGCATTAGTTAAAGGAAATAACTTTTTGATTAATAGGGTTAATCCGAATGGAAGTTTAAATTATGAAGATCAATACGGAAGATATTATGATTCAAACAATCCATATTCTAGGGGGATTACGGCAGATTTAGCAAATACTGCCTATAATCTTAGAACTATCGGAAGAGAAGACCTCTCTAATAGTCTGCTAATATTTTTGTTTTCAAAAGAACTTTCTGGTAATAATAGCGGAAGTTATCCTAATCAGTGGGATTATGTATGGGCTGGAGTAACTAATGATTCGCCATCCGTTCTTAGAACGTCACTGATATTTTGGTACTTCAGTACAATACCACTAATAAATCAATCATGCCAGAATGGATTAAAAATACCATGCACTATAACGCCTGACAATTGCAATGTTGCATATCAGGAGTTAAATAAGTGCAATCTTAACATTAAGGGTTATGATTTGTGCATGAATGGAAGGTTTACTAAATGTTTTAATGAGACTGCGATAAAATAAACATCTTAAACCTCCAATGTTAAAAGATCTTTTGAGATCGCTGTGTCTTTAAATATTACTCTAGCCTCTAGTTCAATTTTTTTGTTGTTCTCAACTTTATACCTTTGGCTTATATGGGTCAAAATTAGTTTTTTTGAATTCGATTTCTTTGCTATCGAAGCAGCCTGGTCTGATGTGAGGTGCATGTATTCGGCAGCCTTATCCTTTAAATCTGACATAAAGGTTGCCTCGCAAATCAGCAAATCCGAATCTTTGGCTAGGCTATAGCACTGATTGCATAATTTTGTATCTGTGATTATAGTAACTTTTTTCCCTTTCTTTATGTAAGTAGCCTTTTCAGGAGAAATCTTTTTCCCCTTGAATATTATTGCCTTGCCTTTTTGCAGGTCTCCAAGCAATGGATGTTTTACCAGGCCAATTTTTTTTAAGTATTCCATATTCATTTTTCTTTTGTCAGATTCCTTAACAGAATATGCCCTGCACAAAGCTGTATGGTCGAGTGAAGCGGACTCTAAAATTAACTCATTATCTCCATAGAATCTTCCATCCCTTGTTATTTCTGTTATTCTGATATTGATTTTGTCCTGATTAACAAACAGACCCATAATTTTTTTGAATAAACTTTTAGTTCCCTTCGGACCATAAATCTCTAAAGTCCTTTGGTAGTTTGATGCAGCCAAAGTCTGCATTAATCCAGGTAAGCCAAGAACATGATCGCCGTGCCAATGAGTTATTAGAATTTTTGTTATCTTTGCAGGACTAAAGCCAATCATTCTTAATTGCCTTTGAGTCCCTTCTCCACAATCGATTAGAATATTTTCCTTTTCATGACTAATCAAAATAGAGAAAGCATTCCTTTCCTTGGTAGGCATCATCGAACTTGTACCTAGAAATGTGATTTTCATAATATACCTTCAAAAGAAAGCTTTTTAAATATTTATTGGTTAGCATAAAATTAAGTTTAGATTCTTTAGTTTTATATGAACTTCTCAGTAGTCTTAATAAAAATAAAAAAAGCTCAGAAAGATCCCGAGTTTATGAAAGAGATTGAATATTCATTAAATCTACTTCTTAAACATGATTATTTAGATTTCTTCTTTCCTCGTAATTTTAACAATAGTTCTTCAGTTTCTTTGAATAAACTAATTGATTCTTTTAAAAATTCCCTGATTTTGATTTCATTTGGCAGGTTTGGGGCATTGCTATATTCTCCAAAATCTGCGCGGATTCTGAGTTTTTCCAGAACAGCAAATATGTTAGAATAATCTTTTTTCAAGTAACCAAGAGAATAGTAAAGAGAGAACATGTTTATCTTGGACTTGTGCTCGTAAATAGGTTTGCTGTCTTTTGCATCCTTTATTATGTTTATGCAATTCTCAAACACAGTCCATACATAATGAATAGTTTCAGTTAATTCGCCATTATCAAATTCTTCTTTAGCTTTTTCAAGTTTCTTCCTTGTAAATTCTAAATTGTTTTTGGCTCTTTCAAACATTTTTTTGGAGAATTTCCCTTACATTTTTCTCGTTTAATGAGATATAATCATCATATAATTGTTTGTTTTCTCTCTTAATATTGTCTATTATATTCTTTTTTGAGCTAGGTATAATATCTTTTTCTAGCAACAAAATTCTGGCTTTTTCTATGAGAAAAAGCTTTAGCTGTTCAACTAATTCTTTATAACTTTCATCTTTTAATAAAGTAAAGAGCCTTTCTTTTAGAACATCGAGCCTTTCTTTTTTCTGCATTATAACTTCATAAGATGGCTTAGGGAGTGGTTTATTTAACAGAAATCTAATTAGACCGTTATCAAACAGAATAATACCATTCATAAGGGCGTTAAGAACTAAATCGTTTGCTAATAGATAATCATTTTCAAATTCATTTTGTTTTTTTTCTATTATGTTTAGGTTTCCTATACTAAGCAAGCCCCTTTTTCTATAATCAATATCTTTCCTTTTTCCAGTTATTACTAGAAAATCAATATCACTATCCTTAGTCTGCTCATTCGTAGAAGCACTTCCAAAAATTATAAATGCAAGAAGGTTTCCTTCATACTCTTTTTTAAAAACATTAAAAACATGGTTAACTTTAGATTGTTCATCTTTTGATAGATCAAGAATTTTTTCTGAATCATACATTATTTTAAATGAATATGAAAAAATATTATTAAAGTCTAATTTCACCCTTCTTTTTTCTTCTATTATTATACTCTTTATTTTGAGCTTTTTGATAACCTTATAGGCTGTTGGTACACTTATTTTTGCTTCTTCTGATATTTCATAAGCTGAAAAATCTCTGTACCAGTATCTAGTTAACAATCTCATTGCTTTGAATTCGCTATTTTGTTCAATTATCATATGTTAATCCTATTTTATATTTTATTAATCCTATTTAATAAGTTGTTAATCCTATTTAAATCTTTCTATTCTGAAAAAGCCGCATACCTTTGCTATTCCTGCGTACAGCACAGACCATATTCTTATAAAAGAAAAAGATTCAACAAAAGCAATTAATAAACTAGAACTTCTGGGGCTAACTATTCTAGATAAACAAAAGAGATATCAGATAGGTTTAATGATAAACCAAAAATATTATATTGCTTATCATGATTATAAGTTTATGAAAAATCTGTTAGAAGAATTGAATAAATTCTTAGGAAAATCTGCCTTAGCAACTTATGCTGGCGGCGGACCTAATCTAGATCCAGAAAGAGCTGAAAAAGGAATGAAGGAACTAGAATATGGTAATCCAAATGACAAATGGTATTATAAGGATAGCTATGGTGGTTTCTTTCAATCGTGGGGTAGGGAAGTAGTTTGGTACAATCAGAAACCATTTTGGGTTCAGATTTATGGTGGTGGAATGGGACTAGAGCATCATAGCAATACTAAATTTGTTCACGAAACTTTTGATTTTCTGAAAAAAGCTATGTCTGCGGGTAATAAAGTAAATTCATTTCAACCAAGAGGACCAAAAGTATTTCAGAACGGTGATTGGAAGTATATTTGTAATGTGACCGGAGATATTAAAAAATTTAAAGGTAGTGAAAAAATATTCTACAAGGGCACCATTGTATTCACACATGATTTTCTTGGGGGGTTGTATGTTTACAAAGATTAATTTAAGTTTAGATTTTTGCATTGGAAGATAGACAAGAAACTTAGCGTATTGTCTAGAAAACGCCTAAAAGAGCCAGAAATGACTCCCAAAAATAATTTTGTTTATAATAAAGTCACATATTTAACTTTATTATGTCATATTAAAGCAATATAATAAACTATACTATAACATAGTAAAGTTTATAAAGTTCAAAGTTTTGTAATCTTCATGGATACTGAGTCAGAAATTTATAAGCAAAATCCTTGGTGGGAAGGAAAATTTGAAGAAGAAAGCATACCCCGCGATATTTACTTAAAAGAGATATTTAGGAATATCAAAAGCAAGGAGATTATATTTTTAACAGGATTAAGAAGAATTGGAAAAACCACCATATTGATGCAGACAATAAGCAAGCTATTAACCAATACAAGGCCTGATGATATTCTCTTTATTAGGCTTGACTCTTTTAATCTTCTAGAATATTCGATCCATCAATTAGTTGAAGAGTATCGAAAACTCCATAAGAAATCTGTAACAGATTTTTTCTATTTATTCTTAGATGAAGTTACTTCTAGAGATAACTTTGAACAAGAACTAAAGAGTTTATATGATAATGAAAATATAAAAATCATTTGTTCTTCATCAATTGCTACTTTGATGAGGGATAAAAAGGCCCTTCTCACAGGAAGAACTAGGACAATAGAAGTAATGCCATTAAATTTCCAAGAATTTTTACAATTTAAGGAGGCAAAAATAGGCAAAGCAGACAAAGCAAAACTAGAGAGCTATTTCAAGGATTATTTGAAAATCGGGGGGATTCCTTATTATGTTTTAACAGAAGACAGAGCTTATTTAAACGAATTAGTTGAAAGCATTGTATACAAGGATATAATCGCTTATCACAAAATATCTGGAGAAAAATCTGTAAAAGAATTATTTGTTCTTTTATGTCAGAGAGTTGGAAAGCCGATGAGCTATAATAAACTTGCGAAATTACTTAAGATTTCAGTTGACAGTGTTAAAAGATATGTCAGCTACTTTGAAAAAGCATATCTGTTTTATATTGTTGATAGATATTCTAACTCTGCAAATGAAAGAGTAACTTCTCCTAAAAAAATCTATATTGGTGATGTGGGAATAAAAAATATTATAACTGAATTCAAAGATTTGGGAGCAAGTTATGAAAACCTCGTATTTTTAAAGATTAAAGATAAAAATCCCGCTTATTATCTTGAAAACTCAATAGAAATAGATTTTATAACAAAAGACTCGCTAATAGAAGCAAAATACAATCAAGAGATTAGTGAAAAACAATCGAAGTTATTCGAATCAATAATATCTAAAAATAAAACTATTGCCAAGGGATATGAATTTTTCCTAGAATAAAATGGTCTCGTTTACAAAATCTCAAAAAAAGAGACTAAAACAAATTTTAACTAAATTCAAAGATAAAGAAGCAAAAGAGATTTTAGAAAAAATTACCAAAAGAAAAAATAATAAATATGTTTATGATTTAAAATCTATCAAAGACTTATTAAAAAAAGCGTATGAACAAAGGAAATGTGCAAAAATTAAGTACTATAGTCTTTCATCTGATGAAATTAGATGGAGAAAAATCTCTATTTACAAATTTGATCCTAATTTTATCATTGCTTATTGTCACTTAAGAAATGAAGAAAGAACATTTGTGATAAGTAGAATCTCTCAAGCAACTATTCTTGATAATAGCTATAAAATTCCTAAGGGATGGAAACCTGGAAGTATAGTGAAATCTATATAAAATTTGAAAAAATAAAGAAAAATGAGCCGGAGAATATGGCCAACGTTTAGCAAAAGAAGATGAGGAATACATAGAAGAATACCTAAAAGAGCTAGAAATGACCCCTAAAAATAATTTTATTCAAAACCCAAATATTTTTAAATAATTTACTATTATGCAACTTATGGCAAAAAAAGAAACCATAGACATGGAAGGAGAAACAAAAACCGCAATGGCCTATTTTTCTGAAGATAGAATCATAGCAGATGATACTCAAGAAACTAGGTCTTTATACGAGCAGAGCCGATTTGGAGAATTAAAGGACAATAAAATAAAATATTCTCTGGTGGAAGCGCTCTTTTTGCTGGAAAAAGGAAAATTAACGCTGCTTGATACAAAAAATAAAAAGATTGACTTTGAGTATTTTGTAAAAAAAGCAAGAAAGCATGAGCCTAATTTCTGGATTAGGTATTGTGTGTTTAGGGATATGAGGAGCAGAGGCTATATAATAAAAACCGCGCTGAAATTCGGGGCAGACTTTAGGGTGTATGAGCGCGGAGTGAAGCCTGGCGAGGATCACGCAAAATGGATTCTGTATCCAGTCCATGAGTCCAGCGTATTTTCATGGCATGAATTTGCCGCAAAAAACAGGGTTGCGCATAGTACTAGAAAAAGGCTTCTTATAGGAATAGTAGATGATGAAGACGATACTACCTATTACGAAATTTCCTGGAAAAAGCCTTAGAATTAGAAAAAGATTTTTATAGTTTTGTTTATTCATTACTTTTATGGAACCGAACAGAGAAAAGCTGCTGAACTTTATAAGAACTAATGGGCCAGTATTGCCTGTTCAGGTGTCAAAATACATTAATACTGACATAATATTTGCCGGAGCGATGCTTTCTGAATTAGCCGCCAATAATCATGTTATCATAAGCAACACAAAAAAAGGCGGAAGCCCTTTTTATTATGTGAAAGGCCAAGAATCAAAGCTGCAAGCAGCAAGCCAGTTTCTTCCAAGCAAGGAGAAAGAAGCGTATGAGCTTATTAGGGAAAAGAGGGTATTAATGGATATAGATATACTGCCCTGGCAGAGAGTTGCATTAAGAGCAATTAAAGATTATGCAGTGCCGATAGAGGTTGAATTTGAAGGAAATAAGGAATTATTCTGGAAATGGTACCTTTCCGGAAATGAAGAAGTAAACTCTAAGGTGGAAGAAATATTAAGCACATTAAAACAACCTCCGGTCCAAGAAGCGCAAGCTGAAGAGCACATTGAAGCGGACAAAACTGAAGAAAAACCCGAGATTATAGCACAAAAAAAACTGAATGAAATCACAGATGAAAGAGAAGAAACCAAGATAGAACTGCAGAAAAAAGAAAAACCTGCCAGAAAAAAGAGGAAAGAAGAAAACTCCGACTTTATTAATATTGTTAGCGCTTATTTCCAAAAACTGAAGATAAGCATAATAGAAACAAGCATAGTAAAAACCAATAAGGAAGTAGACTATATAGTCAAGATCCCAAGCAGCATCGGCGACTTATTCTTTTATTTAAAGGCAAAAAACAAAGCTTCAATCTCTGAAAGCGATTTGGCCCTGGCGTATAGTTCAGGGCAGCAGAAAAAGCTCCATACTATATTCTTGAGCAATGGAAGGTTAAACAAAAAAGGAAAGGAATACTTAGAAAAACACTTAAATGGGCAAGTAAACTTTATTTCTCTAGATGGCAATTGAAATCAACGACTATTTATTTGTACTGGGAAGAGATATAGAACTTGGCAAAGCAGAAGTTTTTGTGCTATTGCATTCTATGAATATTGAATATAAAATAAGCTTTCAAAAAGAAAGAATCTTAGTTTTGTCAATTAAAAACAATGTAGACACAAACTACCTTATAAACAGGCTCGGCGGAACAGTTAAGATAGGCAGAATAATCTCTGTAAACAGCAATTTAGAGCAAGACTTAAGGAAAATAGAAATCCCCGACAACAAAAAAATACAATTTTCCTTAAGTGTTTATAACAACTCCCAGCTGGCAACTAGAGTAAAGGAGATATTTGGCAACATTTTGAAAGATGAGCACATAAAGTTCACATATAAGACTTTTGTAAACAGCGAAAGCCCAAAGAAACTGCATAAAACAGGATATGGAATAATCGACTTGGTAGTTTTCTCATATTATGTAGCATTAACAATTTCGGTTTCTGATCCAAGAGCCTATAAGCTTTTAGAAGAACGCCCAGAAAATGATTTCTTGAAGATCACTTCAACAAGACTTGCGAAAATACTGATTAACTTGTCTGGAGCAAAAGAAAACCAGACATTACTGGATCCTTTTTGCGGAATCGGCGCCATATTGCAGAACGCAATGCTGATGAAACTAAATGTCATTGGGATAGACAATGACAAACAAAGCGTGATGCAAACCAGGAAAAACCTGGAATGGACAAAGAAAAGATTCAATCTCAAAAATAATTTTAAAATTATAGAGGGCGATTCAAGGAATATTAATAGACATTTAGAAAAGAATTTTGTAGATATAGTTGTAACAGAACCTTATTTAGGTCCGTATATAAGAAAAACTTTGTCGTTAAAGGAAGCAAGAAAACTATGCAATGAACTAGAATCATTATATTCGAAATTCTTTGAAAGCCTGAAATATGTTATCAAAGATAATTCAAGAGTAGTGTTTATAGCGCCTAGGTTTAAGACTAAGGAAAGCAAATTATGCGGGCTAGATATGGGGAGAGTTTTTGGAAAGCCATATAGGCAAATTGAAATACCCCATTTAAATAAGAATAGTATTACTTTTTATGGCATAAACAAAAAAATTATAAGGGAAATTTATATAATTGTTAGTAACTATAGTTAACTTTATTCTGCGAAAGCTTTATAAATTATATATTATTTATTAAATCAAATATGGGAAAAGAGGTTTCTAATAAGATAGTCATAGGTTTAGTAATAATTGCGATATTCGTTTCTTTAGCCAGCACTTATTTTGTTACTGTTTATATCGGCAATATTCAACCAATCACTGTAGAAAAAACCATTCAGAAAAATATTATAGTTAGTCCTCCTGTGTCTAGCACAGGATATGTAGCAGTAGAAGTAGTTCCGAGAAAACAAGGTGGTGAGTAATGGCTAATAATGTCCAAAAAAGAGATATCTCAAACAATGTTTTGGTGGTTTTAATTGCAGTAACTATCTTTATTTCTATAGTTGGCACGTGGATTAGCATCTCGAAACTCTCGCCGTTGACAGGATTTGCAGCTACAACCACTACACTTTACGGACAAGTAAATGTATCAATTAACTGCACTGCAGGAATAGGCTTTGCTAGAGGGAATGTAAACTTTACAAGTGCCATGCCCGGGGATGCTAGAACAACATTAACTGCCGCTGATTTGGATAATTCAGGCCCATTTAACATAACAAATGACGGCACAGGACTGATTAATGTTTCGATAGCTGCAGCCAATATATGGTCGTCTACACAAGGTGGTGTACCAAGCAAATTTTTCTCTTATAATGTAACTCATATAAATGCCGGAGCTGGAATATACAAGGGAAACTGCTCATTAAGCTACCCAACTGGGCTATTCTGCGCACAGAGCGGGGCCGGGCCAAATGCAACTTGCGGATTATGGAGAATGTTCCAATCTAGCGCAGATTCCGGGGCAATATGCAGACTAAACTTCACGGACGGCTCAGACAGCGTTCTGGTGCATGTTAACATAACTGTTCCAAACGATGAGCCTAGCGGGAAGAAGAATGCCACAATAACTTTCACTGCATCTGCAGATACGTGCGCATAGCTTTAATAGGAATATATTTAAATAAAATTATCTTCATATTAATATTATGAAAAAGAAGGTAATATTGTTCTTTGTCTTGATTTTCTTTTTTTTAATGGTCAATAATACGAGAGCCCTTCTTATATCTCCCCCTATTCTGAACATTGATTATGAACCTGGAAAAACAGTATATTGGGGATTTAATGTTGGAGGAATAAGAGAAGAAAATGCTATTGGCTATTATTCCTTATATGCAACTGAAGAACTAAATCAGAGCATAAAAATTACCTCAAATAAGTCAATAATCTTGAGCACTGGAAAATGGATCCCTATTGGGGGAACAATGATAATACCACCAGAATTAAAGCCAGGAATACACAAGGCTGGGATTGTAGTTGTTCAAACTCCTGAAAATCCTAATTCTGGAATCATTGCTGTGATAGGCGTTGAATATGTTATAAATGTGATGGTTCCGTATCCAGGAAAATACATTGAAGGCACACTTGATGTAAGAAGCGTAAAGGTAAACGAGCCCGTAAATTTCATCATAAAATTGGTAAATCGTGGAAGCGAGAAAGTGCTTAAGGCAGATATAGACCTTGATGTTTTTGATAGCAACAACGAAAAAGCCGGGGAAATTCATGGAAGCATCGAAAACTTAGAAACAAACTCGGCGCAGACAATAGAACTGCAATGGGACTCTAGAAATAAGCCGTATGGAATTTACAGGGCAGTTGCAAAAATAAAATATGACGGCGGTTCTGATATTCTTCAGAAAGAGTTCAGGCTCGGCGATTTAGTTGTCGATATAATAAACATCACCGGGAATTACATAGAGAAGGGAACCATTGGTAAAATAATTATTCACGCACAAAGCCAGTCAAATGACTTTGTAGAGGCTTACGCCTTAGTGGAATTAAACACGAAAAATGAAATCTTGCAGCTAAAGAGCTCACAAATCAGCATAGACCCGTTTTCTATAAGGGATTTCCAGGTTTTTTTGGACACTTCTTCTATAGACGTAGGAGATTATGAAGCCAAAGCCAAATTATTTTATGAAGACAAGGTTACTGAAAAAGAATTTAATGTTTATGTCACCAGAAATTTGTTTAAGAGCATGATGACCACACAAACTTTACTGATATTTGTGATAATATTACTATTAGTCATTGTAATATTAAATCTAATAAAATTCAAGAGGTATAAAAGGAATACAAAATGAGAATAAAAAACCTTTTTTTTCTATTTGTTATTGTAATCCTAGTCTCTATAGCAGTTAGCGTGTTACTAATCCAAAAAACATCTTTATATTCTTATAAAAGATTAAAAATAGACTTCACAATAGGGGATCATCTCGGATTTAATACAGACCAAGATGCATTGCATTTTGGAACTCTGCAACAAGGCAATAGAGGCTTTAGAGAATTCGATATAAAGAATATGGACTGCAATAAATGCAAGGTTTCACTAATTTCAAACCTAGACTGGATAAGCCTTAGTGATAATGATTTTATCTTAAACAAAAACCAAGGAAAAACCATCACGGCATATCTGACAATACCCTCAGGTGCAAAAGATGGCAAATATGAAGGTTATTTAGATATCTACCTTTGGAGGGTCTTATAATGAGGAAGATATCGAATAATGTAATTGCTGTATTTATGGCGTTGTTCATGGTAATTACATTGATAAATACTATTCTTGTTTCTTATTATGTTGAAAAAAAATATGATATAACTGGAAGAGCTGCGTCTTTGGGAGGCACTGTTGAAGTTGTAATTAATGAACCATCACCTAGTCTAGGCGGCGGTGCTGGCGGCGGCGGAGGAGGTGGCGGCGGCGGTTTTGGCGGTGAGAGAACTCCAGTGACGCATATACTCAATTTTATTTACAAGAATTATTATACGTTGCAGTCATACCCCCAAGATAAGTATGTTGCAATTTTTCCAGGATCTAACTATACGTTTACCAATAATGGATACTTTAATAATAGCCTAGCGCTGTCTATTCTAGACTTTAAATTCTATGTAAGACTAGACGAATTAGTGAAACTAGACCTGGACTTGGACAATACAGATGACCTCTCTATTAAATTTGATGGAAAATACATGAGCTTTACCTCATTACATATACCAGAATTTCCAGCTACTTCCCCCCCAAAAATTTCTATAGAGAAAATCGTAGAAGAGCCCGGATTAAGACTCCCATATAGCGGAACAAACTTCTTTTTTATTTTCGTAATCCTTCTGCTATTAATAATTGCAATTCTAGCCATGCAGCACAGAAAAATAAAGAAGCTAGAGACAAAAGAAGAAAAAGAAGCTGTTAAAATATACACCACATTTAGGTATTCTAAAAAAACAAAGCCAAAAACAGCATCTTTAGAAGCAAAAAAAGATGATGTCTATGAAAAGCTACTCAAGCAAAAAAGCTTACTTGAAGAAAGTTATAAACTTAAATATATAAGCCTTGAGTCATACAACAAAGGCAAAGAAAGAATAGATAGCCTTTTAAGAAAAGTCAAAAAGAGTAAGGTTTAAATATTTGATTAGGTAAATAAATCTAAAAGAAGGTGCATAATTGATGAAAAAAAAGAATTCTGCGAAGAAGCAAGTTATTCTTAAGGAAGCATTATTGGATCTTTCTAAAGAACTTTATAAGCTAAAAAGCGAAAAAGAGAAATTGTCTAAGGATATGGAATATGTGCAAGACTTGCTGAGGAAATCCCAAACTAAAGAGATAAACTTAAAGAACAATATTGCGAAAATAGGGGCAATGGAAGGTAAATTCAGCAAAAGAAAATCAGAACTGCAAGAAAGGATGTCTAGTATCAGCGAAAAAATCACAAAAATATCAAAGATCAAAGAAGAAATGATTAACTTAGACTAGCCTAATGAATTTATAACCTCTAAAAAACTTCCCAGGTTTAAATTTTTTTTATATTTTTTTATATTGCCCATAAATTTTTTCTCGTCCAGACGTATATTTTTTTCTTTCAGCACTCCGCTGAATTTTCCATAGATTAAGAACTGACTGAACTGCGACAGATTTTTTGGGTTTTTTGTATAGTAGCATCTTTCAAAATCTATCATAACAGGGAGTTCATCTTTGATTATTATGTGTTTTATAGGATGATGAAGCTCTTTTTTGTTTATACCTAACTTGTCCATGACAAAGCATTGTTTCATTAAATTTTTCAGCACTTTAATGATACCTAATTTATTAGCTTTTTTGGCCCATTCGAGTATCGGCATTCCACTAACAAATTCATAGGCAACATAGCTTTTATTATGATCAATTAATTTTGGGCCTATCTTATACTTGTTGAGCATTTTTAAGAACCTAGTTTCATTTTTAATTACGTTCATGGTTCTTTTAATGTCAATTGCAACCTTATATGCGATAATCTTGTTCTCTATTTTTTTTACATAAATATACGACCGTTTTCCTTTAGCAAACAATTTTGCATTTTTTATTTCCATATATGCAATAGATTTATAGAAAGATTTTTAAACAAATAGACCCATTTTATAGTTGTAAAAAGAGGTTATAATGATCAAAAAAAATCTAATTTTTATAATCAACATTTTTATTTTCCTTAATAGCCTTCTTATTGTCAATGCGGAAGCGCAGAACTTTAGCCTGGCACAAAGCTACAAATGGCTCAATAATACCTTGGGTGAAAAAAACTTCGATCCAACTAATCCAGAAATAGGATATGACGGATTGTCATTGAGCATATTGGCTTTAGGTACTGGAAACTATAACCAGCAATTTGCTATCGACAGACTAAAAAACTTGCAGAGCGACGATGGATCATGGAACGGTAATATCATAGACACGAGCTTTGCGGCCCTAGCTTTATATAAAACTGGCAATGATGTCACTAAATCTGCTAAATGGTTGCTAGGAAAACAAATCCAGGCAGCCACTTCAGGAAACTGGCTGGTCCAAATAAAAACAACGAACTCTGGAAAATGCACTGTTTCATTAAATGAAAACGAAGGCGTTGAATTTGAAGTTGATAGCAATGGTGTTAATTGCAATATCAATGGAGTAAACACATGGATTGATTTGCAGACCTGCGCAAATTTCAACATAGGCATGAATGATACATTAAGCGTAAACTGCAACAACCTCGGTCCGGCAGATATCTCCTTAATATACAAACAGGACAATAATTACTATATTCTAGACAGCAAGCCGAATACTAGGTTTGCGACATTTTCAATCGAGAATACCTATTTCGGAAATTATGACAGTACATTATATGCTTCATGGGCATTAACAACAATTGGAAAAACAAGTCAGTTGTATACCTTGCCTTATCTGAAGGCAAATCTAAGAGACAACAATAATATGGACCGAGCTTTAATGTTGCTCATAACAAACAGTAATAATTATGCAGAATACCTGCAAGAAACGCAAAACAACTTTACAGGCTCTTGGGACGATTCAATTTATGACACGGCCTTTATATCCTATTCCTTGAAAAAACAAGGGAAATCTACAGGGCCTTCTAATTTAGGAATTGAATGGCTTAAGGGAGAACAGAATGACAGAGAAGGAACTTTAAAATATGGCTCATGGAATGGGGAAGTAAGGGAGACTGCGATGGCAATCCTGGACATAGCAGGAGACTTTTCAAGAAGCAGGACGAATAAAACAATTTCAACAAGCACCTGCGGCAATAAGATAGTTGAAGGATCTGAAGAATGTGATGCAGCTTATTTAAGCAATTCCTCAAAATCAGGGGACGACACTAATTGCAATAAAAACGAGAAATGTTCGAACTGCAGGTGCAAAGAAATAACCAAACAATGCGAAATTAGTGATGATTGCCCAATCAAGGCCATTTATAGCTGTATAAACAATGAATGTGTAATCAAGACTGGCTATTGCGATGAAGACAACCCATGCAGCAATGGTGAGAGCTGCGACGCAGCAACACGCAAATGCACTAGCATAGAGCCAGAGTGCACTTCTGATGATGGCTGTGGTAGTGGAAAAGAATGCAGAGACGGAACCTGTGTTGATATAGAAGGATTCTGCGCATCTAATGACGACTGCGAGAAAGGATATAATTGCAATAATAAAATAAGCAGGTGTGAAAAAAATAAGTTCCCTCTTTGGATCATTGCAATTGTTTTAATATTGATTATAGGATTATTGGCACTATTCGTCAAGAAAAAAGGCGGCTTAAAACTAAAATTAAAGAAAGCGCCACCAAACCAGATGACAAAACAAATATATGGTGTGCAGCAGCCGAAGCCTATGCAACAACCAAGGCAGATACAATCTGTGCCACGAAATTACATGGATGATCGGCTGGAAAAGGAACTAGATGAGTCCATTAAAAAAGCAAAAGACATTTTGGGCAAAAAGTAATATGTTAAAGTATGTCTTTATTGTTTTACTTCTATTTGCACAGACTTCCCTAGGGGCAAGCATAAATATTGAAAGAAACAATTATTCTATTTGGGAAACGGTGCAAGGCAACATAAACCTTTATGGATCTGACAAGGAATTGGTATTAAGTGATATAAGCCTATTAGACAATAATTCTGAGAAGATTAACATCGCAATTTCCTTAATTAAAATAGACAAAAACAATAATTTCTTTTATTTTGATGCCAATAAAAATTTCAAGGAAGGGAATTATAGCTTAATAGTATACAAAGTGCCTTTATTTGAAAATGGCATTTTGGTAGAGAAGAACATTACTGCAGAATTTAGTGTGCAAGACAGCAATTATAGCGTTTCAATAGATCCAGGCATCTTATATGTAGAAGATGTAAATGAAAAGAATTCATATGTTGTTTCATTAAAAAACAATATGAACCCCCTGCCCATAAAGATAACCTCTGAAAATTTTGCAAAATTAAGCTCCTACGAGATAAATATGCAGACTAATAATTCTTATACTCTCCAGATATTATTAGACAAGAAATATGATTATTCCTATGGTTTTAATGGACATGTGCTTGTTCATTATGCTGACAGAATTTACAGAATCCCCATCTATATAAAAAATGCCCCACTAGTAAAACAGCAAACCCCTATACTGAAAAGCATCAATGAAAAACTATCCATAAATTTGATAATCTCTGGAAATCAGAGCATAGAAGGGCCGCTGTATTTTAAGAATTCTGGGCAAGTAGCTATAAATAATGTAATTGCATCCTTAGATGGCAATTTAGATGAAATTCTTGATATCGGAAAAAGATCCTTTTCATTGCTGGCAGTAAATGAGTCAATAGAAATTTCGCTTAGCATCAATGGCGCAAAAAATAAAAGCAGCGGGCAATTTAATGGAAGCATAATACTTAACTATGACAGTAATGTGTTAAAATACCCGATATTTATACATGTAAAAGATGATGCTTTGAATACAACTCAAGAGAACAATGCATCTTCACAGAACAATACAACTAGTGTGACTGAAACTGAAAATAAAAAAAGAAAATTTAATTACATAATATTGTTTTTCGCGATTGCAGCCTGTCTCTTGTTAATATTTTTTCTGCTAAAAAAGAAAAGGAAAAAACCCTCTGAGGAAAATAAATTCGATGAAATAATCTCAAAGCATCTCAGGAAATGATTATTTTTTTGGCTTAGTTTGCTTTTTCTGCGCAGAATTTTCTTTCTGAGCCTGCTGCTGAACTTGTGGTGTGGCTTGTAGCTTTTTCTTTAACACTATATTTTCAGCGTTCATGTTTGCAACTATTGAATTGTACTGGTGCAATCTTGCCAGCAGGTCATTTATAAAGTTCGCGAAATCTATGGATTTTAATTCCATTTCTTGCGGCTCTAAAATTTCTATGTATGAGGGGGTGTAGTCAAAATAAAAGTTAAGCATCGGGTTTATAGAGTTAAACTCCAGCTCTAATTCTGAGAATATAGACCACATAGTTTGTAATTGCCTAATATCGGCTACTGAGGCCTTTGAAATTATAAGGTCTTTTTCCTGCTTTAAGTTGGCCATGATCTTTTGCATAGCCTGCTCAATATGCTCTTTTGGAAAGCCTGCTATCTCTATTACTGTACGGATTTTTATCATAAAATAACTGCCAGAATTGTCTTTTATAAAATTTTCTATAACACTTTTATTTATTAGAACTAATCACATCATCAAATTTCAGGCCATTCTTCATTGCTTTTTCAAGCGATATCGACATATTGCCAGACTTTGTAACTTTTAGGTCTTCTGGGATGATGAAGAACCATCCATTGTTGTCGAATCTTACAGCAAGCCAAGGCTCTGCACCAAACAGCTTACTGAACTCTATCAGCTCAGAAATTTCTTTTCTGTCAAAATATTTGCTGTTTCCCTTTATTGATTTGCACTCAATGGCAAGAATCCGTTCATTGTTGCTTGCGATTAAATCTGGACTTGGCTTGGGAGTCGAGCCAGAACCAGCAGACCTTAAGGTAGCCCATCCATTGTTCCATAACATGTGGAACAATTCGCGTTCTGCACGAGTGCCTTTATTCTTAGAACCCATTTCACATATCTCGAGATTCTACGGTTTTTCTTTTATTTAGTGCGGCCCTTTTCACTGCATCTGCAATTAACTGCTCTACTTTTATGTTTAGAGCTTCTCCAAAATTTGCCGCTACGTTTCTCACTTCTTTTTCTTTTCCGTATTTTAGTACTATGTTCTTTATCTTACTTCTTACTATTAATAAATCTCCCATTTTAATCACCCCCTAATTGTTTTCAGGTTTCATGAAAGGGAACAAAATAACATCCCTTATAGACTCTGAATTAGTAAATAGCATGACTAGCCTGTCAATGCCGAGCCCAAGGCCGGATGCAGGAGGCATACCATATTCAAGGGCTCTTATGAAGTCATTATCAAGACGTTGCGCTTCTATGTTGCCTTTTTGATGCTTTGATTCCTGCTGTTTCCAGTTTTGCTCTAATTCGCGAGGATCGTTCAGCTCTGAATATGAGTTTCCCATTTCCCAGCCATTTATGAAAGGCTCAAAACGCTCAACAAACCTTGGATCAGAACGATGCTTTTTAGACAAAGGGCTGGTTTCTTTTGGATAGTCATATATTATCGTAGGTTGGATTAATTTAGGCTCTACCAAATATTTGAATATTAGCTCCATCGCAAGGCCTCTGGAGAATTCTTCATTAGGATATTCTATTTTGTTCTTCCTCATTATTTCATGTATTTCTGAATCGCTTGAATTTTCAAAGTCTATGCCTGCGAAATGCTTTATGGCGTCAATCATCCGGTATCTTTTCCATGGCTTTTTGAGATCGATTTTTTTCCCTTGATACTCAATTACTGTTGTTTTAAGGACTTTCTTTGCAATATACTCGATTAAATCTTCTGTTAAGCCCATATTATCAGTATAGTCTGCATAGCACCACATTGTTTCCATGAGCAAGAATTCTGGATTATGGGTTTTGTCGATGCCTTCATTCCTGAAATCTTGGGAGAATTCGAATATCTTTTCATAACCCCCAACCAGTAAACGCTTTAGATAAAGCTCGTTTGAAATACGCATGAAAACTTTCATATTCAAGGCGTTTAATTTAGATTCAAATGGCCTGGCATTTGTGCCGCCGTAAATCGGCTGTAATATCGGTGTTTCTACCTCGATGTAGCCTTGCTTTACCAAAAACTCACGGATTGCATTAATTATTTGTGAACGATTATTAAATATGTTCTTTATATCGGGATTTACTATCAAGTCAAGATAGCGTTGCCGGTACCTAGTTTCTATGTCTTGCAAACCATGCCATTTTTCCGGCAATGGATGCAAGCATTTTGTAAGAAGCCTGATTTTCTTGCACCAAACTGTGATCTCTCCCATTTTTGTTCTAAAGACAATGCCGCCTATACCTATAATATCTCCCAAATCTAGTTTCTTGAATACCTTGTAGTTTTCAGGACTGTCTTCTTCTTTGATATAGAATTGTATCCTCCCAGATTGATCCTGCAAATGGCCGAAAGAAGCTTTGCCCATAACCCTTAAGGTCATTATACGGCCAGCAATAGAGACTTTCCTATTCGCCCTTTCTTCTTTTTCTAGGCTTTTAAATTTTTCAAGCACTTCAATGGTTGCATGGGTTTTTTTATAGCTGTAATCATAAGGATTTTGCTTTAGTTCTTTTAAAGAATTCAATTTCTCAAGCCTTTGCTTTCTTAACTGCTCTTCAGGCAACATGATTCCTATTTTTACGGTTTATATTTATATTGCTTTGCATTTTAAAAATTTAAAGAAAAAAGAAATTGAAAAAGAAAAAAAGCCTTTTCTCTTAGTTTTTAGCTAATGAAAAGACTGATTTCAAGGCAACTATTATTGTGGCCGGCACAAACAAAATGTTTATTGCATTTAATACTCCGCTTGCTAGTGGGACACTCTTCATTACATCGCCACCAAACCCGCTGGCAATAACTAGTACGATTCCAGCCATCATGAATGGAGTTACCTCTTTGTCTGTTACGTTTAATAGACCTACTATTAAACCTATTACTGCTAGTACAGCAGTCCATAGAGCACTTATTTCGCCTCCGCTTATCAAGCCTATTACTACGGCTAAAATAACACCGATCAAAAATGCCCATGCACCGAATGATTTTGCCATTTTATTTAACACCCCCTTTTGTGTTTTTATAGCTTAAACTCTTACAATACTCATATATAAACTTTTTGTTACCTTTGGCTTTGCACTAAATTAATCCCCTTTTTCTGGCAGGAATTAGTTATCGTGCAAAGCCGTTACTTCTAAATTAGCCTTGCCAAATAAATACTATTTTTGTTTTCTGTGATTTTTATTTTAGCCGTGTTTTTTATTGGAAGGGTGCAATTGTCTATTGTAATGCACCTGTTTTTTGCAACAGCAATCATCTGGTTTTTAATCCAGCCCGGGGCAACTATACTTGCACGCACAATTTCATTTACCTCAAAATCTACAGGGATTCTTTTTGCCTTGTGCAGTTTGTAGTCTTTCGAGTCTATTTTAAGCCTGATATCAAATTCCTTTTCCCAGATTTCAAGCTGTCTATAAAACTTGTAAAAGTTAACCTGCTTGGCTTTTTTCATTTTTCTGCTATACTTATAGACTTCATATTTCTGTATGCCTATCAAGCAATTAATGTCCTTGCAGAATTTTATTAAATCAATAATGCCTTGGTCGTTAATCTTTGGAAGCCAAACCGGAGCAATCAAAAGCTCTATTCCTGTAGTTTTGATAAATTTAGCGAGGCCCTTAATTTTTTCTATGTCATAAATTTCATAGCCGCTGAGCAATTTTGCCTGCTCTGGATCAAGGGTATTTACAGATAGATTAATCCTATTAAGGCCCGCTCTTTCAAGCTCAAGAATTTTTTTGTCATTGAGCAAGGTGCCGTTTGTTTGCATCGAGATTTTTTTTACTTCGGGAATTTTTGATATTTCAGATATCAAATAAATTAAGTGTTGATAGGAAGATGGCTCGCCTACGCTGTCGTAGTTAACCTCTATGTCATCGCATTCTTTTAACTTTATTACATATTTTAGCCATTCAATCAAGTAATCAGGGTCGACTATATAGTTGTTAGGGTGGATTGAGAAATTGTTTGCATTAGTAGAACAAAAAGGACATTTTTCGTTGCATGCTGTTGTTGCACGTACCTGGAGCATATTTGTTCCTCGGTCTATGATGCCGAAGGCTATTACACCTATAAGCGGGATTCCAGATTCCTTATCTATCTTAATGATGTTTACCATAGAATTATTGCTTGGCAATCACTGTCCGAATTTATAAATATTTATAAACTTTATCAAATTCATCAAATTCTCTGTTCTGCAAAATGATGCTTGGCAAAATAACGGGCAAGAGTTCAACCACAGAATTCAAGTTTTTAATATCTGGAAATGCAAAGAAATTTCAATATGTGCAGGCGATGTTACAGGAAAATTTTATACTTGGGCAGATAATTGAGATAGAGAAGGAAAAAGAGGCCATAGCACATTGCTTAGTTATTGGGTTTAGGGACATTAATGGTATATTAAGGGGATTAAGGTATCCCTTTGAGCAAGGCACCGAAGTTTTGGAAGCACAAGACGATTTCATAAGTGAGATTATAGGGCTTAAAGAAGACAAAAATCACGCTTACATAGGCAACCTGGACGGACATGACAATATAAAGATATTTCTTGACATCAATAAACTAATCACAAAACATCTATGCATATTGGCAAAGTCAGGATCCGGGAAGAGCTATGTTACCGGAGTGTTGCTAGAAGAGCTTCTTGATAGAAATGTTCCCGTTATTGTGATTGACCCTCATGGCGAGTATAATTCCTTAAAACTGCCGAATGACAATCATACTGATTTAGAAAAACTTGAGAAAATTGCATTAAAACCTACTGGTTATTTAAAAAGAATAATTGAGTTCAGCCCGGATGTTGAAAGTAATACAGATGCAAGACCATTAAAACTGGATGTGACAAATTTAAGTGCGCATGAATTAATAAAAATGCTGCCTGGAAAATTAAGCAGCATGCAGCTAGGAACCTTGTATGCCGGCTTAAATTCGATGCAGCAATCCAGGCTTGACTTAAATGAATTATTACTTGCTTTAGAGATGCAAGAAAGCAATGCGAAATGGACCTTAATAAATATAATAGAATATCTGCAGAAGCTGAATTTATTTTCAGAGAGCCCTACACATATGCACGAGATTGTCAGATCAGGAAGCCTATCTATAATTAACTTGAGGGGCATGCAGCAAGACATACAGGAGATTATCGTTTATAAGATTCTGAATGACCTTTTTTTGCAGAGGAAGAAAGGAAACATACCCCCATTCTTTTTGGTTATAGAAGAGGCCCATAATTACATTCCAGAAAGGAGCTTTGGAGAGTCAAAAAGCTCTGGTGTAATAAGGCAGATATTCAGCGAGGGAAGAAAATTCGGGCTAGGGGCTTGTTTAGTTACACAAAGGCCTTCAAGGGTGGATAAGAGCGCGATAAGCCAGTGCAGCACACAAATAATACTAAAGACAACAAATCCAAATGATGTAAGGGCCATATCTGCCTCAGTTGAAGGCATCACCCAAGAAACTGAAAAAGAAATCATAAACATTCCTGTAGGCACAGCAATGATAACTGGAATTGTTGATATGCCCCTGCTCGTTAATATAAGGCCTAGAAAAACAAGGCATGGCGGAACTGCAGTAAAAATACTTGATGAAGTGAAAGATGAAAAAGAGTACAATGCGGCGATGCTGGCGAGCGGCGAGCTCATTCCCATGATTCACCAGAAAATAACATTGGATGACTACAAAATAATATACAATGTAAAAAATGTAAAAATAAAACTAACCCCGTGCGCCTTATTAAACTGCTATAAAGATGGGGATTTTTCATTGCTTATAAACCTAAACAATGGCAATATAGTCAGAGAATTAGAAAATGGCACAGGAGTTCAATTAAGCCTGCAAAAAACTAATCTTACGCCGAAAGAGTCAAGAATTTTTTCTATCACATTAAATCTTAAGAGATTTACAGCAGCAGAACTTTTTTCAAGGTCCGGGGCTAACTTTTCAGAAGTTTATGACATGCTTAACCTTCTTACACAAAAAGGATATTTGTCGAAGGAAGATCATACATATGAAATAAACAGGAAATTCGAATTCCTTACAGATTTAAGGGAGCTTAGAGTATATGAAAAAATAGACTACGGGAAAATAGACTATACAGAGAAACTTGAAAAAACATTCAACATAGAAGAGCTTAAGGATATCTTAGGCAAGTTTGTCAAGTTAAAAGACCATAAAGAATGTTACCTGGTTCTTTATGAATGAATTCTTTTGTATTTTGGATATGTGTTTACTGGCATGAATACCTTTTCAACTTTCACTACAATCCCGTCTCGGTCATTTAGAATCTGATCTGATGCCATTAAAGAGGTTCCTGTGCCTATAAGCTCGTCCTTTAGGGACATTATAGCAACTTTTTCATTTGCATTTATCAATGAATGTAGCTTCGAGATGCCTGGGCTGGCCAATTTTGCCCCATGACATATGGAGTCAATAGCAGAATCAAGCACCCAGATTTTTGGCACGTGACTTGCTGCCTTCTCAAACGGCAATATTATTTTTCTCAATAAAGATTCGTCGCCATTTTTGCAGAATTCATAAGCGTCTTTAAGCTCTGTTAAGGAATGCCAGTTCTTGTCATTAAACCAGCCAACTTTAGTCCTTACCAACTGCGAGAGATGCGCGTTAACACCGAGAGATAGGCCAAAATCATGTGCCAGTTTCCTGACGTAAAAACCGGCCTCACTCCCGACTTTAAACAAAATGTTATTGTATTTTATTTCGAGGATATTTAAATAATATACCTCCCGTTTTCTTAATTGCCTCTTTACTGCACTCCTTTTTGGTGGGAGCTGCGTAATTTTTCCTGTAAATTCCTTTATTTTCTCATAAATCTTTTGCTCATCTATTTTTTTATGAAGCCTAATTATCCCTATATACTCCTTTCCACAGCTCAATAATAATTCATTCACTCTTGTAGCTTTTTCCAATGCTACTGGAAGACAGCCGGTTACAGCAGGATTTCCTTCATATGACTAAGGTCCCACTGTGGCCAGCTTTCTTCAAGCCAAGTATCTTTTTTGTGTAATCAGACACCTGATGAGAAGTAGGCCCCGGGGGTTTGTTTACATTTACAATGCCGTATTCAATCAACCTCTCAATCGGCCTAGACTCGGGAATAGAGCCATAGTCGGGATTTGTAGCAGAGTCTTTTTTTACAAGAATCTCGCGTTTTATCCTTTCGAAAGGCAACAGTGTTTCATCATTTTCCATGGAAAAAACAAACAAAGCAACATTTAAATTAGTAACTGTTTGCATACATACTTAAAAACTTTGAAAAGAATAAATATATAAAGAGACTATTTTCAAAATAACTGCGAAATAAAATATAAAAAATGATAAACGTATATGATGTTGAAGCGGGCAAGCTCATAAAGAAAGCTGCGGAAGAACTGAAAAAAGTAGACGGCATAAAGCCGCCAGTTTGGATTAAATTTGCAAAGACAGGCCGGCAAAAAGAAAGGCCCCCCTTTGAGAAGGATTTTTGGTATGTAAGAACAGCGTCTATACTAAGAAAGATTTACATATTAGGGCCAATAGGTGTTTCAAAATTAAGGACAAAATATGGCGGATTAAAAGACCGAGGCTATAAACCAGAGCATACTTACAAAGGCTCTGGCAATATTTTAAGGAAATCATTACAGCAACTAGAGAAGGAAGGATTCATACAGCAAACAATAAAGAAAGGTCACAAGGGAAGAATGATCACAGAGAAAGGCAAAAAATTTTTGGATGCTGTAGCTAAAAATGCACGATAATGAGCTAGAAGCCTTAAAGAAAAAAAGACTTAAAGAGATAAAAAAGCAGCAGCAGATAAAACAACAAATTGAGCAGATTGAGCAGATTGCAAAACAATTCATGGCAAGAGAGGCGCTTGAAAGATATTCAAACATTAAGGTCGCACATCCAGAGATTGCAATCAAAGCAATCACATTGATTGCGAACGCAGCACAAACAAATCAACTAAGCAATAAACTGACAGATGAGCAGTTCAAAAGGCTGTTGCAGCAACTTCAGCCGAAAAAGGAAAGATTCAGAGTTATCAAATGACAAGAAACAAACATTTTGCAAAAAAGAAAAGATTAGCGAAGGCTGGCAGGCAAACAAGATGGGCCCCCTTTTGGCTCATCCCAAAGATATTTGGGCCAGGAAGAAGGGTGCATCCCGCAAGAATAACCACAATAAAAAGAAACTGGAGAAAGACTAAAGCTAAGAAATAAAAATGGCAGAAGAAAGGACTTACACTATACCATTAAGAAAGGAATTCATAAAGAAGCCAAACTACAAAAGATCAAAGAAAGCTATTACCGCGATAAAGAATTTCATGATAAGACATATGAAAGGTAGCAGCGTAAAGATAGGGCCGCACCTTAATACGGCTATATGGAAAAGAGGAAATAAAAACCCTCCTGCAAAGATAAAGGTCAGAGCAGTAAAGGACGACAAGCGCATAGTATGGGTTGAGCTTCCAGAATTCAAGTTTGAAGCTGTTGAGGAAAAGAAAGAGAAAAAGAAAACCAAGACAGAGGAAAAAACTATAGAAGAGAAAAAAGACGTAGTTGATTTAAGCCTTGAAAAAAACATAAAGAAAGCTGCTAAAGACCAGAGAAAAATAACTGCAGAAAAAGAAACTTCTGAAGAAGAAAAATCTTAATTTTAAATACCTATTAAATCATCAGAATCTTTCAATCGAGATTTTGACTGAGGAATTTTTCTGTTTAAATGGGCTTGGACTTTAGTCTTTGTTTCTTGCAGCCTTTTATTGAACTGTACTGGGACAAAAGAATTTTCGAATTTTTCAAAATCTCCTATAGCAGATAAAAACTCCTTGCAATAGTTGGAGTAGTCCCAATAATGGGTGAAGTAGTCATTGCCCTGTTTCATTTTTCTTTCTAGATCGTTAAGGCGGTTTATTATTTTTTCAAGCCTAATTTGATAGATGCTTTGAGAAACACCCCCTTCCTTCTCCTGATTGACAGAATTCTGCTTTGAGGAAGGATAATTTTCTACCTTGGGCTTTGGCTTTGATTCCTCGGCCTTTAAACGTTCTAGCACCTCTTTGGTCTTTTTTTTGAACATAGCCATATTAATAGTTCGAAGAAGTATCCATGAAGTCTTCTTTAATTATCCGGTCTGCAAAATTTTGCTCTAAAAACTCAAGCATGATATGGTTGTTTGCCACCTTATAAAGCTTGTAGGAAGAATTAAACAAACCTTCCTTAAATAGGACATCGGCCAGCTTAGAAAGCCTGTCATTTTCCTGGGCCAATTCATAAGCGCGAGCGGCATATGCATACTGCCTTTTTTCAGTGCATACATCACCTACTTCTATTAGCTTTTGCTTATTTCCCAGCTCGCCATAGGCTTCTATGGCATAATCGAATCTATCTCGGTTGTACCATTCTTCCGCTACCTTTTGTAGTCTTTCACGGTCATTAGCCGCAATAAATGCCTTAGACGCATCAGGCAGATTGCCGAGCTTTACGCACTTTTCGCCTGTTTCAACAAGCTTTTTTTTGTCGCTAATCAAAGTGTATACTTCGATTGCATTAGTAAAATAGCCCTCATCACGATATTGATCAGCAATTTTGATCAATTTTTCCTTATTGCCAGTTATACTAAACATCTTTATTGCATTTACTGAGGCGCCCCTTTTTAAGTATTCATCACCGGCTGCATTCAACAAGTCACGGCGCATTTCCTCTGAAAACATAGAAAGGTTAATGTTTTCAATGCCTTTTTCAATAAGGCTTGGAACTAAGCGTTCAAAGCTGTTTGCGGGTTCTTTAATATTATAAGAAACATCAGGCAACGGAATATCCTTGCCTTTGCCCATCATGATTGGGGCAATCTTATGTATTCTATCCACCTGCTTTGTTTCCTCAGTCATATTTGTTTTATAGCCCTTCTTTATTATATAAACTTTACTAAATTTTAAATATACTGTAAATATAAAAAGATTTGTATTGTAGAATTAATATTTTGGCTAATAATCTTAATAATGCTGAACTAATCTCTCTTTTTCAGCCTGAAACCTGATTCAGAGTCTTCAACAATATAGCCCAGCTTATTTATCTCGAGTCTTAACATGTCTGCTGATGAAAAATCCTTATTTTCTCTGGCCTTCAATCTTTCGTTGGCAAGCCTAATGATTTTTTTTGGGGCTTTTTCTTCATCTAGACTGAAGATATTGAAGAAATTGTCAATTTCCTTGAAAAACAGATAGCATTCATTATTCGGGCCGATTTTATTAGAGCCCCTTACAAAGTCAAATAATATAGAAAAGGCCTTTGGTGTGTCAAAATCGTCGTTTAGAGCATTATAAAAACCCCTTTTAGTTTTGGCTATCAATGATTTCTTTAAGCCTGATTTTTTACCCTTTGAATTCATTGCAAACTCATTTAACCTGCCCAAAGAATTTTTGCTTTGTTCAAGAAGTTCATATGAAAAATCTATCGGCGACCTGTAGTGTTTAGACAAATAGAAATATCTAAGAACTTTGTAGTCATATTTATCCAAGGCTTCTTTTATTGTAATGAAATTCTTCAGGCTTTTGGACATCTTAGTCCCCTTAACATTAAGGAAGCCTGTATGCAACCAGTATTTCACAAATGGCTTCTTCCCAGAAATTGATTCCATCTGTGCTATTTCCGCTTCATGATGGGGGAAAACCAAGTCTATGGCACCACCATGCATATCATACTGCGAACCAAAATACTTTTCTGTAATAGACGTATCTTCAATATGCCAGCCAGGACGGCCATTTCCAATTGCAGAGGGCCAGGAAGGCTTATTTCCCCCTGAGAATTTCCATAAGCAGAAATCTCCCCTGTTTTTTTTCGAGACAGATTCATCAATTCTTGAAATAGAGTCTTCTGCTTCCAACACAGTTCTTCCAGAAAGCTTTCCATAATCTGGAAATTTTTTCAAATCAAAATAATATCCATCGTCTATCTTATAGGCACGGCCTTTTTCTAATAGCCTAGTTACTTGCGAAACAATTTCTGGAATATGGTCTGTCGCCTTGGCATATTTTGTTACAGAGTTTACATTAAGGCATTTCATCATAGAAAGAAATTCGGCACTATATTTATTTGAGATTTCTTTCCACGAAGCTTTCTCTGAATTTGCTTTTTCTATTATCCTGTCATCTATATCAGTTATATTTTGAAGATAGAAAACATTGTATTTATTGAACATCAAATATTTCACTATAAAGTCAAACTGCACATATGTTTTTGCATGGCCTATATGTGGACTGTCATAAGGTGTTATTCCACAAACAAAAATATTAACTTTTTTCCCCTTCAAAGGAACGAACTTTTCTTTTTTTCTCGTTAGTGTGTTATAAACTTTTAAAACCATAAACTAAGAATAAGAACGCGAGTTTAAAACATTTATGATTTCTATCTATTTAGAAACTATAACAACGAAACCTTTCTCTTCATACTCCCCATTGTTTACTAGCACATTATAGGTGTACGAGCCGGGTTTTGCGCTATTCTTTGCCATTACTAGGCCATCTATTTCTTTTTGACGGCCTTCATCCACCATGAATAATTTAGATTCGTCAGGCTTCGCGCCGATAATCCCTACTATTACACCGACAGGATTGTCATTATTTATGAGTTTTATATCAAATTGGCTGTCAGAACCAGAACCATCATTGTTTAGGTACATCCTAAAACCCTTTGTCTCACCTACTTTGATGTTTATTTCTAGAGGAACAGAAAGCTTTTCATCTGTAATTGGAGTAGCATCAATAATCTGCTGGGCATTGTCAAACTGGCTTTCTGTCAATGTGGATATTCTTTGGAAAGTGCTCCTTACCCATAACAAGCCCAGGCTGAGCAAAGTAATACCTATGACTATTACTATAATAGTAGTCATAGAAAGCTCGATTGCACCTCTTTTGTACATTGCACCCATAATAAGTTTTTTATGGTATTTATTATTTAAAACTTTCTAAAGATGCAGGAAAATGGGCCCTGGGGGATTTGAACCCCCGACACCCACGGTTCTGAATTATTTCTTCAGCGTGGTGCTCTCCCAGGCTGAGCTAAAGGCCCTCGAACGAAAATAAATCATAAACCGTTTAAAAATGTTTCTAAAGCCTGACGCTTTTTGCCGTAAAAACAAAAAAATATTTAAGCAGAGAGTGTTGATTAATATCTATGGAAAGCTGGGACAGAACAGGGCTTGTGCTATTGCTCGTGATAAGCTTAGTGATTTTAGGACTTGTTTTTAGCAATGCATCAATATCCGGAAATAGTATTAGCGATGTTTTCAAAAATGGAATATCTGCAAATGATCAAGCAATGTCGATGAGCTTCTTTACGATTATATTATTAGTTGCAAGCGTAATTACTATTTTTGTGATTTATTTTATACATGGCCGGAACGATTAAGTCTTTTATAAAAAAACAATTTCTTAGAAACCTTTAAATAAACTCGCCTTCTGGAAAATTTTATGCATGAATTTATGATAAAAGAAAGCAGATGGGATAAGGGTTTTGAGAAGGAAATCTATGAAAACTGGAAAAAAAACAGGGAGTATTATTTTGATAAAAAATCCAAGAAGAAAGTTTATAGCATCGATACACCACCCCCTTATGTTAACACTCCGGTGCATATAGGGCATGCAGCTACCTATGTTCTGATGGACATGTTTGCAAGATTCAAGAGGATGGACAATTTTAATGTACTGTTTCCACTTGGGCTTGACAGGAATGGGCTGCCTATAGAACTTGCAGCCGAAAAAAAATTCAAAGTTAAAGCAAATGAGCTAAGCAGAAAAGAATTTATCGAGCTGTGCAATAAAATACTTGAAGAGTCTAGCAGTGAAACCATAGACTCCTTCCTTAAGCTAGGAATAAGCTTCAATTCATTGGGTATTGGAAATAATATTGGGGATGCCTATTATACAGATAGCCCAGAGTACAGACAATTAACTCAGGAGACTTTCATTGATTTATGGAACAAAGGACTGATATACGAAGATGAAAGGATAAATAACTACTGCCCTGGCTGCAGAACCACTATTGCTGATTCTGAAATTGAAAGAACTGACGTGGAAACTAACCTGAACTATGTAAAGTTCACTGTAAAAGGCGGGTATCAAGATATCATAATAGCTACTACGAGGCCAGAGCTTTTATGCACTGCAGCCCTGATTGTGTTTAACCCGAACGATGAAAGATACAAGCATTTGATGGGGAAAAAAGCAATAGTGCCTGTATTTAACATAGAAGTTCCGATAATTATGCATCCTATTGCAGATCCAAGTTTTGGGTCTGGTCTTGTCTTTATGAGCAAAAGCGCGGGAGACCAAGATGCTGTCAGGTTCTTGAGGGAAATGAAAATAGAGCCAAAGATGGCCGTCGACATCAATGGAAGGATGAATGAAAATGCGGGGTTTTTGCAAGGCCTTGCTACAAAAGAAGCAAGACAGAAGATTGTAGACATATTAAAGGAAAGGGGCTATATGCAAAAACAGGAAATAATAATACATAGCGTTCCCCTATGTGAGAGAAGCAAAGACCAAGTCGAGTTTATTTCGATGAAAGAATTCTATCTTAAGCAAATTGATTTTAAAGACCAGATGCTTAAAATTGCGAGAAAAATAAACTTTTATTCAGAAGAATCTCGGCAGATATTAATTGACTGGATAAATTCTGTCACTATAGACTGGCCAATCTCAAGGAGAAGGTATTATGCGACAGAAATCCCTTTGTGGTACTGCAAAAAATGCAATGAAGCAATACTGCCGGAAAAGGGCAGATATTATCAGCCTTGGAAAGAGAAGCCGCCTATTAGAAAGTGCAAGTGCGGCAGCACAGAATTCAGGGCAGAGGAAAGAGTTTTTGACACGTGGTTTGACTCCAGCATCAGCCCACTGTACATTTTGAAATATTCCAGGGACAACGACTTCTTTGATAAAAATTTTCCCTGCACGTTAAGGCCACAGGGCAAGGAGATAATAAGGACCTGGCTGTACTATACCCTGCTTAAATGCTATTTGCTTACTGGAAAAATAGCCTTCAAGGATGCTTGGATTAATTATCATATCGTCGATGAGAAAGGAAGAAAGATGTCAAAAAGCGAGGGAAATGTGATTGATCCAAAGGAGGTTATTGAAAAATACGGCGCGGAACCTTTCAGATTGTGGGCGGCTGTCGAAGGCAACCTTGAAAAAACCGATTTCAGATGCAGTCTCGAAAGAATAGACGGTGCTTCCAAAACATTGAACAAGCTATGGAATGTTGCCAGATTCATTTCCGGATTCGAAAGACCAAAAAAAATTCCTAAATTGGCAGAGCTTGACGAGTTTATCATACAAGAATTAAATTTGATAGTAGAAGAAGCAAGAGCAAGATACGACAAATATGATTTCCATAATCCTGTTATTAAAATAAAAAATTTCTTGTGGGAGATATTTGCATCGCATTATCTTGAGCTAGTAAAAAACAGAGCATATAACCAAGACAAAAAATTCACAAAAGAACAACAAGATGCGGCTATCTATACTTTATATCATTGTCTAGAGAAGATATTGGAATTATTAGCACCAGTAAACCCGATGATCACTTATAAAGTCTACTACGAATTGAATAAAGAGAACATTCATAGCAAAGCCTTTCCAAAATCAACTAAAAAACACAAGCAGAAATTCACCAAGGAAGAGCTGATGGAATTAAACAGCGAAATATGGAAAGCAAAAAGAGAAAAAGGGCTTAGTTTAAAGGATGAAATAAGTCTTCTAAGAATAAAGGACAGGTTTAACGGAATAGCAAAAGACCTAAAGGAAACGCACAAGGCCCGAGAAATAAAATTCGGAAAGTTTAAGCTAGAAACATGAATGCTAAACAAAAAAAAGAATTAAGAAAGTTTGTCAATGAATTATCCAAATACAGGGGAAGGCATACAGAACTTGTATCGGTTTATGTGCCTGCAGGCTATGAGCTTATAAAAATAATACAGCATTTGCAGGAAGAGCAAGGCACTGCAGAGAACATCAAAGACAAGACAACTAGAAATAATGTAATAGACGCGCTTGAGAGATTGATAAGACATTTGAAGCTGTTTAAAAGGACCTCAGAAAACGGGCTGGCGGCCTTTTCAGGGAATGTTGCAGAAAAAGAAGGGCAGCAGGATATAAAAGTCTGGAGCATTGAACCTCCTATTCCATTAAAAACAAGAATTTACAGATGCGATCAGACATTTGTCCTTGATTTGTTAAGGGAGCTGCTCGATATAAACGAGACATATGGGCTTATTGTGATGGACAATAGGGAAGCCAATATAGGCTTGCTGAGAGGAACTTTAATCACGCAAGTAGCAAGCCTGACTAGTTCGGTGCCAGGGAAAGTGAAGGCCGGCGGACAATGTGTTTTACCAGACACTTTAGTTATAACTAATGAAGGCGATATCATAGAGTGTAATAATCTGCATAATCCTTATGTTGTTAAATCTATTAATTTTGATGATTACAAAATAGTAGACTCTAATATCGTCGATAAATGGAATGTTAATAAAAATAAAGCGATTCATATTGTTACAAAAGAGCCGAGGATAGAACTTATCTGCTCTAAAGACCATGTATTGTTTACATTTAATGGCAAATTAAGTCAGACATATGCAGAAAATTTGAAGGTTGGAGACTCTCTTTTAATGCCAGAAAAAATTTCTGTTAAAGGCAAATCATATAGACTAGACTCAAAAAAATATTACAATTCTTTTATTATAAACAAAGATGGCAGGAGCCTATTGACTAAAAAACGAAAAGAAAAAAATATGCTCCAAAGGCAGGTGGCAAAATCCATAGGATTAACGCAAACGACCATATCCTACTATGAAATCGGAAGACAAAATCCCAGCAGAAAAGAGCTATACGACTTATGTAATTCCCTTGGTATAAATTATGAGAAATTTTTAGATTATTACACAAAACCCAAACATCATCAGGGAATAAAAGTTAAACTTCCAGAAGTGTTAAATGATGATCTGGCCCAATTTTTAGGATATTTTTTAGGTGATGGAAATTTTGATGATGAAAGAATAAACTTTTCAGAACAGAGTAAATATGTGGCTCTTTTTTACAGAAAGAAATTTGGTAAATTCTTTAACCTGAAGGTCAGCTATAAATTCAGGAAGAGTAAAAATTATCATCAGCTTAGATTTAACAGCTCACCACTTGTCAGGCTAATAAAAAATGAATTTCCGGAATTAAAATCTAAAGATTCTAGAATTCCCAGTAAAATATTAAAATCTAAAGATAGAGTGCTTGCTAAATTTATCAGCGGTCTGTTTGATGCCGAGGGATATGTGACTAAAGATGAGCTGTCTTTAGGAATGAACAATAAAATGATAATAAGGCAATTACAACTCGCGTTATTGAGGTTGGGCATTATAGCCTCTTATTGCGAGTATGATAATTCCAAAAACGAATATTCAAAAAAACATGGGTTTACAATAAGAATAACAGACAGACAATCTTTGATTAACTTTAGCGATAAAATTAAATTTGCATCAAAACAAAAGAGTGCAAAGCTAAATAAGCTAATAAAAAACAGAACTGATAAATCCCGCATAAGACAACTTTTAGCAAATGGCTCAGAGATTAGAACCTTAATAGAATCGCATGGATTCAGAATTACTGACTTCCCCAAGGTGTCTAATTTTTTTAGAGATGAAAGAATGATGAGCAAGGCCGTTTTTAACAATTCAATACTCAATGAAATAAAACATAAAGATATATCACTATATAAAAAATTGATAAAGTATTTAGAAATAAACTTTTTGCCTGTTAAAATAAAAGCCATAAATACTATTCCATACTTTGGAAAGATGATTGATATATCTGTTAAAAACCAGAATTTTATCGCAAATGGCTTAATAGTCCACAATAGTCAAGCTCGTTTTGCGAGACTAAGAGAAGAAGCCGCCCATGAGTTCTATAAAAGAATTGCCGAGATTGCAAACATAGAATTCCTAGGAATGAAAGAATTGCTGAAAGGAATAATTATTGGAGGACCTGGACCAACCAAAGAGATTTTTTTCAATGGCGCCTACCTGAACAATGAACTGAAGAAAAAAATCATTGGATTGAAGGACATTACTTATACTGATGAATTTGGCTTGCATGAGCTAGTAGAGAAGAGCCAGGATTTGCTTGCCAAAGAGGAAATAATCAAGGAGAAGCAGCTATTGCAGAAATTCTTCGAAATTTTAAACAAAGAGCGAGGAAAGGCCGTCATAGGCCTTGAGAAAGTGCAGAAAGCATTAGAGTATGGGGCTGTTGAAATATTATTGGTAAGCGATTCTGTCGAAGATGATATTTTAGACAGTTTAGAAGAAAAAGCTGAAGCAACTGGCGCGAAGGTAGAAATAATCTCAACTGAAACTAGAGAAGGAATTCAACTAAGGGATATTGGCGGGGTGGCAGCAATACTGAGATATGCTATAGCATAAATCAATAGAAAAATTTATATTCCACGCAACTTTTACAATTTCATGAAGAGGCTGATTACTTCAACTGTTTTTTTGGGCATGCTAGCTATTAAGAATGCTCTTTCTCAAGAACAAGTTTATGAAGCGCCAAGCAGAATGAGTTTCACTACTTTTTTGGCCATAGCTATATTAATCATAGTATTGATAGTGCTATTTTGGAGCCTGAGAAAAAAGAAACATAAAAAATAGCTCCATAAGCTTTAAAAGAACATAGTTTTTTCTATATTACATGGAAGATATAAAGAATAAGGTGGAAGCTGTTTTATTTACCACAGGAAGAAGCTTAACTATGCCGGAAATAAGCCAATTGGCAGGAATAGGAAGTATTGGCTTAATTAAAGATGCACTGATTTCTTTAAGGGAAGACTATGGCAAGAGAGGTACTTCATTAGAGTTAGTAAATGAAAATGACAGATGGAAGTTAAGCCTGAGAAGGGACTACTTGTACCTAACTGAAAAACTACTAACTGATGCTGAACTCGACAGGCCAACACAAGAGACCCTTGCCGTTATCGCATTTAAGCAGCCTGTATTGCAAAGCGATATTATCAAGATAAGGGGCAATACTGCTTATGACCATATAAAACTGCTTAGAGAAGAAGGATTTGTCCTTTCTGACAAATCTGGACGGACAAGGATATTGAAACTCACCTCAAAATTTTATGACTATTTCGATGTGGTTGATGATGTCTTAAAGAGCAAAATGAATGCCCCCAGTGTTGCTGTTCAAGAACCTGAAAAATCCTTTATGGAATAGGGTATATTTGATGAAAAATAACATAAAAATTCCAAGACAATACATTATTTTGCTTTTAATTTTTTTATCAGTATTTTTCTTTAGGCTATTTTTTGTCATTAAAACAAGCACATATACAGGAGACTTTGCCTATTTCCATCTAAGGCATGTTGAATATATACTTAATAACCCATTCCCTTTATTATTCGATGAATTGAGTTATGGCGGGAAAAACATAATATATCCACCACTATTCCATTATTTCCTGGCGGCGTTTTCAATATTCCCGGGATTATTTTTTGCGTTCAAGATATTACCAGAAATACTAATATCTTTATTGGTGGTATTAGTTTACCTTATATCAAAAGAGATAAGCAAGGACGAAAATGCAGCGTTGATATCTGCTTTAATCAGCGGGTTGGTTCCATTATTAATAAGGGAGACATTAAATAAGGCAAGCACATACTCTTTGTTCTTGCCACTTTTTTTCTTAATGATTTACAGCTTTATAAAAATAAGCGATAATAAAAAGTATATGGCTATTTTTGTCGGTCTTTCCTTTTTGCTACCATTAATAGACCCGAGCTCAGCCATTCTTATATTTACATTGCTGCTATATACCATCTTACTTGTTAGCGAGTCTATAGAAATCGGCAATTTAAGGAAAGAAGCAATATTCTTCTCGACTTTCATCATAGTACTGATCAATTTTGCAATATACAATAGCCTCTTTCGCAAATACGGGATAGACATATTGGAGAGCAATATACCGAAGCCAATTTTTGAGCTGCTGTATAGGGATGTTAGCTTATTAGCACTAATTTATTTTCTCGGAATAATGACCTTGTTTTTAGGAATTTTTGGACTTTATTACGGATTATTCCTTGAAAGGAAACGATCTATCTATCTAATAGCCAGCCTTATGCTTACCGTTCTCTTGCTAACAACGATTAAGTTCATAGATTTTGCAAGCGGATTGATTTTCATAGGAGTTTCATTTTCAATACTGGCGTCTATTTCAATTAAGAAATTCTTCAGTTTCCTGGAAATGACCAAATTTAATCATCTTAAAAAATTAGCTTATTCAATCATCGTGATATTAGTCGTTTCATCTTCTATAATACCGAGCATTTCAATAGCAAAAGACAACATAAACGATTCATTGGCCATAGAAGAGATTTGGGCATTGCTTTACATAAAAAATTCTACTCCCAAGGAATCTGTAATACTCGCGAGATTTGATGAAGGGCATTTCATAAGTGCGATAGCTGAAAGAAAAAATGTAATAGACAGTTATTTTTTGCTCAGCGATGATGTTGAAAAAAGATTTGTGGATGTAGAATCGCTTTATGAAAATCCTTTTACTGCAAGGGCTTTATTTTTGATAAGGCAATACAGAATAGATTATATATTGCTGACAGAAAAAACAAAACAAACATACGGGATAAAAGAATTAGTGTATACAAAAGACAAGAACTGTTTCGAGCTAGTTTATGAAAATGATAAGGCAGAAGTTTACAAGGTTTTATGCAAGCAATAGGATGTTCTTATTGCTCCTGATTATAAGCACTGTACTATTTAGCAGTATATTCTTAATTAGGTTCGAATACTATGGAAATAAGAGCCTATTCAGCGATGACTCTTATTTTAACCTGCGATTAAGCAAGATGATTATTGAATCGGGCAAAATTCCGGAGTATGATTCATTGAGCTATGGCGGAAGGCCCTTTGCTTATTACACCGGATGGCCCATTACACTGGTTGTATTTTCAAAAGCTTTCAGAGTAAGCATAGAAACAGCTTCAATAATCTTGCCGGTTTTACTGGGCATTCTTACCTTGCTGATGCTTGGGCTTACAATCAAGAAATTTACCAAAGACAACAATATAAGAAATCTCTCTTTGCTGATCTTGGCATTAAGCCCCCCATTTCTCTATTTGTTTTCCAGCAGCAATGCATTTGCGGGAATAGTTTTTTTATCCGTGCTAAGCTTTTATCTAATGACCTTTGATAAAATTATTCATTGGCTTATTGCAATAGTACTACTGTCTTTGATATCATATTTTAATATATTTGCTACAGTATTCTTGTCTATGCTATTTTTAATCTATATTTTGGCAATTCTAAGAAGAAAAATACCTTATTTCTTTATGTATCTTCTGCTGGTCTTAATAATAAACATATTGCATTTTTACAGACTAATAACTAATTACGGATTTCCTGATAGAGTGAACTTCAATTTAATACAAAACGCCGTAAATTTTAACTACCAAACTTTATTTTCTGATTTGGGCGGAAAATTTGGGCTTAGCATATTCTCAGCCATATTATTGTTTTTAGGGATTTATGTGCTTTGGACATACAAAAAATATAAATTCATCATTGTTTATTCTACGATTTTCTTGCTTACTGTAATATCTGTTTATTTTAACTTTATCATATTCTACCTCAACATACTGATTGCAATAATAGGCAGCCTTGGATTAATAAAACTAATAAACAGGCGCTGGGAGAGCCAGCTTATAAAAAACCTTTCGTTTGTCGTTATAGTAATGGGCATAGTCTTCTCTGGAATAAACTTCATTAATCAGCTGGCATTATCGGAGCCGACAATAAAACAAATGGAAGCCCTTGACTATTTAAGCAGCAAATCTTCTGACTACACCACTATTTTTAGCTCCTATGAAAGAGGCTATTGGTTCAATCATATAAACAAGAAAAATGTAATGGATCCTGACTTCTTCTATGCCCCCAAAATAAATGAAAGATGGTCTGACTCGATGCAGCTATTAAACTCTGGGGACCTTAAAACTACGCTGATGCTGCTCAACAAGTACAATATAGAGTATATATGGCTCGATGCTGCAATAAGAGATAAGTTTTATGGGAAAGACGAAATAAACTTATTGTACCAATTAAGGAATGACCCCAGGTTTAGGATGGTATACAGAAACTTCGACAAAGAACATAGAGTAGAGGTCGAAATCTATAAATATGAAAAAAAGGTCTTCATTTCATAAATTTTAAATATGTTTGTCTATTAAACCTTGCATATGGTATCGATGCTGCAAATATTTGTTTGGATAGCTTTTTTTATAGGCATCTATATCGTAATATTTTGGCTCTTGACATTTATCGAGTATTCTGAAAACAAGCCAAGAAAACTTAGAAAATTCCCGAAAGTCACTGTGGGCATTCCTGCATACAATGAAGAAGAATGCATAGAAAAGACAATTAACTCTGTGATAGAACTAGATTATCCGGCTAAATCTTTAGAAGTGATTATAGTGAACGATGGAAGCACAGACAAGACCGAACAAATTGTAAATGATATAATCACAAAAAATAAAAACAGAGACATCAAACTGATAAACCAGAAAAATTCAGGGAAAGGTGCTGCTCTGAACAAGGCCTTAAGAATAGCAGACGGGGAATTTTTTGTTGTTCTTGATGCAGATTCTTTTGTCCATAGAGACTCTTTAAAGAAAATGATCCCTAGATTTGAGGACAAGGAAGTGGCTATAGTCCTTCCTTTGATGAAAATAAGCACACCAAAATCATTCCTGCAGAAGATCCAATGGAGCGAATATCTGATCAATTTTTTCTATAAGAGCCTGATGGGCACTTTAAATTGCGTGCATGTTGCTCCTGGGCCTTTTAGTGTTTACCGCAAAAAAGTGCTTGAAGAGGTTAATGGCTTTGACGAAAAGAACCTTACCGAAGATTTGGAAATTACATTAAGGATCCATAAACTCCATTATAAAATCGTGCAATTGCTTGACGCTGAAGTGTACACAAATGCACCAAATACTCTAAAAGGATTCTACAAGCAAAGGAACCGGTGGTATAAAGGAACGATGTTCAACATGTTCAACTACAAGTGGATGGTTTTCAACAAGAGCTACGGTGACTTTGGAATGCTCCAGATGCCGAGGGTTTTCATTTCAGGATTCTTGGCAGTTTCGCTTTTAATATTGGGATTGTACAGGTTTGTTTTCAAGACATTGTTCGATCATATCTATAGATGGAGCAAAATAAATTTTGACTTGCTGTCAGTCATAAAGAACGCAAAATTAAACTTCAGCTGGATACAAATAAACTTTACCAACTTATTTTTCTTACTTGTTGGCATAATACTTGGAGGAATAGTGATATACTATGCCCATAGGTTTACAAAAGAGAAAATTTTAAGATACGGAATACTTTCACTTCCGGCATATTTATTACTGTATAGTATTTTGGTTTCTGGTGTTTGGCTCGGGGTGTTTATAGAAATGCTTCTGCAAAAGAGACAAAAATGGTAGCAAAAAGGAAAATAAGCACGGGGAAATACCTCATAGCTTTTGTGATATCTGCGTCAATATTCACTATAGGCATATTAATCGGAAACTTGATGTCAAATTCGAAATTAAATTCAATAGACAACTTTCAGCAGAAAATAAGGACACAGGTTTTGACCTTAGAGACGCAATATTTGATTGCATACCAAAATCCATGCAATTTCATAGACTTCCCAGAGCTCAATGAAGAGCTATATACGCTAAGCGATAACCTCGGCGATCTCGAGACCGACTTGGGAAAAAACAACAAGAAAGTGCTTGAATTAGTGGAGTATTACTCATTACTGGAGGCCAGGCACTGGTTATTTTTGAAGGATGTTTCTAAAAAATGCGGAAAGAATCTCAACTTAATATTATTCTTTTATTCAAATGACGACAATAAGTGCTCTGATTGCAGCGTACAGGGTTATGTTCTTACTAACTTGAGGAAAAAATATCCGGAAGAAAACATTTATGTATATTCGTTCAATGTGGACTTAAGCAATAGAGTTGTGAATACTCTGATGAATCTTTACAATGTCAAGAAAGTTCCTAGCCTTGTAATAAACGATAAACTCTACCAGGGATTTAAGGATCGTGCTGAAATAGAAAAAATTTTGGGGTTGAGCAGCTAATGGCAAATTGCGAGATGTGCGGCTCTACTAGAAACCTTACAAATGCAATCGTAGAAGGTGTTTCCTTGATTGTATGCGAGAACTGCGCGAAATTCGGCAAAGTTATAGTTGCTAGAAAAACAGAAAAATCTTCATATGAAAAAAAATCATTTACGGTAGAGCCGCAAATAGTCTATGAAATAGTTAGTGATTATTATACCAAAATCAAAGAAGCAAGGGAGAGAATGAACTTAAGGCAGGAAGAGCTTGCCTTGAAAATTTCAGAGAAAACATCAGAGATCCACAATTTAGAAAGCGGAAAAATAAAACTCTCCTTTCAACTAGCTCGGAAACTTGAGAAATTCCTCAACATAGCCATTATAGAGCAACTAAAGGATGAAAAGCCCACAAAAATCAACTTCAAGGACTCTAATGTGACTATAGGCGATATAATAAAACTAAAGAAATCCCAAAATGAATAAGAAAGAGCTTGCCATATTTCTTTCGAAATTAAAGGCCATAAATATTCCAAAACCTTCGTTAGAGCAGTATGCCACCGACTCTGAAATCGCCTCTTTGGTGCTATGGACAGCCTACATGAATGATGATATAAAGAACAAAAAGATTGCAGATTTTGGGGCAGGCCATGGAGTTTTAGGCATAGGTGCATTGTTGCTTAATGCCAAAAAAGTGTTTTTTATAGAGAAAGACAATGGCTTGATAAGAACACTAAAAGAAAACTTAAGCAATGTAAATGGTTCGTATGAAATACTAAACATAGACATAAATAACTTTTCCAGTAGAGTGGATACAGTGATACAAAATCCCCCATTTGGCGTGCAGAAAAAGCATAACGACAAGATATTCCTGGAAAAAGCTTTTGAATTAAGCAAAACAATATATTCCATACATAAGATAGAGTCCGGATTTTTCATAAAAAAAATTGCTGAAGAGAATAATTTTGATATTGTTGATTTAATAAAAATAAAAATGCCCCTTAAGAAGACAATGCCATTTCACAGAAAGAGGAAACACAATGTCGAGGTTGGGTGCTGGGTGTTAAGAAAAAATCAGATGTAGCCTATGAATTTTTTATAAGTCTCAACATTCCCTGACTTTGCAAGAGCTTCAGAAGGTATGTCAATCACTATACTATAATCAATATTTTTTATTGAATCATACGACTCTTTTAACTCCTCAAATGAATAAATTTCTATATCCCCCCATTTTTTCACTGTGTAAATGTTCACGCTTTTGCATGGAACAGGCACTATTGTCGAGTCCCAAGGCCCGCGCATACAATATTTTATGCCATTAGGGATAGAAATTTCTTTTTTGATCCACTGGTCTTCTTTAGGAGACACTACATACACTTTTTTTTCTGACCTGCTGTTTAGATTCTCAATGAAATCATTTGTCTCGGCTTTTTCTGTGTAAAAAACACCCAATTCAATATTCTGATTAAAGGAGTTGATGAATTTTATTGAATCTAGACTAGGATTGTTTGCAGGGACTAAAATAACAGATGTGGCTATATTCTTTTTCTCCAAGTTTTCCAATAATATCTTTAAGTTGCCGGAATTTTCCAATTTTCCGTCTTTGGTAACGCCAACAGCATTTATCCTAACAAAAACTGAACTCTTCGGCTGCTCCAGAACTGGGTAATTTATATTTGTAAGGCATTGCTCCCTTGAAATTGATCCAGACCCCTTTGTTACTATGATTATCCTTGCACCATGAAGATATCCACAATATTCCAAATTGTTATTTGCTACAAGGTGATTGACTCTATTAAGAAATTCCTCATTGCATACCCTGTCATTTGGCGGACAATAATACTCGTCCGGCTTGAATATAAACAACACCGCATTACTGTCCTGCAGAAATGTAGAGTATGTGTTTGCGGTATTCGGCCCCGGCATCAGGTTTGTTTTAACCTTAGAATAGAATAGCACAAATGCAGAATTTGTGACTATACTGCCAACATTAAAATTTTTTATTATATCTATTATTTCCGGATCTGTTTTTATTTGTGGTTTTTTAATATAATCTGAATTTACTATTAACCCAGGAACTAGAATTATAATAACTGCAAGATAGGATAGTTTAACAGGTTTCTTTTCAAGAAATTTAGAAAGCCCTGCCCCTGCCAAGACTACTAAATAAGGGATAACAAATATAGTATACCTTACATCATAAATCTTTACTCTATATGAAAAATATAACAGAATTGAAACTATGCATAACAAGAAAAGAGCAATTTTTTCCTTATGGGACCTTATATAATAAACAAGACAAAAGAAGATTAGAATAACAGAAATTATATTTGTTTTTATAATATCAACAATAAAAGTCAATAAACCGGATTTTGGATAGATCCATGTTTCATTTTGGACTATCAACGAAGCGTCTATCAATGGCTGAATAAGCCTTTTAATTATAGGGCCACTATAATGCAGAAGATTAAAAGCAAAATATGGCAGAACGGCTATCAGCAATCCTATCGCGAACCTTAATCCAGAATTTATTATTTTGCTTCTCTCCTTGAACAGAAGATATAATATGAGTGGCAGTACTATTATCAATGCAGGGAACCTGATCAGGAATCCTATTCCTATAAACAGCCCTGAAAGCGTGTATTTTCTTTCTAACATCAAACTGGCACCAAAAAGAGTTAAAGTGTATGCAATAATGTCTGTAAGAATGAAACCTCCAAAAATAAGTATTAATGAACTTGTCAAGAATAAGTATGCCGCCCATAATCCTGCATTCTTGTCGAAGTGCTTTCTTCCCACATAATAAATTAATATGGCTGAAACAAAAACGAGGAGTGTAGACAACAAACGGTCTAAGAACAATGAATTAGGAGTTATAAACTGCAAGGGCGCAAGCAATAATGGCAAGCCTAGAGGCCTTATAGGCTCGAAATAACCTATGCTGCCAAAAGATGCAAAATATTTAGAAATTCCCACATAGACGCCTTCATCAAAATAAGCGCCACCGTTAAAAAACAAAACTAACTTTAAAAATATGAAAACAAGAAACATGCCCAATAACGTTATCCATGTTTTTATGTCTATTTTCATTCTAGAAATTAAGATGATCAAACCGAAACATTTAAAATAGTTTTCTTTATCGTGAATGTCATGGAATTAAAAGTTCTAGAGCAGACAAAGGAAAGGCTAAAGATTGAGCTTATAGGTGAGGACAATACCTTAAGCAATGCCCTGAGGAAGGAATTATGGCTTGATCCCCATATAAAGATAGCTGGATATAACATAGAGCATAGCCTAGTAAGCAATCCTATACTAGTCATCGAAACTGACGGGTCTGAGAATCCTAAAAAGGCCTTATTAAGCGCAATCGAGAACATAAGGAAGAGGAACAAAGATCTATTGGCTGAGTTTAACAAAGCCATGAAATAAAAAACAAAAAGAAATCTTTATATTTAACAAACATAAAACAGGTTTAAATGACTTCTAAATTCAAGAATACACTAATAAAGACATGGAAGTTCATATGGGACAACGATAGCCCACTATCCTGGATATTGAATGTCATTATAGCCTTCATTCTGGTAAAGTTTATCATATACCCTGGACTTGGATTACTGCTTGGAACAACACATCCTGTTGTGGCAGTGGTTTCAGGAAGCATGTCCCATAATCTGGAGAACGGGCAGATATGCGGAATATTTCCCAAAGAATACAGCAACAACATTGATGATTACTGGAGAACCTGCGGAAACTGGTATGAGCGCAATAACATAAATAAAGAAGCTATAGATAAATGGCCTTTTAAGAATGGGTTTAACAAAGGCGATATAATGATATTAAAGAAAGTGGACGTTAAAGAAACTAAACTAGGGGAAGTAATTGTGTTCAAGTCATTTCTTCCTGATCCTATAATACATAGGGTGGTTAAGAAAACATTTAATAACAACATTTATATACTAGAAACAAAAGGCGACCATAATTCAGGCCCGATAATAGAGCATGGCGAAACTAATTTGACTCAAGACAGGATGGTGGGAAAGGCAATTTTTAGAATACCTTTCTTTGGATGGGTCAAGATATTGGCTGTTGATATGCTTAATGGATTGAAGTCATTAATATAGGAGTGGAAATATGCAGTTTTGCCCAAAATGCGGAAACTTATTGCTGCCGAAGGATGCAGGAAAAAAATCAAGCTTGATATGCGGAAAGTGCGGCTATAAATCCAGAGAAAAAAAGAATATAATTCTCAAAGAAAAAGTAAATCTTAACAGGGAAGACAAGATAGAGATAATAGACCAAAAAATAGAAACGTTGCCAAAAATCAATGCGGATTGCAAGAAATGCGGCAACAAGAAAGCTTATTTCTGGCTTTTGCAGACAAGATCTAGCGATGAAGCAGAAACAAAGTTTTTTGAGTGCGTGAAGTGCGGGTATAGGTGGCGGGAATATTCATAGTTTTTGTTTTCAATAAGTTTTAAATAGATATTGTTTTTATTTTAATAAGAAAAATGAAATTAGCATTAGCAGAGCCAAGATTTTTGAAAGATCCTATAAGCGTGATTTCTGAACTTGTTACTGAAGTACGGCTGAAGATAGACAAGGACAAGATTGAGATAATTGCAATGGACCCTGCAAATGTTGCGATGGTTATTTTCAGGCTTTTGAATACGGTTTTTCTTGATTATGATGTTAAAGGAAAGACTGAGATTGCTGTTAATTTAGAACAATTAAAGAATGTCCTTAAAAGGGCAAAGCCAAGCGATACTTTGATTATTGAACTTGATGAGAATAGAAACAGGTTAAAAATACAGCTTAAAGGCGAGATCAACAGGACATTCAACCTTGCAATTCTTGACACAGAAGAAAAGGAGCAGCAGATTCCAAACTTAAAATTTCCAGTGAAAATAGAGATGAGCTCAATGACCTTTGACGAGGCAATCGAAGACATGGACATAATTGCCGAATCTGTAAGCTTAATTGCGGATTCAAAGAAACTAGTAATGCATGCTGAAGGCACTGTGAGCGATGCAAGAGTGGAAATATTGCATACTGGAGAGGGAGCAAATATAGACCTGCAGGGTAGTGAAGTCAGGGCAAAATACTCCATAGAATATTTAAAGAAAATAATCAAGGGAAGTAAATTATCTGATAAGGTTATTTTGCAGTTTAACAAGGATTATCCGTTGAAGATTGATTATATTGTTAGAGATAAGTTAAGCTTGTCTACAATTCTGGCACCAAGAGTAGACAACGACTAATAGGTACGTCTTAATACTATAAGGCCAGTATGTATTTGGCCATTACTTGTCATGAATTGTTCAATCTGTTCTTTGATGTTGTCTTTTTCATCTTTAATATCTTCTGCTTCTACTCCTTTATTCATGAGAAATACTTTGACTTCATGATTTGATTTTAGTGCAGTTACTCCGAATCTGAATGCATTCCAGACGACTTCTGGCTCGTTTGTTCCGATGACAATTCCTATTTTCATAATTATTCCCTCGCTTCATTTATTATGTTAGTTATGTCTTTTTCTATTTCTGTAATATCAGTTTGAGTTATCTCCTGAAAGAAGATAGGCATTACTGAAGGTTTCATTGCAATAATTCTGATTTTATTATTGTCATCTATTATGTTGATCCTACACGGCATACAAAGGGATGCATATCTATTTTTACTCAAGATTTTATTTGAATGTTTTGCTGAACATATCTCTATGATTTTCAATGGTTTTTGGTCAAATCCTTTTGCGACCATTCTTTCTCTGAGGTCATATATTTGGAAGACTGTCCATCCTTTTTTGTCAACAGTTTTGAGTACTGAAATCACTGCTTCATCAAAATTTGATTGTGTTTCAACAGCTAATAAATAATCAGACGATTCCATAGTTTTCACCTGATGAGTTCTTTTCTCATTTCTTCATATTGTTTTTTTGAGATTTCGCCTTTTGCATATCTTCGTTTGAGTATTTCCATTGCATCTTCATCTATTCGGTTCTGATTGGTGTGTGATTGAGACTGATTAACAAGTGTTACAACAAGCCATATTAATGCACCCAAGAATAATATCATAAAAATCATTCCGAAGCCCATACCGAAACCCATCATTCCATATCCGCCAGTTCCAAAATAGTTTCCGAAGACAAGCATTAGGATTATTATCCCTGCAAGAATCCAGATTATAAGATGTTTGTCTTTTTCCATGATTTTCATCCTCCATTTTTTATACTTTTTAATCTTTGGGATAAAACTTCTCTAATAATATCAAATGCAGTTATGATTTTCGGATTTGTAAGTTTGTAATGAATGTTTTTTCCATTTCTTCTTGATGTTACAATCCCTTTATATTTCATGATTGCGAGATGCTGTGATATGTTTGCTTGACTTAGATTTGTTTTTTGAATAAGTTCTGTGACTGACATTTCTTTATCTCTTAATAGGTTGAGTATCTCCAGTCTGGTAGGGTTTGAAAATACTTTGCACATTTCAGCATGCAGTTCATATATTTTATTCATATAAACCTATTAGAATATGCTAATATATAAGAATGTTTCGATAAAATCATTTATCTTCTCGTATTCTTAATATTTTTGGAAATCTTAACTTATATGAGTCTTCTTTTGGGTATTTTATATCGTATGCTACTTCTACGACCATTCCATTTTGGATGTCTAGTTGTGATGTTGCTGTTCCTATAATCTTGTCTTTTTCTGCCATTGTGTATATCCATCCTAGTTTGTCTTTTCTGTCTCTTCTTTCTATGACTGTTAGGTCTACTGTTCTCATCGGTTTTAGTTTTAGCCAGTTGTATCTTGTTCCTGGATGATATGCTGAACAGTTTTTTATGACGATTCATTCTATTCCTTTGCTTACAATGTTTTTGTAAGAAATAAACTCAAGAAGAAGCTTTTGGAAGAATATGAAGAAGCTCAGAATGAAGCTCTTCCAGGAATCAAAGCAGATACTTTGATTGACGAATTTGACAAAGAACGATCTAAGAGGGGCATTCTTCAATATGAGACCACTGCCGTAGAGAAGCGTTCAAAGGCAATCACTTCCTTGAAGAGAGCCAAAAACTTCATATTTGAGATGGAGAAATTGTTAGGGAATTTGAAATGAGCAAATTAGGCAATGAAAGGGGGTAATTTTGGTGCAAAGCTACTGATATCAAAAGTTTTATATAGAAAAATTCTATTTTTTAGTATATGAAAAAAAGAGGGCAAGTAGCTTTATTCATAATCCTAGGAATAATTATTGTGGTCGTAATAGGATTTATTTATTTTAACAGGGGATTAATAATAAAAACCAAAACAAGTACAGAATCCAATGAAAAATTTGTAAGCGCAAGATTGGAGCCCATAAAAACACAGGTGCAGAACTGTGTGCAGAAAAGCGCCTTAAAAGGGCTCGTTATCTTAGGGAAACAAGGCGGACATTTCAAGCCCTATAAATATGAAGAACTTTCCGGATTTAACGTTAGTTATTCTTGTTATAGAGCAAATCAAGAAACTGTAAATCAGCTCCCATTAATTTCTGACATGAACAATGAATTCAATTCTTATATGGGCAATGTTAAGACTGTTACTGAAATAAATAGCTGCATCGACAAATTTAGCACTTTCAAGAAAGAAGGACTAAATATTGTAGAGAGAGGAAACCTCGGCATTAAGGGGAATATACTAGAGAATAACGTCAGGATAGACATAACTTATTCTCTTGATGTGAAAAAAGGGGATTACACTGCTACATTAAATTCAATGTTTACTGAGATACCTGTCGGACTAGGGAAGGCCTATAGAATAGCTGTAGACATATCGAACAAAGAATGCAATGGGAATGAATTTGATTATGATGGCCTGGGATTGGGTGAGCCAATAGTAACAAGCAGCGTGCAAGAATATAACGGGAAAAAAATTATTTACTTAAAGACAATCCCGACTTTCAAAGATGAAATACCTATAGATTTTAACTTTATAATTGAATGATAAAATGATTAATTCCAACCAACCAAAAAATTTCAAACCGAGCAGATTAATATTGTTGCTTGTTGCATTATTATTTACATTAAGCATTAGACAAGTTGTCTCGGTGAATACACATGTTTGCGAATGGACCAATGACAACAATTTTTGTGTTGAGAGCACAGATGAAAGCTTTAGAGCATATGGTGGTTGCAGAGAAGGCTATAAAGACTCATTTACTTCAGTAGACCAAGTTCCAAACTGTAAAAAAGGAACATGCGTTCCAAACGGGCAGGGAGGCTGCTTAAGTGATAAATATAAGATTGCTTGCATTAAGGACAATTCTGGACGATGGTATGACCAACAACTTAATCAAGTTGCAGATTGCCAGCTTGGCTGTTGCAATGTTGCGAATTCTTTATGCGGGATAAAAGAGAAAAAAGTTTGTGTGCAAGATACTGCCAAAGGGAATGTTAATGCTTACAACAGTTTAATAACAGACCAAGCATCCTGTGACAATAGCTGCAGAACTGCTGATAAAGGATGCTGCAAGAACGGCGATAGCTATAAGTGGGCAACTAGAGACAATTGCAAGACCGGAGAATTTTTTTCAGAAACACAATGCAAAAATGTTCAAGGCTACAATGCAGTGAGCCATAAATATTCTAGCTGTGGAGACAGCACTGAAAATGATGATAAATTTGATATATACTGGTATGACAGCAACAATAACAGAGAAGATATTGCCCAAAAATGCGATTATCCATACAAAATATGCCAGGATCCCGACGGAAAGGGGGGAAAAGAAGCAAGCTGCGTAAGCACAAGCTGCGTAGATGACTGCCCAGACTGCTTCCCTGGCCAATTAAGGACCGGAGAAAGCGTATGCTTAAACGCGCTTAACACATTTTACGGTGATGAAAAAAGAAGCACGGGCCTTAATAATTATTTGTTGAGATGCCAATGGGGGAATGTTGAACCTGACAATACTGACAATAACCGGGAAAAAAAATGTATAGAACAGACTGGTCTTGATGGAAGAGTTAATGCAAAATTTATCGCAAATACTTACAATTCATGCACTAATTGTGGGGGCCCTAGCGGAATAACCGATGTTGCTGCATATGCCCCGATAATAGGGCCGCCGATTGCAGATCTCTTTGGGAATGTGTGCAGCGTAAGCAAATGTTCTGAAGCAGGAAATTGTAAGTATGATAGAGACTTTATTTGGACGCCTATAGGAAGTTGCAATGCCAAATACCCCCCTGGAAGAAACGATAGATGCGGTGAATGTGGAAAAGGCGGAGACTCTTTGACAAATCTTTGCACAGATACAGAATGCAACAGTTTAGGGGATTGCCAATTTAAACAACAGTTTACTTCTGAAAGCCTGATTGCTACTGGTGGACTGGCCATCGGAACTTGCGCAAGCGTTTTAACGCTGAGCCAAGTATTATGCGCAGCACCAATATGGGGCCAGGCTAGCTGTCGTCCCGCATGGATGGCTGGGGCTTTCAACGTTTGCGCTCATGCCGGATCAAATACATTATTTTGGGGATTAGTCGGGATGTTCTACGGAACAAGTGCAACAATTGCTACAGCTGATAATTATGAACCTGACAATGATGTTTTTATAGCAAATCAATTGTCAACAGGAAGAAAAATCAAGCTGGGCCCGGCAATTGGATTTACGCATGGCGCTCTGAGCAATGTCAGTTTAGAGAATGCTGTAAATGTCGAAGACAACAAATATAATGTACCTTATGGAAGGTTGACAACGTCTACATTACCTGTTTTAGTTCCTCAAGTTGCCAATTATCTCACAATTAAAGCACTCCCATATTATATTATCCAAATTTTATCCGCGGGCACTGTTCCTATAAGCTGGGGAGCTGGATTGTTTATTTCCCCAGTAACTGTACTTCAAATAGCTAATTTTTTGAATATGGTAGTCCTTCCATTATCTTTTGTAAGCACTGCAACAGGATTTCAAACTGGAAAATGCATTCCCGAACAACCATACAATACTAATGAATATTGCGAAACCTGCGGTGCAGGAGAAGCACAATGGTATTGCACCGAACAAAGATGCAATATCCTGGGAGGAACAAACGGACGCTGCAGATTTTTCCCAACTAATAGCACTGCATATGGGAAATGCTTAGCAGTTCCTAAAGATGATTTCACCAAGCCCGTTGTGACAAAGATTGATATAAAATTCCTGGACAACACAAAAAATCTAATAAAAGAATATTCATCTAGCTCAAAATCACTTGAAATAGCTCAGAAAATTAACTGGAATACAGCAGCGTTCAACTTAAACATTAACACTGATGAAAAAGCAAAATGCACATTTTCCGGAAATAAAGGAAGCAGCTATGAGTCTGGATTCGGTTTTGATGAAGATTCATTCCAGTCAAATCATGAAATAGAACTTAATATCTCTGAAGCAGATAAGATAGATGGAATTAACCTTTACTTTAAATGCGAAGATTTGAGTGGAAACAAAATTGACAAAACTGACGATACTAGTTTTGTTTCATTCAAATTCGAGAAAAGGCCAGACACTTTGCCGCCAGCAATACAGAAGATAGATCCTAAGAGCTCAATATTATTGCCTGCTTCAATAAAGAACCTCACGCTTTCACTAATAGTTTACGATGGAGTTGATACTGATGCTGCTGAATGCAAATATACCAAATCCAACAGCACTAATTATGGTGAATATGAAAATATGTTTACAAAAGGGGAAAAAATAGGCTGCCAGTCAACCACCAATAATGATTGCAGACAATTCACAGCAAACATTGATTTAACACAAGACTGGAGCAAGAATTTCACTATAAACAACAGGACAATTTATTCTTATTCATTGAATATAAACTGCAAGGATGATTCTGGAAATATAGGGTATGAACCGCAGCAATGGACCATGCTTGCTACTGAGATGTTCAATTTAATGATAAATAACCCTGGTGAAAACGAACAGTTATACAACAGGAAGCCTTTCATTAATATAACGACATCTGAAGTTACAGCATGCAACTATACAATTTCTGGCAAGGAATTTGTGCTGGACAAGCAATTCGATTACGAGCATTCAATATATCACTCAGAGCTACTAGATCAAGGAAACTACAACATCAAAGTGAAGTGCAATGATCTAGCGGGAAATGAACTGGTGGGAGAAAGGAACTTCCAGATATTAGTGGACAGTAACTCACCAAAAATAATAAGGCTGTACAAAACACAGGGAAAATTATGCTTGCAGCTAGATGGGCAGGCAGAATGCAGATATGACTTCAAGCAAATAGCAGAAAATGGCTATGAAAACGCTGCAGGAATGGTTGATGGGAATTTAGAAAATTCACATTGCACTGCGTTGAATGAAGGCAGAGTATATTACTTTAAATGCAGAGACACATGGAACAATGAAATGTCTGCAGTAGTTTATCCCTAATAATTTCTTAAAATGAAAAAAGCGCAATTAGAGCAACCCTTTGTGATTATATTTGGAGTAATAGTGATGGCCTTCTTATTAATACTTGGAGGATATGTAATCAGGAGAAGCCTTACATTAGGAACTAGTGTCGAGTACAATACTTTCTACAATCAATTAAGCAAGGAAGCAGAGAACTGCTATAACCTCGATTTTGGAAGCACTTGCGATTTGAGCAAAATGAAAGTGCCGGGCAATTTGTTTGAGATATGCTTCATAAATATAGAAGAACCGATAAACTACAAGAATATTCCAGGCTCATTAAACCAGACCATTGCAAATTCTATAAGGCTTAACAGGAAAGACAATGTTTTTTCTATAGGCCTTAACAACCAAGACAAAAAAAGCTTTTTCATTGGCAAATTAAAAGCTATCAGCAATCCCATTTGCTATAGGCTTTCAAGCAGAAAATTGAACTTGCTGCTAGAAAACAAAGGAAATCATGTGGAAGTAAGAAATGCACAATCTGCATAAGCAGAAAAAAGGGCAAGGAATGCAGTTCAACTGGATTTTTATAGTGGTCAGCGGGGCAATAATACTTGTTTTCTTTTCGGCATTCGGGATTAGGTATGCGGAACTACAGAAAAGCAAGGAAAATGCGCAGATAGCAAGAAGCATAGACAACATAATCAATGGATTGAAAGGGCAGGAGCAATACAAGACAATAGACATCAGCAACAGCTTTAATTTCAAGTTTAAGTGCGACAGCTTTAGCATCAATAACGATTATCAGCAGAAACTTAACAGCAAGATAATCTTTGCAAACAGTAATATCAAGGTCAATAAGCTATATGCATGGACAAAAGAATTCAGGAAAGCATACAAAGTAGACAATCTAATATATTTGATTGATGCAAACAGGCAATACTTCTTCATTAAGGATGGAAATGAAGATTACGTAAATGAACTTTTCATAGAAATACCCTCAGAATTCAGCAACATCAAAAAGATAAGCATGCAGAAACTAGAAGGCTTTGATATTAAGGGCAAAAACAACGAGTTTGTTTTCTTCAAAGAGCCAAGCGAAGATGGCTTGAATGCAATAAAGGAAAAAGGAATTGTTGTAGTAATAGATACTGCCAGAGGATTTGCCAGATTTGGCCAAGAATCTTACAAAATAATGGATACTCCACTAGTATT
>JBBSWI010000028.1:0-12855 GCA_038046405.1 Nanobdellota archaeon | reverse complement strand
TACAAGGACTTTATAGTGCTTATCGCTTCTTGAGCGATTTTAGGGCTTAAGCCAGGAGCCCGGCCATCAAGCTATATGCTTGATGATATCTTCAATATATTCATTGAAGCATTATAGTCTGCATTAACTTTATAATTACAGTCATTGCAGATGAATAATCCCTGATTTATTCTAGTGCCTTCTTTATTGCACTTGCTGCAAGTTATCGATGTTTTGTATTCTTTTACTTTAACTAGTTTGATGCCTTGCTGCATTGCCTTGTATTCTATAAACTTGGTTAATTTAAAGTAAGGCATATTTCCCAGTATTCTATTAAGTTTTTTTCCCCTGTTTTGGTTTCTTATCTCTTTCAGGTTTCCAATCACTATTACTGATTTAGTTTTTACTGCATCACTCACTATGGAATTGCTTATCTTATGCAATTCCTGCTCTATGATTCTTTTTTCCTTGTCATTAATCTGTTTTATTTTCTTTAGCAGCTTCTTGTTTCCAAGCCTTTTTCTCAAATAACTATAGTGCCTTCTTATTCCCTTAATGTTTCTTCCATAGAATATTGGCTTTATATTGCAAGAGTTACAAACCGTTGCAATATTCTTGTATCCTAAGTCTATGGAAGTGACGCTATTATATTTTATTTCATTTACTTTGTACTGGAATATCAGCCTTAACTCATAGTTTCCCTTCTTGTTTTTGATAAGCAAGGAATCTTTCAGATATTTTATATTCATTAATTCTTTATGTGGCTTGATAGGCAGCCATAAACCAATGCCTTTCCTTTTCCTAACGCTAATCTTAATCCAGTAAGGAGTTAGTTTGGTACTCTTTTTTCTTAACCATACATAATTTTTAGGGATGACTAACGGATAGTCTTTGTATTTAATTTTCTTAGCGTCATAATACCATCCTTTTGCTCTTTTATGCTGGCTTAAAATATCCTTGTCGATGTTAAACTGCATCCACCACTGAAATCCATCGTATTCATGATCGAGAGCTTCTTTCTTGGATTTAGTAAGATTGAGAATTCCTGCATTTATCACTCTTGTTGCGAGCATATAAAAATTAAGCAATTTTAATCTATAAAGCTGTCGCGCGAGCCGTGGAATGTAGGAATTGTTTTTAATATATATTTTATAGAATATAATAATCTGATTTCCTATGAGCACTTTATGTGCAAAGCCGTTTCAAGCGATAGTGGCGATACAGATCCAGAATCATGTCCTGGAGAGATAATTCCAGTAAAAACTAGGCAATCACCTCCACAAGGTAATTGGATAGTATGGACAATCGGTGGAATAACAATATTATTTTTAATACTTTTATTTGCTAATAAAAAAATTATATAAACAAATCAAAGAAGACTACAAAAAACCCTATAGCAATAACAAAAGGTAAGAAACTCAATAAGAAAAAAACGAAGAATTTAGCGTTTTTTATATATAATCTATAATTCAGAAATCTTTAAAAACCACTGAAGGTTTTGATTATTATGCCGAATCCATTTAAAAATTTTTTAGATTTCTTTTTAAAAGTTTTCACAAACAAAAGGCATGTAAAAATCGGCCTATATGGCCCAACTAATTCCGGCAAATCGACCCTCGCAAACAGGATTACAAAAGACTGGCTGGGGGAAGAAATGAGCTCTGTTTCTAGGATACCGCATGAAACTCGCGAGATTATTACCAAAGAAAAGATCACGGCTGAACAGAATGGAAAAAAACTCACCTTTAATTTGGTGGACACTCCCGGCATAGCAACAAAAATTGACTATGAGGACTTCTTAAAATATAAGATGTCAGTAAAAGAGGCGAGGGAAAGGGCGAAAGAAGCCACTAAAGGTGTCATAGAATCAATAAAATGGCTTGATTCCATGGATTGCGTGGTGGTTGTCCTTGACTCGACAATAAATCCTTATTCACAAGTCAATATCACAATAATAGGAAACTTGGCTGCCAGAAAAATTCCTGTTCTGATTGCAGCCAATAAAGTTGACTTGAAAAGGGCCGACATAAAAAAAGTCGAAGCAGCATTCCCACAATACAAGACAGTCGGTATTTCGGCAGAATACGGGCAGAATATGGATGACTTCTATAAGATGCTGTTCAAGGTGGTAAAATAAAATGCTGACATTGCAGTTCATACCAAATTCAGAAATAGCAAGCCTCGACCAAGAGGCAAAATTAAAAAGACTTATGTCTTTGATAAAGAATGATCGGATACTTGTTTTAGAAGGTGGATTAAGCTCAGATGAGGAGATGCTTTTAATACAAAGGACGATGGAACAGATAAACAAGGAGTTCAGAGGCATAGAGATATGCACTGTCTCTCATGAAAAGAAGAAAGCAGAGCTAGGAACCATGATTAAGGAAACATTGCTTAAGGCATTTGGATATAAAAGCGGCCTCACAATAATAGGGCCAGCTTCAATAGTCAAGGAAATAAGAAGAGACCCGACTAAGATAGAGCTGCTTACTGTAAACAAGAGAAACAAGAAAAGATGATTGATAAAAACAATTGGAGGTGCTCAGAGCTTTTTTGTTTTGGATATCTGAAAATTTACCATGCCCCATCAATGCGTAAGATGTAATACCCTATATGAAGAGGGAAGCAACGAGCTTTTGAAAGGATGCGGTAAATGCGGGGGGAAGTTTTTCTTCTATATAAAAAAAGCAGACTTGGATGAGGCAAAAAAAATTACCCAAGATTTGTCTGCTGAAGATAAAGGGCAAATAGAGCAAGACATTTTCAGCATTATAGGCAATGAATATGACAGCTCGATGCCAGTGTTTCTGGATTTTGAATCTGTCAGGATACTTAGCCCCGGGAAATATGAACTTGACATAGTGAATTTGTTTAGGGGCAAGCCAATAATTTATAAGATTGAAGATGGAAAGTATATAATAGACTTGAAATCCACGTTTAAAAGCATAAGAAAAGAAAAAGAAAATGAAGGCTCCTGAACAAATTGAGCTTGTAAGGCTGCTCAAAAAAACATACTATTACTTTAGGAAGAAAGACATAAAGAAATTAAGAGCATTAAGCGACCATGTTATCGAAGATGCTTCTATATACCAAGAAGATTATATAATCTCATTAGCAATAATCTTGTATACCTTATCTAAGATACTCGAAAAGGGCGACTACGAAAATAACCCCGGATGGAATTCTTTTTATAAAAACTCCATGAATAACATAAAAAAACTAATATATCATATAACTAAATCAAAATTTGACGATTATTCAGACATATTAAAAAGACTTCTTGCAGACATAAAAAACCTTGACAAGGAAGTTCCGATGTACATAGAGGAATTGCTGAATTCATCTAGGATAAAGAAAGGAAGCAGCGTTTATTCTTATGGCATTAGTCTTGGAAGGGCAGCAGAACTTCTTGGAATATCAAAATGGGAGTTGATGAACTATATAGGGAATTTAGAAACAACTTCCGAGCATCTCAGGAAAATAAACGCAATTCAAAGATATCAAACGGCAAAGAAGGTGTTTAATATAAAATGAAATCAATATTAATATCTATACTAATCGCGGCATTAATAGGATTTATATTCTTAGGAGCTTTCATAATGACTGGATTAGGACTATTCATATTATTGCTTATAGCATTAGCAATATTTATAGCAATCATATTAATGAAGGTAATAAAGAACATAGTAAAAATAGGTCTTATTGTGTTATTAGTTTTTTTACTATTGTTTTTCTTCAATACAAGCTTTAATCAGAAGACAAAACTAAGCTGCAGCATAGATAATGATTGTAGAACTGGTGGCACAGATTTATTAAATAAAAATAATTGTGTTATGTCTGTAAATAAGAACTATTACACATTTTTTGTTAATAAGAAGGACTCATGTGTTGGGAACAGGAACATAGTAATTCCAAAATGCATAGATAAAAAATGCTCCTACATAAATATGGATTATTGCAAGACAGATAATGACTGCATATGCGGTGGAAAAGACTCAATGTATGGAACATGCTTTGTTGGAAATATAGATTTTTATAATAAATACGTAAACAAAACTGAATCATGTCCAGATTTCTGCACTGGAATCGCTGGAAATCTTCAGACTAAATGCATAAATAATGTGTGTAGTATTGTGAACAAATAAAATGAGAACTATTGTAATAGATACTAGCTCTATTATTAGCATAGCTGTAAATAATCTGCTATGGACTCTAGAACCGTTAAAAAAGCAGTTTGATGGAAAGTTTCTTATTTCTGAATCAGTGCATACCGAGCTAGTAGACAACCCAATCAAATCAAAAAGGTACAAGCTTGAAGCATTCATGATAGAGGAATTGATAAACAAAAAAATTATCGAGGTATATCAAGATCAGGATGTGAAAAGTGAGGCCTTAAGGCTTCTTGAAATACTAAATCGTTCATATAGCATAAAAAAAAGGCACATAAAAATACTAGATTTGGCAGAGGTCGAATCATTAATAATGGCCAAAAGACTGGGCTCTGAGGCATATATCGTTGATGAAAGGACAATAAGGCTTGTGGTTGAAAATCCAGAGCAACTGGTTTCCATATTAAGAGATAAACTTCATGCAAAGATAGATATAGACTACCAGAATCTTGAGAGCGTGAAGGATAATTTCGGGGATATAAAGATATTAAGGTCTGCAGAATTGATGCTCGCTGCCCATAAATTAGGATTATTTAAGGCTTACACATTTAATAAAAACAAGAGAAGGGAGTTTATTGACGGACTGCTATGGGCGCTGAAGCTTCATGGCTGCAGCATTTCAGAAAATGAAATAAATGACATGCTTGCTTACAAATCGTTATAGGTCTGTTGTTTTTTTGTAATCCAGATTAGTTTCATTGAGCAACGAAAGAATCTTCTGCTTTTCTGCCCTGAGGCCTTTCCAGTCCAGCAAAACGAAATCAATCTTTTCTGCTGTTTTTGATATGGCTTCTTGCAGACTTTCTTTTGTGAGGAATTCAAGCGCGTATTTCGGGCAGATGTGGCTTAATGCGATGTTATTTCTTAAGACAGCCTTGTTAAACTCTGGGCATGTATGAAGGCCGCCGATTCCTATAACTGTTTTAGCATCGTCATTCTCTTTTGGAATGCCCTGAATAATGGTCTGGGCTATTATCTTTCCGGCATTTTTATCAGCCCATTCCTTCTCTGTGCTGCCTATCTCTATGAAAAAAGCGGGCTTTTCCAAGTAAGGGCCATGATGCGTTGCCTCGTACACTATTTCATAACCCGAGTCTTTTCCAAGCTCATTCAAAATTAGGAAGAACTTTCTTAGCATCAAAGAGGATGTAAGGACGAGCTTGTTGCTTATGCCCCCAAATTCATTTCCGTTCCAGTTGCCTATGCTATGCACGCTTAAAGTCGGCTTTTCAACCTGGCTCTTGTGCTTGCTTATAAAAATAAAGAAGTCAGCATTTATTCTCTTGTCTATATTCTCATATGTTATCAATTCGTTGTTTATTGTATATAGTTTTGCATTTCCAGAGTAAAAGACATCTTCGCTTTCATAAATCTCGTAAGCATTGTTAAAATGCTCAAGAAGATTTGCCTTGATGTTCATACTGGCCAAATCTTTTGTGGAAGCTATGATTGCAATGTCCATCATAAAAAGAAAAACTAACAGGTTTAAAACCTTATCTGCTGTACAGCAATCCTGTGAAGAAGTTTATAACATCCAGCCTATAAAGAAGGTACATAAAAGCAGTTGATGCAAGCACCAAGATCATTATAAACACTATCTTTGCGTAGAAATTCATCCTTAGCCATTTCGTGTTTTCTCTTGCAGCCCTCAGATTCTTCATCTGCAGCTCTTCGGAGAAAGAGATCTTGTATTCCTTGCCGTCCTCATCCTTGTACATCATAGCTTTTGGTGGCATAATAACCCCCCCTGCACGACTGTTTGCAATATATTAAAAGATAAAAACATACCTTCTTTATAAAGATTATTATGATATAGTATCGAAAATTTTATAGTTCTAGAGAATATATCTTGGAATATTGCACTTTAGCATCCGGAAATTATTTCACAGAAAAATTTTTATATACCACCAGAACTAACCAAGACAATGCCATTGAAACTTGTTTTGGTGTCGTTAATAGGATTTTTTGGCTTGATCTTCGGAATGGTGCTTGGTTTTTTGACGAAAGAAGAACTAAAGCCAGGAAAAAAATACTTTCACCTGCTTCTCAATCTTGCATTATTATCATTAATTTTCATCCTTATAACTAAAATCCTGTCTAATTTATTCATCTCTGCTATATTTTTCCTTCTAGGGATATTAGTAGGCTATTTCTTCAGGAAAAACTACCTGTATTTTGGGATAGCGATTGTTGCAAGCATCATTATAGATGCTAACTTAATGGTCTTGCTTGCTGGATTGATATTCCTGTATGGACTTGCCAATGGGGCATTGCTTACAGAAGCAAATCTAAACCGTCATAAAAAAATATATCCTATAATTGTAAGCAACCTTGTTTTATTTGCATTGCCATTTGCATTTATTGCAATGGATGAAGGCATAAAACAGCATTACTACATCTTGTTTGCGTTTTCGGCTGGGGCATTGATCATGTCTTTGCTCAAAAACTTTCAAAATCTTCGTTCCATGGAATATTGATTTGCATGGCGCAATAATTTATCCGCGATAAATCAAGAAACCAAAACTTTATATTAGCTTTTTAACTCTAGTTTTTGAAGAGGTGGAATGTTGAACAAAAGAATTTGGTTGCTGGTCAGTGTTGCTTTCCTTATATTTGCAATAGCATTCTTCATGGACTCCTTGAATAAAACAGGCACTATAACTGCTTTAGTGGTACAGGACATTGACTTTAATAGTATAGAGCAGTTCTCATCAGTAAACAAGGAGAATGAAGTTATAAACATAAAATACAACAGTGTCTCTTATCCAATTAAGATTAAAAAAGTATTCGACAATGCCATAACAATAGCAATAAACAATTACGAATATGATGTAGACTTGCGGGGACAAAAAGAGATTGACCTGGACAAGGATTCTATCTATGACATAATAGTCAGCGTAGACAACATTTTAAAGCCAGATGTTTCATTGACTATGAAAAGAATCTCATGCATCCCTGACTGGTATTGCGGATATTTCGGGAATTGCTTGAATGGAATTGAAACGAGGCAATGCTCTGACTTAAATAAATGCACTAACCCTGCGTTCAAGCCAGATGTTTCGAGGCCTTGCATAGAATCCTGCAATGACAAGGCAAAAAATCAGGATGAAACTGGCATAGATTGCGGCGGGTCTAAATGCAAGCCATGTAACACATCTCTGAACTATATTTATTTCTGGGCATCCATACCAATAATATCTGCGTTTATTGCTGTTTTCATCGGGCTTTCTATAGTGCAGTTAAAAAAGCGTTCAAGAAGTGGCAAGATAGTTATAGCTGATGCTGAAGAGAAAAAAACATTCAAGCTAGAAGCAACTGAAGAAACTGGGAAGCCAGCAGACAAAAAAGAGGAAAAAATCAAAGAAACCAAAGAAACGTATAAAGAAACTCCAAATGAGAGTGTAACTAAAGATATCTTAAACCTGAGATATTACATTGAAGATGCGCTAAAGAGAAAGTTTAATGAAACCCAGATTAAGGCAGTACTTGTTTCGGCAGGCTGGCCCGAAAACATTATAAACATTAATATTGCACTTGTAAAAAAGAAATCTGGCATATAATATTGCTGGTAAACAATGGACTTAATTTTGGTATATGATAACCATTTTAGACTGCTATACTGACGAGCCATCCGGATTGGGAGTGCCGCCGTATCTTGGCACGTATCCTAGGTACTTAATAGGCTACTTTAAAGATGCAACTTACATTACTATAGACGATTTAAGACTTCATTTTAAATACAATGACAGGGTTCCTGAAACAAAACAGAACGAGTCTACAAGGATAGATATATACAATCTTACAAAAAACCGCAAGGATATAGCGGAAATTCTCGAGTGTACAAAGACTCTTATAATAGTCATCGGAGTCAATACCCCTGGAAAATATTTAAGCGCAATTCCCGGCACGATAAAAGAAATAAAAGAGATGCTTGCCGGTTTTAAGTGCAAGAAAATACTTACAGGCCCGGTTATTTACGGCACCGGAATATTTGGCGGGAGGCATTCAACAATAGTAAAAGACAGTTTTTTTGATGAAATAAAGGACTTCTTGCTTACTTTTGAGGAAATAGACAAATATTCTGTCCTTGGAACAAAGTTGCTAGAACAGATTCCAGACATAAGAATAATAGAGATAGAGCTAGGAAAGGGTTGCATCTATGGGAAGTGCAGTTTCTGCACAGAGCCTTTAAAGTCAAAAGTGCTGTTCAGGTCAAGTGATGGGATATTGAATGAAATGAAATCGCTTTACGATAGAGGGGCGAGATATTTTAGACTGGGGAAACAAACATGCTTTTATTCATACCCAGAAGCGATAAAGCTTCTTGAGGACATAAGCAAAGAACTTCCAGGCATTAAGCTGTTGCACATAGACAATGTGAATCCTATAAATGTGGTTGCAGACAGGAACAATGATGTAACAAAGGCAATAGTCAAACACTGCACTTCAGGGAACATAGCGGCCTTTGGCGTTGAAACTTTTGACATGGCAATAACAAAGGAGAACAAGCTAAATTGCGCCCCGGAGATGGCATACAAAGCAATTAAAATACTAAATCAGTATGGCAAAGAACGAGGTTATAATGGAATGCCAAAATTCTTGCCAGGCATTAACATTATTTTTGGCTTAAGGGGCGAGACTAAAGGCTCTAATGCCGAGAACATTAAATGGCTAAAAAAATTTCTGGACGAAGACTTATGGCTTAGGCGAATTAATATAAGGCAGGTAGTGATATTCCCCAACACAGAAATGGAAAAGACGGGGACAAAATTCCTGAAGAAGAACAAGAAATATTACTGGAAATGGCGCAAAGAAATAAGAGAGCAAATAGACTTGCCAATGCTCAAGAAGGTATTCCCAACAGGATTAGTGCTTAAGGATATTTACACTGAAACATACCAGGGACAAGTAACATTTGGAAGACAGTTCGGCACGTATCCCATAATAATAGGCATAAGGGGAAGACTGCCATTAAAAAAGTTTTACGATATAAAAATAACTGGGCACATGCTTAGAAGCATAACCGGAGAGGTTTATCAGGAAACCTTCCATGAAACTGAAAATAAAAAAGATTTATAAAAATTTTGGAGATATAACTTATTATGCGAAAACTCTATTTTGAAGATTTACTGGCAATTAAAGAAACCAAGTCCAAATTAGAAACGCCACTTAGTATATGCCGGGTTGGTAGGGATATTGTAAAGGGCTATATTGACCTTACCCTAGACAATCACCCATCTCATTCTGATCAAAGATACAATATAAGGAAGGGATATACAGACATTTTTATCCCCGGATTTTTGATACCTGGCTTATCAGAAGGATTTTTCAAAAAGCATTATGAATATATGGTGCACATGAATAGAGGTTTTCGCGCTAAATTTTTGAGACCGTTATTTCCGGATGATATGATCAAAGTAATCGACGAAATAGTTGAAGCGGAATTTGATTCTAGGCTCACCGTAGATAATTCCAATCCGGTTAAGATACTGAGAAGTATAATCAATCAAAAAGATGAGTTAGTAAGTGTTTTACAATTAGATTACTTGATATTGGGGTGTGAATGATGCTTTATTTGATTGGTCTTGGATTAAATGACGAGAAGGATATTTCCATAAAGGGATTGGAAGCAGTAAAAAAATGCGAATTTGTTTATTTAGAATATTACACATCCAAACTAAACATAGGTATAAAAGAACTGGAAAAAATATACAAGAAAAAAATCATCATAGCTGACAGGAATTTAATAGAGAATTCTGACGAGGTAATAAAAAGCTCTGAAAAATATGATGTAGCATTATTAATCATAGGAGACGTTTTTTCTGCTACCACCCATATAAACTTCATTATAGAATGCAAAAAAAGAAACATAAAATATGAAGTAATTCATAATGCGTCCATTTTAACTGCCATAGGTGAAACTGGCCTGGAACTTTATAAGTTCGGCAAAACTACATCCATACCATTCGACAATGAAGATGTTAGGGCGCCAATAGAAGCAATAAAAAGCAACCTAAAAAGCAACCTGCACACATTAATACTGCTGGACCTAGACACTATAAACGGCAAGTACCTAAGCGCGAATGAAGCCCTGAAATATTTAGCACAGAATGGAATCCCCGAGAAAATGAAAGTTTTAGTTTGCTGTCAGCTCGGCGGAAACTCAAAGGTAGCTTATTCTGAGATTAGAAACTTGCTCAATATGAAATTTGACAGCTTCCCCCAATGCATAATAGTACCTTCTGGAAAGCTTCATTTCATAGAAGAGGAAGCTCTAAGCCTTTGGAGAACATGACTATTTGATAAACTTGTCAAAGGCAGATTTGTCATATTTCTTGTCCTTGAAGCCCATTATTGGTATTAAATCAGAGCTTATGATTTTGCCATTAACTGCATCTACTTTTACGTTAAATATGTTAAAGCTGGAAGTTATGTATGTTATGTTCCACAGCATGGAATCGAGGTTCTGCAATACGAATATCTTTTGAGTAGAATTTTCTTTTGGATATTTCTTTTTCTTAAATCTCTCGAGTTTTTCTATTGCCTTTTTTAAGTCGACTTTAACCTTGCTCAAGTTTAGTTCTTTTACTTGCGTTTCCGGCTTTTTGAATACGCTTTCCTCCTGGTTTCTTATGATGTTATTTTGCTCAACAAAGCTGGTTATTTTCATATCGTCTGGATTGTAGAAATCAAGCTGCCAAGTAATTTTGTCTATGTCAGGGCCTATGCTGAAAGCAGAGCATAGGTATGCGTTTTTATGCGATTCTCTCCAGATGTTGAACTGCTCAGAATTCTCAAGCGCGCTTAAAAATGATTTTATGTCATCCAGCATAAAACTTTGCTGATTTCACACTTTAAAAATATTGTTGTTGTAAAATTGCTAGGCTGGTGTTTAATCTTATTAATTTGGGTTACTATCCATTTCTGTATATCAAATCTTCATCTGCTCTTTTCCAGTCATGTATCTCTTTCTCTGCAAACCATACGCTTATCTCACGTTTTGCTTCTTAGAAAGGTTTTATAAAATTTTCTTTGTTATTTTTTATTTATTATGCTTAAAGGGGTGATAACATCATAAGAAAATTACGGCGTCTTTCACTTTTAGTGGGGTGTGCTGCTTTAATTAATCTTACTCCACAACCAATGTCTAGATATCAAATCTGTAGAAAAGTTACAAGTCATCTCACTAGGGCCCTCCCGCTTTTGATATCAGAAGAAGAGCACAAATTTGGCATTAAACAGCAAGGCATTCCAGACGTATATTATGTGCCCTTAGAGAATGGTGCGGATGCTATATATTTGCGTAACCAAGATTCATCTATCGATAGGATTCTTGTTAATATCAAGTTATGTGATGATACTAAAAATTTGGATTATTTAATCGGTTCTATGCATCACGAGCTAGGACACAAATATAGCTTTTGGCTAGCTAAATCGATTGGAAATCAAAAGATATTTACAAGAAGCCCTGTTTTTGAAGAAGATTTAGGATTTGCACTGGTTAGAGAAGGCATCGGTCACTATTTCTTTTTTGAATTAACAAAGAATGGTAAATATAAAAATATGTCTGGCTTTAAGGACTCTGATTGGCCAAAAGATTTAGAAGACTGGAGGAGTCTCGCTGAACCGAAACGTGAAAATTTTAGAAAGCATTTATGTTATTTCGGAGGATATCGTTTGGTTAAACCGATAATAGATGGATATGGCAGAGATGGAATTGAGTATTTAATATCCAACCCACCAACAAGTAAAGACCTAATAGACCTTCCTTTTTATAGAAGTAAAGCATTGACTTGTTTACACAAGACTCATAGGAAGTGAACTACAATATCTTACAAATGGGGTTCCTCGGCTGCGGAATTAAAATTTTTAATGATTTCTGTTGATTCTTATATTTTTACTATAATATAATCCTGCCAATTATTTCTCCTAGAATATAGCTTAACACTGCTGCTATGATACCTATTGTGGCTAGCTCTAGACCTGCTTTTTTCCAGTTTCCATATGTTATCTTGCCTTTTACAGCGCCTAAACTGAATAACGACAATGTTGAAACTATAAATGATATAATAATGCCCTCCTTTACAGGAATGAAGAAGAAAGGAAGCAGGGGTATTAAAGAGCCGAACAATGAGGCAAAAAACACGATGAATGCGCTATTCATAGGGTTCTTGAAGCCATCAGAAAGCCTTATTTCCTCATCCATTATCGTTCTTACCCATAGCTTCTTGTTTGAGATTATCTTGTTTACAATATCAGAAAGTTGCTTTCCCCTGAAGCCTTTTTTATAATATAGCTCCCTTATTTCCCTTATCTCAAAATTTCTTAGTTTTTTTATAGAGTCCTTCTCAAGAGCTAATTGGCTTAAGTAGAAATCATGCGAGGCCTTCGAGGAAGTATAAGCAACAGCCCCCATTGATATTGATTCAGCAAGCGTTGCTGCAAGGCCTGCTATTAATACTATTGACGTGTCTAAAGTTGCTGCCGCTACCCCAAGCACTGAGCCTAGCACATTAACCATTCCATCCTGGCCGCCGAGGATTATATCATAAAGCAAATTACCTTGTTGCCCGTAGCGATGAGAATGAACATTTCTTTTTATGAGCATTTCAACCTCTTTTTTTATAATGAATAGCAAGGCTGTTTTTAATGGTTTTTATGTTTTATAATCATTTTTTAGTAGTAACAAATAGAAAGATTTATAAAC
>JBBSWI010000027.1:0-11896 GCA_038046405.1 Nanobdellota archaeon | reverse complement strand
AAGCGGAAAAGGATTTTATGGTAAGGGAAATGTGAGAATATTAATTGCGGAAGATGACTTTGTGTTTTATGATAAATTCCCGTTTATTTTTCAAAAGAATAAGAAACCAATATTCATAACATCTATACCTCAAGTCATAGTCGATTTACTAGTAGAAGATGGACCTGCTAAAGAAGCGGGTTATATGTTAATAAAAAGTCATTACGAAAATGTACGAGAAGTTTGAAACTGAAATATCTTATGAATATATAAGTAGATTAAAGAAAGAACTAAGAAAACCTTTAGTTATTCTGGGTGGTTGGGCTATTTATTTTTTAGTAAATGAAGAATTCAATAGGTCAGAAGGTAGAAATTATCTAGGCTCAAAAGATTTAGATTTAGGGTACCATCTAGATTAAGATACAAGTATGAAAAATATGGATTAGTTATTTTAAGGCATGAATTTATTGATAAGATAAACGGATATCTTTCAAATAATAGATTGGCTAGTAAAAAATAAGCCATAAAACGGAAAAAATACCTTTCTAAATGTTGATTAGCTTATTTATATATCTTTCATGATTCATCGAAAGATTTATAAATATCTAAATTTTAAATAGAAACATGAAAAATCTAGAATTAGTCTACCGCGAGATATTATACCAAGCAATAGAAAAGAACAATAAGGAATTGACACAGGCTGATATAGCTAGGCAATTGAATATATCATTAAGCACAGTAAATCTTGCAATCAAGAACCTAGAGAATATGGGCTCAATAAAAGTAAATCCGAGAAACTTTCATGTCCTTGACATAAAGAAGATACTATACTACTGGGCAAGTATAAGGAATTTAAGCAAAGACATAATATATAGAACAAGAATAGGGCTGCCAGTAAAGGACATAGAAAAAGAGATGCCTGACAACATAGTATTTGCAGCGTACACTTCGTATAAGATATTATTCAAGGATGTTCCGGCAGATTACTCAGAGGTTTATATATATGGAGATACAAATCTAAAAGAGCGTTTTCCAGAAAATAAGAGTAATCCAAATTTGTTCGTGCTAAAAAAAGATTCATCAATAGACAAATATGGAAAAACAACCACTATTGCCAATACTTTTGTAGATTTGTGGAACCTTAAGGAATGGTATGCGAAGGAGTTCATAAAATCAATGGAGGAAAAACTAAATGGAATTCTGGAATAGCCTTTTGACAGAGAAAAGCTGGGATGTGCTTAAGCAGCTCAAAACTAAAGATTTCAGGTTCATTGTTATAGGCGGATGGGCTGCTTATTTATGGACCAGGCAGCATAAATCTAAAGATATAGACATTATAATACCAGAAATAAAAGACTTGAAAGTTCTTGGAAATCACTATAATCTAAATAAAAATGACAATTTAAAAAAATATGAAATAAAAATCGATGAAATAGACATAGACATTTATGTGCCTTATTATTCGAATTTTCCTATTCCGATGAAGGTCATTGTTAAAAATACGACTAAAATAGAGAGCTTTGAAGTTGTCGGGCCAGAAATATTATTGATTCTAAAACAGGGCGCAGAGCTAGACAGAAAAGAAAGCATCAAGGGGCAAAAAGACAGAATAGACATAATGACATTATTGTGCTATTTAAAGATAGACTTCAAGTTTTATAATTCATTAATAGAAGAGCATAAATTGACCGACTATAGAAGAAGGCTTAAAGAAATAATAATGGGTTTTAAAGAAGTCAAGCATTTGGAGATTAATCTGAATGAATATTCAAAGATAAAGAAAAAACTGCTGGAACAAATTTAAAATAGTGATATTTTCTACTTACTCTAAGATTCTACCTACTTTTCTTATTCAGGCTTTCAAGAGATTCTTTAGCGAATTCCGGATTATCTCTAATTTTTTCTTCCATGCCTTTTATTTGCTCATCCATAATCTTCTGGTACATAATAAAACCGAATCCGAACATAATTCTTGACAGTTCCTTCCTGCTTAGATCTTTCATCTCTTCTCTTGTTTGTTTACTCCAAACCTCTTCATCAAACAAATCATTAGATATCTCCCAAAGTTCTTTTTCTAGATCGGTAAACTCTTCTTCATCAGAATCATCTTTTTTCATAAGCCCAATCATCCTCCTTTTTAAATAAGTCTATCTATGTTTTTATTAAAGACAATCTAAATATCAAGGCATATTTGTTCCCTGCCCCCAGAAATTTTTCCTTTGTCAGCATGTTTGTCTATCAAGTAAATTCTATATGCAAGCATGTCATCTAAAGTAAAGCTGCTTGGCAATTTCCCCAGTAAAGACATGTAAGCAGCATGGCTATTCCTAACAGTGTCATTAAATATTGGAAAAGAAACCCCACTCATCATTTCTAGAAAACTTCTTTGCATTTCCATGTCTTGAATATGTTTTTCAACCCCGCCAAAAAATACAATTTTTTCATAATGGGAAATCCTGTTAAAAATCCAGTAAGAATGCACTTCTTTAAATCTTTCTACAAAGTCATATCCTGACAATGAATTTAAATAGCCATCATTCTTTAGCTCTCTTAACATTGCTTTTCTGTAATTAATCAAGTCGTCAACAGCGAAGCTTTCCGGAAGCTTCCTTATTAAGCGATGATATTTTCGTGTTCTTTCATCACGTTCACGTTTTGCAATAGCCTCGTCAAGAACTGATGATAAACTTATTCTAGCTCTAGGATTTCTGTTGCCATTATAAACACTGTCGAAATAATTTACATCCCTATGCAGCCTTGTTAATTGCTCTATTGCATTGAATAATTCTCGCTTTTGCATCAGAAACCAGAATAAAAATAAATTTATAAATCTTGTTTTTACACTTTTTTTTAATTTTGCCCTAAAATTGTCTCTAAGGCCCCCTCTTTGATTACTTCTTCTAGGCCTCCAATTCTTATCCTGCTCAAGTATTCATGCTTTTCGTCTTTCAACCCGGTTGATTCCAGAACCCAATCAGCTGCGTATCTTGCCTTTATGAAGAAATTTTCTTTAAAACCGGGGTTTTCTTCGAAGAAAGAGCATATGTCTTTACATGCCCTTTTCTGTTTGCATAGCCTGCAGGAAGCCACCAGATTGCCATCATTATTCACCATCCTGCCACTAGGAAGTCCGTACTTAAATCTTTGACTTATGGGTATTATGTGATCAATTGTGATATTCTCTGATGAATTGCAATAAACGCATTCATAATTATCCCTGTATAGTATCTTGCTGGCGCAGTGATTGTAATGAGCCATAAAAGACCCAGAGCTATAACCCAAGAGCATCCTTTCCACGGAATTCAATAATTTGTCCGTAATATGGCGAAAAAGCGGATTCTGATTGCTGTCATGAAGCCTCTGCCTTATTGTTCTGTAATTGTGAACATCTGGAAATAAAGTGCTTTGCATAAAAAATAATTATAAGCCTATATTTTTAAATTTTTCCTATTTTTTGACTTTTAAAGAAATCATCAATCCTACCTCTTATTTCATTTCTCAGCAGGCAAACGCCGTATTTCTTGTATTTTTCCAATAATCTCGGCTCTGTTAAAACAAAAAACCATTCATCGTAATTCTTGTTCAAGAAGTCTACTTTCCTCGAGAAATCTGGCTTGCTGATATTACAGCCGGTTTCCACTTCGATGGCTATTGACTTATCCTTTGCCTTAAACACAATATCCGGCTTAACTGTGTTGTAGCAATAAACTTGCTTTGTGAATTTCTTGATATATCCTGCTATTGTAAAAACCAAGAAGAAGTGGGTAGTGCCTTCATTGAAAAATGGTTTAAGCAGGTATTCTTGCTTTACATTGTTAAAAATGTCTTTCTGGCAGCTTATAACATAGTTGTTATTGAGCAGGTATTCAATTTCTTCCTTCCTTAATCTGCCTTTAATGAAGAATCTTCTTTCTAGGTCTAGGTCGATCTTCTTAAAATTGGATTCTTTAACAGGCCGGTAATTTTTTGAAAGATTATTAAGAAAGTCATTTGGATTTGTGGTTACCAATGAATATTCTTTATCGCTGGCTATGACTTTAAGCTCTGAGTGCTCATTTCCTAGAAGTATTAAGCCGTTCCCTATGCTGCTAGTAAGAAGAAAATCCTTTTCATACGGGCTTAAACGGAGTATTTTTGCTATAGAATCTATTGCAGCAGGCTTATGCGAGAACAAAACAGTGTATGAGGAATTGCTCAGGATTGCAGAGCCTGCTTTAGAATCGGTCAGGTCAATTGCATCCTGCGTTATTAATAATAAAGCAAGGTTAAATTTTCTTGAGGTCTTTACAATTTCAAATACGTAAGAAGCATCCTCGGCCTTATTCAGCAAAGTCCAGGCTTCGTCTATCACAAGAAGCTTCCTTTCAAGGGAAGACCTCATTTTAATGTAGATATAGTCCAGAACCAGGAACATTATTACGGGCTTTAATTGCTTTGGTATGCTTCCAATGTTAAATATTATGAAGTCATTTTCTATGTTAATCGAGGTATGCTTGTTCATGAAGCTGAAAACACCATTAACATAAAGACTAAGCCGATTAACAATGCTTAGATAAGTCGGCTTTTCCTTTAAACCAGAATGATTCATCAAACTTACAAGTTCTTTCTTCAAGTCTTCAAGCTTCGGCGCTTTATTCTTCCATGTTTTTTTATTGGTTGAAATGCCTTTCTTCAAGTAGCAATTTGTCAAGGCCTTGTCTAAAACTGCCTTCTGGATGTCTGTTAAATTGCCAAGCATCAACTGCATCAGATCCATCAAAGAAAGCCTTTTCTCAACATAATCCTGACCCAATAAATCCATGACATTGATCATAGACCTTGCGCTCTTGTCTATGTTGATTACCTGGGCATTAAATTGCCTGCCTAAATTAGAATATTCATTTTGTGGGTCTATCACAAACACTTTTGTATTGAGCATCAATTGCCTTATCAAGAATAATTTTGCATAGAAAGACTTTCCATAGCCTGAGCTTGCAAGAACGAAGCCATTGCTGTTTCCAAGATTAAAAATGTCCTTTATTATTGGAATGTTATTATTGTTGAATCCGAGTAAAACGCCATTATTGTCTATATCGAGAAACTTGACTGAAAATGGGAAGAAAGCGCTTAATGCTTCTGTTGTTATATTTCTCTTGAAATTAAGATTGTCAAAGCAGAACGGCATCACGCTCTTTAAAGAGTTATGTACATTGAACAAAGGAATTTTATGGCTTATCAACAGGGAGTTTAGTTCGGTCTCTGTTTTCTTAAGCAGGACATCGAGTTCTTGCCTTGAATCTGCCCTAATAAGGATATGCATGCTTAAATTGAATAGTTTTTGCGAGCCTTTCTGCAATTCCTCAAGGATTTTCCTTGTGTCCTGATATTTGATTTCAAGGCTCGTGTTTAGAATCTTTCTTTTCTTTAAGGAATACAAGTCAGAGCGTTGCTTTTGCAGTTCCTTATTCACTTTTACTATGGTTTCTTCAATTGGAAAGGGCTCGATATGTAAAGAAATGTCAAAATCTCCGTTTAATTTTATTAATCTGTCGAGAAAACCCGCCTGCACATTTCTTGGGTAGTTAAAAGCTATTAATGAAGTGCAGAACTTATTGTCGATTTCAAGGAAGCTTATGTTATTCTTGATGTAGTTTGGAGAGACCAAATAATTCAAATAGTCCATCCTAGAAACATCGTTGACGTAACTTTTGTCCTCTGCATTTTTAAAAAAGCATTTCAAGAATTTGAGCAGATCTTTTTCATCCAATCTTACGGCCTGGAGGTGCATCAACTTCAGCTTTTCCAAGCATAAGCTTACTTTTGTTTCTATGCTGGATGAGCCTTTTATTACAATATAGAAATTTCTATTTTGTATTTTCTCCTTTTGAATTAGGCCAATAAGATTTTCCTTGTGTTCGTTAAAGTAAGAGATGTATTTTTGGTTTATTCCTTTCTCCAGGCTATTAAAGTAATCATCCAGCACCAATGGCTCTGTCTTTATTATTATCTGAATGTTGAAGTCAAGGCTGTTAAGGAAGCTCTGGAAGTTTTTTATTATCAGCAGTTTTGAGTCTTCATCCCTTATGGAAAAGTTTATTGGCATTATCTTTAGTATGGCAATTTTTTCCACGGCATAGAAATCCTTGCTTATTGCGCGCAGTATTTTGCCCCCTTTGGTTTTTATCTCAAATGAATTTCCTTCGATGTTATGCAATGAAAAAAAATTGTTCATCTTGCTGGACATCAAATGAACATGCCTGAAGCTGACCCACCGCAGAAAATTCCTTAATGTTGCCTTGAAGTTAAACCACATGAATAATGACGCTATAGATGCAAATATCAATATAATTGTTAATTTTACAGTCAATGAAACAGGACTTTTTAATATCAATAATGAAAGAAATGCTGCTAGTGACGCATAAATCAGCTGCTCAAAATCCAAGTTAAACACTATCTTTTCCCTGTATTCAAGCTCCTGCGGTATTTCGTACTGCATTTAATTGCCGAAGAAGCCAAGATTTAAGAGAAATAGCGGACTTTCGTGGCAAATTCTGAAGCTATTATGTCATTTTGGATATCACACTAACCTCCCTGCAACAAAAAAGTTTAAATATCCTGGTTCATTTCAGCTTTATATGAAAGGGCTCATTAAGATATTCTCTTCTTTTTTTGTAGTTTATTTCTTAAATTTGGCTTTGGCAAATGCTGAAGAGACCAGCCTGCAGGTTCAAAGAAGCGTTGAAAGGGTTTCTTTATGGGGAATTGTTATAGCCCTGATAATAGTAGTAATCTTGATTGCATGGATACTAAGCAAGAAAAAATCAAATAAAAAATAGTCAGTCTCCGATAATCTTGACAAGAGCCCTTTTCTTTCTTTTGCCGTCAAACTCACCATAAAATACCTGCTCCCAAGGCCCGAAATCAAGTTTTCCATCAGTAATGGCTATTATCACTTCGCGGCCCATTATAGTCCTTTTCAGATGGGCATCGGCATTATCCTCGCCTGTGTTATTGTGCTTGTATCTTGAATAAGGCTTTTCAGGAGCCAGAGTTTCTAGCCAATCTTCAAAGTCCTGATGCAATCCTGATTCATCGTCATTGATAAAAACACTTGATGTTATGTGCATCGCATTGCAAAGAAGCAAGCCTTCCTTTATACGTGACTCTTTTACGGCTTTTTCCAGTTCACTTGTTATATTAATGAAGTCCCTTCTTTTTGGAAGATTAAACCAAAGCTCTTTCCTAAAGCTTTTCATATCTGCCTTGAATAAATCAAAGTTTAAAAAACTTGCCCAATAGCAAAAATTATATACAAACAGTTCCTTATATATAATATGCAACTAGAATCAAAAAAATGCACTCCATGCGAAGGCCATGAAAAGCTCCTTGTGAGGCAGGAATTCAGGCTTTATCTAGACAAGTTAAAGGACTGGACTGTATTGGATGACAAATTAATCGAGAGGGAATTCGATTTCAAGAATTTCAAAGAAGCAATGAATTTCGTGAATAAGGTTGCTGAAATCTCCGAAAAAGAGAACCACCACCCAAATATATTGATACACATGTATAACAAGGTCATAATAACTTTGTATACGCATGCGATAAACGGCCTTTCAATAAATGACTTTATTTTAGCTTCCAAAATAGAGAAGATAAAACATTAACCTATAGAGAGGTTTATGGTTATCCTCACCATTCTCTTAATGCAGATAAGCATATTTTTTAGTTTTTCAACTATCCTTACATCTACGGGATAGACATTATGTTCTAGCATTTCATTTACGTTTATTATAACATCTTTTACATCTCCATATATCCTGTACGCAAGTTCAGAGTCCTTGCTATAGAAAGCCTTCATTGTATCTAGGTACATAGACTCGATAGTCTCATAATGCACAACAAAGCTTTTGATGTTGTTCTTTTTTGATTTTTTTGCTATGGTGAAAAGCCTCGCCACTCTTTTTATCTCATCGCCGAAATTTTCAAGGTTAAACATAAACCTGTAATAGTTAATTATTGAATATGCTGACATATTCAAGTCCTTTGCAAATTGTGGATTATCAAATGCTTTTCTAGAGACCTTATTAAGCACAAAACACAGCCGATTAACATCCATATCAGAATTGCTCACAGTAATGCTGCAGTCTCCAGATCCATTTTTTGCACAATCCTTTAGACTTAGGAGCATATTCCTAAGAATTATATCTGAACGTCGTATTATAGTATCTAATGATATGTCCTTAACATTAAGGAAATCTTTTGCAATTATTCTGTCATTGTTTTGTTCAATAACCTCTAGACCGGCGAGTTCATGAATTATCTTTCTTATGTCGTTAGCTGTTTTGTCTAGATTTTTTCCTATTATCTTTATTATGTTGTAATCATTGATATACGCAGAGATCAACGCATTGTCTATGTACAAGAATGGTTTATTTGTCGCGTCTATGGTTATTTCTTTTATGATTTCCTTGCCTTGCTCTGAATTGGTGAAAATCACTAATTCGTTATTTAGGCTTTCTTTTAGGAATACCTTGTCACCTTTATTCAGCTTGTTTTTTTTGACCCATGAACTAGGCAAAGAAACTACATGTGAAGAATTTCCGAACTTTATTATTTTCCTGGATTCAAATGTCAAATTAACAACCCCCTATATGCTGTATATGTTTTATATACAAAAATATATGATATATGGCACAAGTATATATATTTAAATGTTTTTATTAGTGATGTTGATTGGGGGGTGAACTTTATGAGACCTAAAAAACAAAACATAAAACCAGAGATGTACAAAGACGAATATTTGTATTCTGAAGACGACATCTACAGCGAAGCCAACATAAATGAGCTTTTAGAGTGGGACGAAATAAGCTCAGAAGAGGAAGGGTTCATGATGGGCTACCTCGAAGAAGAGAAATCGCCTTAATGTGCCTTAAGATTTAAAGAGGTGTCTTTTCCTTAGTTAGTTCTGTATATGCCACTTTTTTGTATGATAGTAAATCAGGAAGAAGCTGCTTTTACTTGATTTTTAATAATTTCTATGGTAGCTCTGCCGGGAAGCCTTGGAGTTGCCTTAAGCAAGGATTCTTTAGCCGATTCTATATTCTCTGCGTTAACATTTACAGAAAACATTACTTTGCCAGTCTTAACTTGGGATGCCAGCCCTACAGGCTTACCAAACGCATGGGCCATTCCTGTCTGCAGTCTGTCTGCATGGGCCCCGCCAAGCATTTTGTTTTCCCTAAGAATATGGTGCGGAACCATGTGAACTTGAAAGAAATAGTTATTCTGCCCTAATTTGTTGGTTAAATTCCTGTTGATTATTTGACGGGCGCTTTCTATTGCATTGTGCCTTATCTGAATGTCCTGCTTAGAAACGAGCATTACCTTTGTATTATACTGCTTTTTAGGATCGCCCATCTCGAAGCGAACTACTTTTGAGTTGGGCACAGATTTTATGAAGCCTTTCTTCTGGAATTTGCTTTTTCTGGTATAAGGCCTTTTAATGTTTGTATAGCAATGCCCTTTTCTTAATCCTGCCATAAATTTTTTTATTGTGTTTGATTTATAAAGCTTTCTAGTTGAAATTTTATTTGTGATGTCCCATAATTACTTTTTATGTTTTTGTTCTTCTTTGTAGATTATATCAAAATATTTCTTTTTTATGAAGACTATTTTTTTGAGTTTCTGCATTTATAGATTCAGCTTGGGAACTTGTTAAGTTTACAAAAATGCGAAACATTTATATAGTATTCGCATTTTCATATAATTATGAAGTTTTCAAATACTGAGCTCAAGGTAATTTCAGATCTAGGAAATGGAATTAAAGATGTGTCTGAACTAGCTAAATCTCTCAAAATCAGCATTTCGCAGGTTTACAGAATTGCCCAGAAATTAAGCCAGAAAGGCATTCTAAGTTTAAAAGATGGAATCCTACAACCTGAAATGAAGACTCATATAAATATGCTTTTGAAGCTTCTTTCAAAGGCAGCAAACCTTTCAAGTCCTTTATCTGGAACTGGACTTAAGATATATATGGAGATTACAGAGCCGAAAACCATTACAGATATTAAAAATATAACAGGTCTCCACAAGACAACAATTCTAAAAAAGATTAATCAAGGTAAAAAGATGAGCTTAGTATTAACTGAAAACAGAACTTATAGTATTAATGAAAAAATATGGTCTGACGTAAAAGAATGCATTATTGAATTAAAGAAATATGAAAATTCTATTGATTTAAGGGTGCCAGTAAACTCAGTGATATATTACAAAACTGATAAAGAGATTGTATTCTCAAATAAAGAAGAAATTGACGCAGAAAAAACAGCATTCTCGGCATATGAAAAATATGGCCTGGGATTATTGCTGATAACAAATTACTATTATTTACCAAAGAAGAAGCTTATCATAAGAGAAGTGTTCAGGCACTCACTTTTTGTGGCAGAAAAAGATCCTGACATAAGATATTTAATATTTATAACATTATTCTATTTAAAGCATAAAAAAGAGCTTTCAAAGATAAAGCATCCAATAGTTGACAAATTAAGCAGGTTATTATCTGGAGAAAAGATTCTTGGATATCCGGCACTTGCAGAAATAAAAGACAGGGCAGGTGTTTACAAAATAAAGGTGTACGATGATAGATGACTTCAAGAAGGTAGAAGAACTATTCGAAGAACTAAACGGCTCAATGCACAAGAAAGTAAAAACTTATGTAATTGGTGGGGCGGTTCTTCTTAGGCGGGGAATGAAACCTGCAACAAAGGACATAGATCTAGTTGTAGCAACAAAGCGGGAATTCATTGAACTCCAGAAAGGATTGGATAAAATAAGATTCAAGCCACAAATTCCTGAAAGGGGGTATGCTCGTATGAATCTGAGCCAGATATTCCAAAGGGGGGATTTTAGAGTAGACTTGTTTGAAAAAGAGGTTTGCGGAAAATTCTCCCTTTCAGAAAACATGATAAAAAGAGCAGAAAAAGTAATTGAGCTTAGCTATCTTAACATCTTTCTTTGCTCAAATGAGGATATCTTTTTATTCAAGACAATGACTGAAAGAGAAGGTGATATTATTGATTGCATAAGCATTGCAACCACACAAGACCCAGACTGGAATATTATCCTAGAAGAGCTTAAGAGTCAAGTGAAACAGAATAAGCAGGATGTTTGGATTACATGGGTTGGAGAAAGATTTGATATACTTGAAGAAAAAGGACTTAAAATGTCTATAATGAAAGAGCTCAACAAACTTAGAGAAAAATTCTATGAAGATTATGAAAAAAGCAGAATTAGAAAGGCTTAAAAATATCGCTTATTTTTTATTTGTCTAGATATAGGTGTCATACATGGATTCAATTGATTATTTCTTTAAAGAAAAATTCAAGAGGTTACAGAGGCGCTATCAACATCATTTCAGGATACAATCTGGAAGACCTTCTGATAATGGCGACAAAATTATAAGACGAGACAATTATACCTGCCTATATTGCAACAGGGAGAAGAGCCCGAGAAATCTTGCAGTGGACATAATTCTAAATGGGGAAACGATTGAAAAATATAATCTGGCAAACATAGTCGTTGAAAGCGATGGAAATAAGGCAGCTGCATGCAAACCATGCAAAAAAGAAAAGGAAAGGAAGGGCATCGAGGAATTCCTTTATTGCAGAGAAGAAAGAATAGGAAATCTAATAGTAAACGGCAGATTTGTTTGTGATAAAATAACTGAGGCTGCTATAAAAATATTGACAATCTACAAAAAACAAAAAATTGGAGAGGAAATAAAAAGAGACTATGATTAATGTTCAAGAAAAAGAAATATTTATAATGTAAGGAATTTTAATCCTCCTGATGAAAAAGAGGCTGTTGAGCATGTTGATCATGCTGCTGTTTTTGCTTGGCAATGTCAGCGCGATTCTTCCCTATAAAGAAAGCCTTGACA
>JBBSWI010000026.1:0-5341 GCA_038046405.1 Nanobdellota archaeon | reverse complement strand
CCGGAGATCCTACAACACAGGTTCCAATTGACAAAGATGGAAATGTAAGGCCAAATGGATTGAGACAGGACATGGGGGCGTATGAATTTGGGTCTGGGCCGCAAACAGCCACATGTACTGACACAGACCTAGGAGTTTATCCAACAATCAACAACGATCAGCAGGGCACAGTATTCATCTCGGGAACTGCTTCGGGCACTGATTTTTGCACAGGAAGCCAATTAACAGAATATTATTGTTTAGCTTCAACATCTACTTCAGCTTCCACTCAGATAGCTGCTTGCAGCAATGGCTGCTTAAATGGGGCCTGTATTGTCATAGACACTACACCCCCTATGATAAGCAACATACAAAACACCAGCATAACCCAAAATTCAGCTACAATTACATGGACTACAGATGAAAGTTCCAGCTCTTTAGCCAAATATGGGACTATTCCCGGAAATTATCCTACTGAAATCACTGGAGCCATTGGAACAAGCCATTCAGTGCCATTAACAGGATTAAGTGCTTCTACACTTTATTATTATGTGGTTAATTCTACTGATGCTGCTGGAAACAGTGCACAGAGCATGGAGAATAACTTTATGACTTCTAGTTCCACTCCCACTAATGTTATATTTACAAATCCAACTCCATTAAATAATTCAGTATTAAACAATAATAATGTTACACTTAATGTTAGCATTACCAGCTCTTTTGGACTAAACAAAGTTAATCTCGAGATTAATGGAAACAATTACACAACCCCAAACTTAATGGGCTGTCATTATGAAAATATTTATAACTGTGACAATTCTGTTCTTGGAACTGGTTCTGGCACAACATTTAGCCCAGGAATTTTTGGACAAGGGATATTAATAGACGGGATAGACTCACTGACATATTCAAGCACAAATAATATCAATCTTGGAGAAGGTACTGTAATGTTCTGGATAAACAACAATGGGTGGTTGACTTCTACCGGATATATACTACTAGACACTTATAGTGATACAACAGCTACTGGTTTACTTTTCTGGAAACCAACAAATACAGACTCAATCAGGCCGGTTATTTATACAAACGTTGGTGGGCCTTTCTCAATTAATTATCCATCAACATCATTGTTACAAGGAACTTGGCATCATATCGCAGTAACCTATGGCAATGGTAATTTTAGCATGTACTTAGATGGATATCCAGTAAATTCAACAGCATATACAGGCTCAATAACAGCATTCAATACAAATATCTATGTTGGATCTAGGAGGACACTTACTTTCCAAGCAAATTCTGTGTTTGATGAATTTAAGACATACAGCAAGAGACTAAGCTCTGAAGAAATCTCGAGAGTTTATAATGTAGAATCTGGAAGTTATTATCTTAAATTAAATAATCTCCCTAATGGAGCCTATGCAATTAATGCAACAGCCCAGGATGTAAATAATATCAATACTGTTTCTGAAACAAGAGTTTTCACAGTAAATTCTGTTGTACCAGACACACAGGCTCCTTTATACTCTGGAATAATACAGCCCCAACAGCCAATTAATTACACAAGACTAGGGAATTATACTTTTAATATTACGTGGACAGACAATTCTGTATTAAGCACTGTGATAATAGAACATAACTTTAACGGGGCATTAAGGAATGTTACAGTAAACACTAAAGTTGGAAACCAATATTATTTCGCTGTTTCTGACATTGCTGTAGGAAATTACTTGTATAGATGGTCTGCTAATGACAGCTCGGGCAATCTGAACAAAACAATTCCAATAGTATTTAATATAGACAAAGTTACCCCGCGTTGCGCATTGACTTTCTTACCTTTATTTGTGGTATACTACCCTAACTTAATTAATGTTACTGGCAGGTGTACCACTTCTGTGAATCTTATGGAGTATAGCCTGATAAATCCATATTTCAATTTATACAGAACTGACATAAATGGCGTGCTAATGAATGCTAATAATGAAAACAGCAAGTATGTCCTATTGAGCCCGGGGTACTATAGCTATATTGTAAATGTGTCTGATACATATAACTTCACTTACTCAAGTGCTGAGTGGAACGCGTTGATCTTGAAGACATTAAATCCTGTGTACTTATCACTAAATGGGTTTTCTAATAACCTGACAATACTAAATAATCAGACGCTAAATGCTACGGCATCAAGCTCATCCGGAAATTTCATTATGTACAGGAATGGAATAGATGTAACCAATGAGTCGGGAACAAAAATAAACTTGCCTGTCGGTTATTATTTGTATGAGGTGTTCTCTGATGGAAATCAAAACTATAGCGTAAACGACACTGGAGTAAGTTATTATGTAAATGTTACCCAAGTATCTACAGATACAATAGCCCCTTCATATTCAAATATAATTAATCCAACATCAAATGTTTACGCAAGAAATAGAACTTATTATTTTAATGTTACTTGGACTGATAATTATGCGCTCTCAAATGTTGTACTTGAGAACAATTTTGATGGAATCTTAAGAAATGTAACTGTAATATCCTCTATTGGGGGGCAGTATTACTTTCCTGTGAATGATCTGGCAGCTGGAAATTACATATATAAATGGTATGCTAATGATACTTCTGGAAATATTAATCAAACATCATTGCAGACATTTACCTTGAATAAAGCTATTCCAACTTGTAGCCTACAATCATTACCTTCAACAACAGTAACATTCCCTAGTACAATAAATGTCACTGGATCATGCTTGCCGAGCGAGATACAATCAAATTTATACAGAGGGGGGATTAATGTAAACAATGAAGGGGGGATTAATGTAAAACTAAGAGCTGGAACTTATAACTATATTGCAAATATTTCGTCAAGTGCAAATTATACAAGCTCATCAGCAACATTAATAGTAACTGTATTGAAAGGAAAAAATTCGATAAAATTACTGATGAATGGCGTGTCTAGCAACTTGACCATTACAGATAACCAGACTATCAATGCAACAGCATACTCTGATTCCGAAAATTACAATTTATACAGAAACCAGCAAGACATAACTTATCTTTCTGGCGTAGAGACTGTTCTTTCAATTGGTTCATATGTATTCTTCGCAAATTCTTCAGGAGACGAAAATTTCACAAGCAATAACACTGGGCCTAGTCTGTTTGTTACAGTAGTCTCTTCTGCATGTATCACAAATTGTAATTTTAGTATTGTATTAAATCAAGGAATAAATCTTGTTTCGTTGCCATTAGTTCCTGTAAATAACTCCATAACTTCGATATTCGGCCAAATATTGGGCAATGTAAGGAGCATCTATTCTTACAATGCATCAACTGGATGGGGAGTCTACTATCCAAATCCTGGAGTCCCTAGCACACTAAGCACAATAGAGCCTAGAAGAGCTTACTTTGTAATGATGAATAATTCCTCTTCAATAACTATCAATGGCAATACAAACAATGCAAACGGATCTTATCCAGTTAATCCTTTAAATCCTGGATGGAACTTGATAGGGATACATAATCTGACATCAAGAACCGTACAGCAGGAAATAGAGAACTATAATGTTTCACAAGTTTGGAAATTAAATGCAACCAATGCCTATGAAAGAATAACAAACTTTAACACTCAAATACAGCCGGGGGAAGGTTATTGGTTTTATGTACCATAAGCTTATAAATGGTTAGCGAAGGCAAATTCTTATGATTCCAGAGGACAAATTAAGAGAGATACAAAGCTATCTTGACCGGGCTGAAAATCCCTTGTTCTTTTTCGATGATGACGCTGATGGCACCTGCTCATATATATTATTCAAGAAATACTGCCAGAAAGGCAGGGGAATAATATTAAAGTCATTGCCCATTCTTGACTTGAATTTCTACGATAAAGTTGATTCATACAGCCCAGATTATATTTTTGTATTGGACATAGCAGAAGTAAAACAGGAGTTTATAGACAAGTGCAACGTGCCTATAATATGGATTGATCATCATACTGTCCAAAACAGAAAAGGAATTCATTATTATAACCCATTGATGTGGAAAAAAGCGGATGGAACTTCAACAACTGCTTGCTGCTACCAAGTCACTAAAAAAGACTTGTGGATAGCCACTTTAGGGGCCATATCCGACTGGGCTATTCCTGAATATGCAAAAGAATTCAGCAAAAAATATCCGGAACTGCTTCCTAACAACATAAAAGAGCCATCAAAAGCCATATTTGAAACCAAACTTGGATTCATAGTAAAACTGCTCTTGTTTAATCTGAAGGGAAAAACCTCTGATGCTATGAAATCCATTGAAATGTTTACCAAAATAAACGATCCTTATGAAATCTTAAACAAGACTACAAAAGAAGGCATGCATATTTATGATTCCGGGGAAAAATACATTAAGGAATACAATAAAATACTAGAAAAAGCTTCTTCTTTGCATGACAAGAACGAAGAACTGCTATTGTTTGTTTATCCTGACAGAAAGATTTCTTACACATCAGAACTGTCAAATGAATTATTGTACAGATTTCCTGACAAAGTCATTATCGTAGGCAGGGAAAAGGGCGATGAAATAAAGATAAGCTTCAGGAGCGCAAAATACAATATTCTTGAAAAAGTATTGGAGGCCTCCAAAAACCTAAACGGCCGATTTGGAGGGCATGAACATGCCTGCGGCGGTTCTATCAAATCAAGAGATTTTGATAATTTTATAAAAAACATAAAATCTAATTTAAAACAATAAACTAAATCTTTATAAATTGTGTTTTATAGGAAATTGCATGGATGATTATGAAAGTTTTCTTGATCGTGGAAGGGAGAAACTGCCAGAGTCTGTACTAAACAAAGAAAGGTTTGAAATACCTAAGGTTATAGGGCATTTGCAAGGCAGCAAAACTATAATAAGCAACTTCCAGCAGATTTGCAGCATATTCAGGCGAGATCCTAATCATTTGCTTAAGTATTTGCAGAGGGAATTAGCTACTCCTGCTTCGATAGACGGCCCGAGATTGATTCTGGGAAGAAAGTTAAGCTCTTCATTGATAAACTCTAAAATAGAACGCTATGCCAAACAATTTGTTCTATGTCCAGAGTGCGGAAAGCCAGACACACAATTAATCAAGGAAGAAAGAATCACTTTAATAAAATGTACCGCCTGTGGTGCGAAACACCCCATAAAAACTAAAATATGATGTATGTAAAAATACACAAATCTAAAGAAAGAGAAATACTAGTCATTTGCGACGAGGATATTCTAGGGAAGACTTTCGAGGAAAATGAGCTTCAATTGAAAGTTTCTGAATCATTCTACAAAGGAGAGAAAAAATCGGAAAAGGAGGTCATTGACTTGATAAGCAACTATGATAATATAAATTTAGCCGGGA
>JBBSWI010000025.1:0-6840 GCA_038046405.1 Nanobdellota archaeon | reverse complement strand
AATATCAACAGAATAATCGGAGCAAACAAGTAAAAGTACTTGAGGTCACCCCCCCTTACTGCAAAGAATATTGCAGAAAGTAAAATGAAGATTAACTCTTTCCTGAACTTCTTAAAATCTATCCTTAGCAACTTGTACAAAAATAGAGTGATTGCAAATGGTATTAATGCCCAGTAAAAATATATAAAGCCAACCTTAAACGATTTTCCTGCAAGCACCAGCGCATTAATCCCAAAGTATCTTATCAATGAATAGAAAGGCATTTTGAAAAAAATGTAATTCAATATAAATTCCGGTATTAACGAGGCTAATAATACCATTATGTATGAAAATGGGACGTAGAATTTTTTATTAAACATAAAAACTAAGATGAAAAACAGTATGATGCTTAATGAAGGATAGTAAATGCTTATTGCTATCCCGCTCGATATGCCGGAAAACAAGAAACTTATTTTTGAATCATTCTGCTCATACTTCTTGAACAATACATATGCCAGCAGAATGAAAAATGCAGACGGAATTATTGGCGTGTATTGTATGCTGATGAACCATGTTATAGGAGAAAAGACAAACAACAGCAATGCCTTTTTATTTTTTGAGTAAAAATAAATTAACAACGCCGTGAAAAACAGCCATATTGATCCAAGCAATTTCAAAACAAAAATGTTCGGGAACAGTTTTAATATCTGGCCAGCAAAAAAAGGAAAAATCAAAGAATGGGTAGTGTAAACATTAATATTGTTGATGCCGGCAAACTCTTTTGTTAATGTGACATATTCATAAGTGTCGTGAAAGGATATTGTTCTTGAGAAATATGTGAATAGAACCAAAACTACGAGATACAAAAATAATACAAATAATACCGCTAAAATAGACTTCTTTTTCATTTTTCAGAAGCCTTTTTCTAAGGGAAAAATATATAAACCTAACCAAAATTTACTCGAATATGGGGGAAGATTTGCTAGACAAAAGAAAAGAAAAATTAATCGAGATTCTGAAGAACAAGAAATTCATCTGGGTGTATCTAGCAATAATATTAATCGCTGTTTTTGGATTTAACATAAGGACAAATAATGTTGGTGTTTTAGGCGGATATCTGGCTGATCCTGATGCACATGCATTTTACAGGTATGCAAAGTATATTGTTGAGAACGGGCATATGCCTGAAATAGACAAGCTAAGATATTATCCTTTAGGATTTCAACCACAGGCAGAATTCGGCTTCTTGAGTTACTTTATTGCTTACCTTTACAAGTTCTTGTATATTTTCAATAAATCATTGACTCTCGAGTATATTGACATAATATACCCGGCAATAGCATTTATCTTCGGGATTTTGTTTTATTTTTTATTAGTAAGAAAACTTTTCGAATATAGAATCGCCCTATTAGCTTCACTGACCCTTACTGTAGTGCCAGCATTCCTATTTAGGACTATGAGTGGCGTGTCTGATAAAGAAGCATTAGCAATGCCATTAATGTTTTTATCTTTATACTTATATATAATATCGTGGCAGTCAAAGAAATTCTTCAATGCCACAATTTTTGCCTTATTGTCAGGGGTAGCAACTGCATTTACGGCATTGACATGGGGCGGCGTAGTTTATGCGCTAGTTTCTATTGGCGGTTTTGCGTTATTGGAACTATTGCTTAATAAGTTTGAAAAGAAAGACTTTATGGTATATGCTATTTGGAGCATAGTTACCATAGCTTTAATGGCCTTCTTTGGAAAAGGCAGGTTTGACATACCTATACTAGCATCATCATTAACAACAGGAATAGTTTTGCTGTCATTAAATTATGCGTTATTCAATTTCTTGATATTGAAACTAAATGTCTTTAAATTGAAGGAAAGACTAAACAAAATAAAGATCCCCATCACAATCACGACTTTTATTATTACGTTAATGTTTATAGCCATAATCACAAGCATAATTTTCAATCCGTTATTTGTTTTTAATTCTGTTTACGGGCCTGTTGAAGGCTTGTTTAGCCCGCAGCAAGACAACAGATGGAGTTTGACTGTTGCTGAAAACCACCAGGTTTATTTCGTGAACTGGTTCGGGGACTTTACAGCAATTTTTGTTTGGCTGTTTATCATCGCTTCTATATGGCTCTTTTATGACATGGTTAGGAACATTGAAAAATACCGATGGAAACTTACGTTTGCTTACACAATCTTTATCTTGGGATTTATACTAAGCAGATACTCTCCGAACTCGAGATTAAATGGTGAAAATACATTATCGGATTTTGTTTTACTGTTTTCCATTCTTGAATTTATTATATACCTAATATACGTATTCTTTGTAGCCTATTACAAAGACAAAATAACCTACGATCAAATAACAAACATAGACAAGAAATATAGTTTGATATTCATATGGTTCTTGCTCGGAGTTATAGGGGCGAAAACTGCCATAAGACTAGTGTTTCCATTTGCGCCGATAGCAACGTTTTTGTTTGCATTTTTAGTATTTAGCTTAGTCGATTATATAAGCAAAAATGAAAAAATAAAGAACAATGCTTTAAAGTTTGTGAGTTATGCAATCATAGGAATAATAGTTTTGTACATACTATATGGCTTTTCAAATACTACAATAGCAACCTCAAAAGTCATAGGGCCTATATACAACCAGCAATGGCAGATGGCCGGAAATTGGGTGAAGGAAAACACTCCTAAAGATGCTGTATTTGTGCACTGGTGGGACTATGGGTATTTAGTGCAGACTGGTTTTGAAAGAGCTACTGTCACAGACGGCGGAAATGCGATAGGGCCATGGAATTATTATGTAGGGAGACTGGTGCTTACAGCACAAAATGAAACAGAACCATTGTCTTTCTTAAAAACTCACGATGTCTCTTATTTACTTATAGTTTCGGATGAAATAGGCAAATACCCGGCATTTTCAAGCATAGGCTCTGATGCAAATTATGACAGATATTCATGGATAGGAACCTACGGATTAAATCCGCAAGTACAAGAAACTAGGAATACAACAATTCTCATTTATGAGGGTGGCGTTAGCTTAGATGAGGATTTTATCTATGAAGGCAAAGTATTCCCAAGGCAGTCTGCAGGCATAGCAGGATTTTACCTACCGATTGCCAAGGATGGAAATAACTCAGTGATTTTACAACCAACGGCCCTCTTAGTATATAATGGACAGCCTTATAAAGTGCCTCTAGAATGCATTTTTATAAATGACAAGGAAATAAATTTCGAGCAGAAAGGTGTTAATGGCTGCTTAAGAATCATACCTTCTTATGACGGCACTAATATAAATCCTTACGGCGCAGCATTGTATGTATCACCAAAAGTAAGAAGAACTTTGTTTACTAAACTTTACCTGTATGGACAGCAATCAGATACATATAAATTGGTTTATACAGATGAGAATAGTGCAGCTCCTTTGATATTGTATAGGGGAAGATTAGTAGGCCCGATAAAGATATGGAAAATAAACTACCCAAACAATGTTAAAGAAGATCCTGTTTACTTAGAAACTACTTATAGGGATCTCGAAGTCACTTATGTTAAGAAAGGTTATTAATAATACTAAACAAGGCACCAAAAAGATTATAAATCTCCGTTATCATTAAATTCTTAATGAAATTTAGTGAAAAGAGGCTTATAATAATTGCCGCATTATTAATGTTTGTTATTCTTTTAATAATATTTTATCCCAAAATCAGGATATTCAAGGCTCCCGGCGAGGTAGATGATATCGGTGGAGGTGGTGGAGCCATACCTTCAATAACTTTTATCACTCCCACCCCTTCTAACAATGCCATATTAGCTACAGATAGCATAACTATCTCTCCCCAAGTATCCGGATTTGTTGTAGATAAGTTTACTTTAAAGTTTGATAATGTTAATTATGTGCTCCCAGACTTGTTAAGCTGTAACTTTGAAAGTTCTAATAATTACGTTTGCGACCAGGGAGAATCTGGCAATGCTGTGGGCACGACATTCGTGCCAGGAGTTAATTCCGGATTTGAAAGTGTTTTAATAGACAATATAGACTTGCTTAGATATACGCGCTTAGATAATTTTAATAATGCCGAAGGGACAATCATGTTTTGGTTTAAACCAGAAGCTATATGGGCAGATACAAATCAGCCTATACATCAATATTACTTGTTTGATAACAGGAATCCAAGCACTAACCAAGGAATATACATCTGGAGAGAGGGGAATGTTATAAAATTCGGCATCAACACCGATGCTGGAAATTATGAGAATGCTAATGCGCTTTCATCCGTAATAAACAACTTTAATTGGAACCTTGCTGTACTAAGCTATGGTTCAGGTCAAATGGAATTTGTGATATACGATTTGTTGGGAAAGAGATTTAGTCCTTATTATACGCTGGCTTATAGTGGGAATATACAATCTTCAAATTCTTATCTATTCATAGGATCAGATAAGCTGGGAGCAACCCAAGCCAAAGGTACCTTTGACGAGTTTAAGATTTATTCTAAAAAATTAACAAGAACAGAAATAGATGATTTGAATGATGATTTGACTGATGACCTTGATCCAAGAAGCCCATGGATGTTTGGTTCTTATTATGCATCATTTAAGGGAATTCCTGTTGATGCTACATATTCATTTACTTCAACTGCACAAGACTCTTTATCTAACATTATAAACTCGGAGACAAGAGCATTCACAACTGTTAGCATGATTTTTAATGGTATAGACTTAACCCGCACAACACTATCACCAACCTTAAAGAAGTATGCCTTTAATGGCAGATGGAATAGTGTTTATTTAGCCAAACTTTTAATATCTACAGATCCGACATTTGCTGGATGTGACTATAGTGGGGGTTGTTATTGCCAATCTATAGAATCAACAAGCGATAGTTATTGTGGATTAATTTATTCTACAGAGCCTATGTCAATACCTTTCTGGTACGGAAAAGTATGTGATATAAATGGCTACTGCAGCAACATTGTTAAAGGAAGACTATCACCAAGCGAATTAATCCCCCCATCAATAACTGTAAATTCACCATTAGACACAGTCAATGCATTAACTTTTAGAGTAAATTTAAGCATTAATGCATTAACCCAGGGTTCACAGATTGATAGCTGTTATTATAACATCAGCCAAGGAAATCTGATTATAGTGGACAAGACTAAAATACCCAACTGCAATACGGCTGATATTTATGGCACAGTACCGGCTGCTGGGGCATATAGAATCTCATTTTTTGTTAATGACACTTTTGAAGTAGAAAACTCTGCAGTATTCAAAGACTTTACAGTTACAACCAGTGGAGGTACTGGCGGAGGTGGAGGCTCTGGCGGCGGAGGTGGTGGTGGAGGCTCTGGCGGCGGAGGTGGTTCTGGTGGCAGTAATGGTACTGGAACTGCGCAAAAGGTAAATTTGAGCATAAACAGCAACCCGAGTGGAGCTAGCCTGTATATAAATGGAGTCTTCAAAGGGAACACACCACTGTTGATAACTAATCTAGATCAGGGAACATACCAATTAACCTTAAAGAAGGACGGTTACCAAGACAAGGCACAATCAGTGACAATCACAAGTGCTGATAAGGGCATCAAGAATTTAACTATTGAATTTTCCCCTCTTCCAAACACAGAAAATCCTGTTGCATTTGATAAACATGATGCATCAAAAGAGTTTAGAAATGTAACAACAATCCTGCTTTTGTTTGTTTTGATTGTTGCGATAGCGTCTTATTTCTATTTAAAAAAATCCGTGAAAAAATAATCATACCTTAATTAGGCCCAGTTTACTTTAAGCTCGTCAACACGCCATCTTGGCAGAATGTCAAGTTGATTTATACTTTGGAATTTTTTGCTTCTGAAAATTTTTAAGCCTAGATAAGCTATCATAACTGCCTGATCGCCGGCATATTTTATTGGGCAGATGTAGAACTTGGCGTTTCTTTCCTTACACATAATAGACAACATTTCATTAAATCTTTTATTTGCTGCAACCCCGCCGATTACTATCACTTCGCTTTTTTCTGTGTGCGCAAGAGCCCTTTCCGTTACTTCTGTGAGCATAGAAAAACAGGTTTCTTGCAGTGAATAGCAGAGGTCATTTAAAGAAAAACCTTGATTAAGTTTTTTTATTGCCTCTGTTATCATCCCTGAAAATTCCACGTCCATACCCTTTACAGAATAAGGTAGTTTTACATAAGAGCCGTCCTTGGCTAGTTCTTCAATTTTTTGGCCTGCAGGGAAACCCAATGAAGCGGATCTTCCGAATTTGTCAAAAGCATTTCCAAGGCCGATTGAAAGAGTCTCTCCTAGAATGCGATATTTTTTTGACTCAAGCACTATTATCTGAGTATTAGCGCCAGATACAAATACATAGACAGGATCTTTTAGCTTATGAAATAAAAAACCTGTGTTTAGATGAGCAGCGATGTGATTTACGCCAACTAAAGGTTTTTTGTGATTTAAAGCAAGCTCTTTTGCTAAATTAAACGCAACTAATAATGAAGGAGCAAGTCCAGGGCCCTGGGAAAATGCAATAACATCTATTTCCTTGAAAGAAACATTTGCTTCTTTTAATGCAGTTTCAATTATGAAGTCTTTCTTTTCTTTCATGAACAAAGCAGCTTCCTTTGGAATAATTCCAGTCTTCTCTGTGGTGTACATTGCCCTTACATCAGAGAGAATCTTATTTTTGTCATCAATTACACTGGCGGCAATCGTATGCGCCGTTCCTTCTATACCTAGACATTTCATAAATCGTGCCAAAAGATACTCAGACTTTTAAGTTTGAGAGGAATTTGGCCAACCTCCGAAAGTTTTATAATGATAGGAATCATATAAATTACTATGGAAATCAGGG
>JBBSWI010000024.1:0-11309 GCA_038046405.1 Nanobdellota archaeon | reverse complement strand
ATTAACATTTTTTCTCGGATACCCCGGCCCTTTAGGGCGGGGTCATTCATTTTTTACCTCCATTTATCTTATTCAGCAAATAATTATATATTGTTGCAAATAGCCACCCTACAATTAACAAAAGCACAACAATCTCAATAAATCCAATGATAGTGCTGCCCAAAGGCACGGGAGCATTTGTTATTTTTGTGATATCTATCCCGTGAAACATATCTTTAAATAAATTAAGTGTCGTCTGTGGCACTATTGCAAAGAAAAGTGCGCACAAAATATATACTATTCCAGAAAATATTGCTAAAGAAAAAGAAACCACTTTGGTATTTAATTTTTCAGCCATGTTGATGATCTTCTTTATGTTTTTTCATCATCCAGATGTGCATACCAATGCATAGCAATATCGCTCCGAACCACAAGTAATTTGCACTAAACCCAAAGTATTTTACTACGCCAAACAGGAGCAAGAAGGGTATAATGCATGTTAGAACCATAAGCAAAGTATGTTTGCTTGAATTCTGTTTAGTATTGCTAATATCACCATCCTTTTCCATCATTTAATTAATCATTCTTTTATACTTTATTAATTTTACTATTTACCCAAGACCCTGAAAGGACTCGGCGGCAACCCCTCGTAAAGAGAAAAAAATTTCGTTAATTGCTATTTTTTGTTGATGAACTCATAGGCTGAATAAACTGCATTTACTGCCTCTCCCACTCCAGTAATAGCCTGCTTGAATTTTGAGTCAGCAACATCACCTGCCGCAAAGACCCCGGGAATGTTTGTCTTTGACTCCCTGTCTATTATTATCTCGCTTTTCTCGTTCAGCTTTACTCCAAGCGCTTTTGCCATGTTAGACATAGGAATATGGCCTATCGCAACAAAAACTGCATCCAGCTTCAGTTGCTTGGAGTTTTTATAAGGTCTGTCTAGGGTTATTGATTCGACTTTTTCTTTTCCGTTTATTTCAAGCACATTTGTGTTTGTTATTATTCCGATATTTTTTTTATTTTTTATTTGCTCATAATTAATCGGCTCTGGATGAATTTCATTTCCGCGATGAATCATGTAAATTTTTTTTCCATAATTAGACAGAACTAAGGCCTCTTTTGCTGCGCTGTCACTTCCTCCAACTACAGCAATAATTTTGTTTTGATATGCATAACCGTCGCATAAAGCGCAGAAATGCACTCCGCGATTTGTTAAAATTCCTTCGCCCTTTACATTAAGTTTTTTTATTTCTGTGCCTGTTGCAAATAAAATTGTCTTGCCCAGAAATTTTTGGTTTTTAGCATAGACATTAAAGCCGTTTTTTGTTTTTTCTATTCTAGCTACTCTTAATTCTTTAAAATCTATTTTATACTCAAGAGCATGATTTCTTAATTTATCTGCCAGTTCTTGGCCGGTAATTTTATTGAATCCGGGATAGTTCTCTACAGAATCTGTCCAAGTAATAAGGCCGCCGATTAACTCGCCAAGAATAAGAGTTTTCATTTTAAATCTTCCGGAATACATTGCAGCTGCAAATCCGGTGCAGCCTGCTCCGATTATTATTACATCGTACATAAATATCCTTTCTAAAAATTGAATTTAAATATGTTGTGTTTGACAGCGGCAGAATAGAAAAAGCTTATAAATTACGAAGAGGTTTATTTTAGCATGAAAAGAGGTGCCCTATTGGCGTTTGTTTTGTTGCTTCTACTTTCCGGAATTTCTCTAATCTTCCCATGGAATAATACGACTGGCAGAATTGTTTCTGATACAGAAGAGCATACAATCGGACCCAGCTTGGAAGAGCAAAACTGCATGAAACCATGCGTTTCAGTAGGCTGCGCAACTGGAGATATGAATTGCATGAAAGGAAATAGTGAGAAATGCCTTCAGCAATGCAACATGCAAAAACCCGATCAAACACCAGAAGAACAGTGTGTTGAACAATGTGCTATGCAAGGATGCGATGAATTTGATTTTAGCTGTCAGAGCAAAAACCAAGAAAAATGCGACAAGCAATGCGGTATGATAAAAGAGCCAGAGGCAAAGTCAGAGGAAGAGCAATGCATTAGGGAATGCGTGGCTGAAGTTGATCCTACGTTGCAATGCAGTCCTGGAGAAGGCGGAGAAAAAGGAAACGAAGTATGTCAAAGGTGCGCACAAGAATGTGTCCATTTATACAAAGGACCTTGCCTGAACGATGAGAAACTAAAGGCAAAGCAAAAAGGATGCGAAACTTGCAAGAATTGTTACGGAGAGCCTGTAATGGGTGATTCTGGAGAAGGCTACGAATGCATAGTTGATGTGAAATGCAATGATGCCTCTTCTGAATTCGGAGACGATCCAGGGACAGGAGAAGGAATTGCAGAAAAACTCGGGAACACAATAGGAAATGCGATGGAAGGCCTATTCGATTTCTTCAGAGGATTATTTAATAATAACAAATCGGAAGGATCAGCAAGTTCTAGTCAAACAGAAAACTCGTAATTGTTTATTTAACCAATTCAAAACTGACTCTAGTTTTGCTCTGGCCCTTATTTTCCATTTTTAATATTTTAATATGGCCTATTTCATGCAAGTTGTCCACATGAGTGCCGCCGCAAGGGCATTTATCAAAATTTTCTATTTCAACAACCCTTATGTCATTTATTGATTCTGGAAGTCTATGGAACAAGTTTCTTCTTTTCTCGCTTATTGATGAAATTACGTTTTCTCTTGCCGTGAAATATTTCTTAACAATTAGTTTATTGTCTGCTGCTTTGTTGAATTCTTTTTCCATAAATGAAATATCTTCTTGGCTTGGCTTAAAAGGGAAAAAGTCTATCCTTGAGATATTTTTATTTATCTGGTTGCCTACGGTTTCTGCATCATAAGCATCAAGGACGATCGCGCTTAATACATGCTGTGCTGTGTGCATCCTCATTATTTTATAGCGATAGCTCCAGTCAATAATGCCATGCACTTTCTTTTCTTGGATGGGCTCTTTTACTAAATGCATTATTCCTTCATCGGACTTTTTAACATCAAGGACTTGCATGCCATTTATGGTGCCTTTATCACTTGGCTGGCCTCCTCCGTTTGGGTAGAAGGCTGTCTTGTCAAGGATTACATAGTCATTATTATTATGAATTATGATGGCGTCAAATTCCTTCAGATAGCAATCCTTCAAGTAGAGCAATTCTGTCATAGGACTAATTGAAAAATAAGAGTTTTAAAAATCTTGTTATGCTATTATTTTTCTTTTTTCTGGAATAAGGAAGCGATTTTTGAAGCGACATAAGCAAGAGTCCTTTGCCTGAATGTTTTTTCTTTTGTTATTTTAAAGCCTAGTCTGCTTTCAAGAATATTGACTGCTATTTGTGCCTTAAAAGAATTGGCCCTTATCTGTATCTTTCCAGATTCTATATAGCTCCTTAAGCTTTCTAATGAGATGTTGATCTGATTGTTTGCTATTTCAAAGAAAGTGTCTTTATTTGTAATTATCTCTATATCTGTTTTTCTCATTGATTCTGGAAGTGTAAGCAGTCCTGTCTTGTCAAGCTTGAAGAATATCCTTTCATCAGTGTCTGTAATGGTCAATTGAGCAGAAACAGGCAATGCCACCTTGAATTTGTCAACATTAAGTTTTTTGCCCTTCACGTTTTCGTATAAAGAATCAATATAACCTTTCACAGAAGTTGGCTCTGGCTCTGCTATTGTTTTTGCAATGGCTAGTGGCATTAAAGATATCAACAATATTAAGAGTATGCTTGCTTTTTTCATGTTTATACCTCTTTATAGATTAGATTTGGCAGGTTTTTAAAACTTTCTAAGAAATTTTTAGTATATTAAGATTTTTTACTCACAAATTTAAAATATATTTTAAATTACCATAATCTATTTATATAGATATGCCTCTTGAAAGTAATTAAAAGGAGGAGTTAATAATGAGTAGTAATAAGCCTTTAACAGCAATCTTAATCATCACAATTTTTTTGTTGATTATTAATGTTTCTTTTATCAATGCCGATGCAGGAGATTTTAGTTATGTCCAAGGAAGCAATCCAGGAGCTATATGCCCCGGAAGCACTGCATTAATTATAGATACGATAACCAGCAAAAATACTAATGACCTGCAGTTCACTATCATAAACACCGGAAGCTCTTCTGGCTTTACAACCAGTGTGCCGCCAGGGTTCATCTTGAAATCAGGCTATTCTAAATCAGTCTACACTTACATAAGCCCTAGAACTACTACTCCTGTTGGAAAATACACCCTTGAATTGAATGTTGATTCGGGAATTAAATCACAGACAATTTCGCATTCTATCGAGATCAAAGACTGCAGGAGCTTTGAATTAAGGGCTGTGTCTGATTCAAAGTCATTGTGCCCTAGCAGTGTAGAAAAATTTGATTTTGTATTGAGCAATACCGGCGAAACTAAGGAAACCTTTGATTTAAGCCTGGAAGGGCAGGCAGCCCCGTGGCTCACTTTAAGCGAGGTTTCTGTTACTTTAGACAGACAGCAAAGCAAGACTATATTTGTTTATTTAAGCACACCTTCCTCTGCTCTGGGAAAATATGAGTTTAATTTAATAGCCACTGCAAGAAGCAATAAAAATGTAAAGAGCGTTTCATCTTTTATAAATGTCAATCCGTGCTTCCAATACACTCTAACCAGCGAGAAGGACTCGATCAGCTTATGCGAAAACACCAAAGAAATAATACCCCTTGGAATAACTAACCAAGGCACCGTAGACAACAATTATGAACTGCAGATTGAAGGCCCTGACTGGGCAAGCCTTGAAAACAACAAAATAACAGTTGCAAAAGACCAGACAAGTTCAGCTAATATAATAATCAATCCTGGTTATGGCATAGAAGGAAATTTCAAGATACTATTCAAAGCAATAACAGAGAAAGGCCAGATTGAATCAAGCAACGAGTTTAATGTCAATGTGAAGAAATGCCATGGCGTAGATGTTCAAGTAGAGAAGAACCAAGACAAAATATGCAACTCATTGAGCAACACCTATAACATTATGGTGAAAAATACCGGAGAATTCTCCAAAGAATACAAACTTGAGTTGATAGGGCCTGTATGGAGCACATTAAATGCAGATAGGATTAAGCTTGAGCCTAATGAAGAAAGAAAACTGAGCCTTACAATAAATCCTGGTTTTGATGCAGAGGCTTCTGACTATGATATTATAGTCAGGGCAATTGCTCTTGACTCAAGCAGAGTTTCGAGCGAGAGCAAATTAACCATATCAACAATTTCGAGAGAAGAATGCTATAAACCAAGCATCGGCATCAACAATAAAGAAGTCGAGGTTTACTATGATAGCGCCGCTACAATTCCCGTAGTAATTGAAAACAAGGGGAATCAGCAAGCAACATACGACATAGCAGTAAGCGGAACAGCAGCAAATTTCATACATCTTAATCCTGCTACTGCAACTATAATGCCGAATAACGCAGAGATAGTTTACTTGTATATTGCCCCAAATAAAGAAACCACAGATGGAACTTATAGCGCGGCTATCTCAGTAAGATTAAAAGATAGCACAATACTTGCTTCCGACACTATACAAATTAAAATAAGCCAGAGCAAGGTTCCAGTCGAGGTTACACCTACTGAAACCACTCCTAGAAAAAACTTATGGCAGAGAATCAAGGAATTTTTCACAGGAAAGAAAGAAACTCCTACTCAAATAACTGAAACAGAAATTCCTGAAGAGCCTTCCACGACAGAAGAACAACCTGCTGAAGAAGGAAACGAAACTCTTGGCAATGAAACTGGAACTGCAATACCTGTTCTAACAGAACCTAATGTCACAGAAACAGTGGAACCTGAAGTCACTGGACAGGTCCCTAGCCAAATAGCAGGACCTGAATCAAGGGCAATTGACTTTAATATAGCCAATAAGTATTTGATTAACCAGGAAAAGAACCAGGAAGTCAATTTCAAGGTGAACAATGAAGACCACAGCGTCAAGATTACTGATGTTTCCGCTGATACGGTAACAATAATCATAAAATCCGAGCCTCAATATTCCAACCTGAAAGTTGGAGAGAGCAAGGAATTCGACACTGATGGAGATGGAACAAATGACTTAAAAGTTACATTGCTTGGAATAGAAAACGGAAAGGCAAGAGTAGTTTATGAAAATCTGCTTGCAGAGTCTATTGCTTCAGCTGCTGAAAACCTGACAGAAATAACTCCGACTGAAACAACAACTGCTCCTGAAACTCCTGAAACAACTCCAAGCGAAAATTCTGAAACTCCTAAAGGTCCAGGTTTCTTTAAGCTCTACTTAAAGTATATAATCAGTGGATTGATAATTCTAGTGTTATTGATTTTAGTGATAAAATACAGGAAAAACATCGTTGAGTTCTTTGAGGAAGAAGTCGAGGTACCGGTCAAAAAAGAAACCACAGAACACAAAAAAGAAACAATTGAGCATAAAAAAGAAACGCCTAAAGAACATCCAAAAGAGCAAACTAAAGAGCATATAGCGAAGAAAGAAACAGTTAAAGAGACTAAAGAGACAAAAAAGGAAGAGACAAAAAAAGAGGAAAAAACTTCAAAGGAAGAGAAGAAGCCTGCCAAGAAAAAGAAGGAAGTAAGCGAGGAAGAATATTACTAGCTATTTATTTTTTCCTGCATCCGAATTTCTTATTATATTTGTCATGGCCCGCTATATCTAAAATAAAACAAATAATTTCTATTTGATCACCCTTAATAGTATAAAGCATTCTCCAGAAATTAATAAGCTCAACTCTCCATAAGTTTTGTACATTATACTCTTTAGTACGAGGCTCAGCAGAAACCATTGCCGGACTTTAGTCTGGAGATTGAATGCGGAGTGAGCCGAGTCAGTTCACGCCTCCGAAAAGCTTAAAATTTGGCTATTATAAGCTATAATAATGACACTACTCTATAGTAATGATAAATAGAAAGCTTTATATACCAGTTATGTGTATTATTATACATAAGAATTCAATAAACAGAGAGGTAAAATAAAAATGAAAACACAAACTAAACCTTTAGTAGTAAAAGAAGGGAGAACCGAATTAAGTACTGACAATAGGACTTTTATATATCCTGCTTTAGGCCCCGGAAATTACGAACAAGTTAGAGAACAAATAGATGCTGCTGGTTTGCAAAGACCAACAATGGCAGATACAGCTGATTTAGTACATACTGCTTTTCATTCTGATGATAAATATAGCCAAGAAATAAGAGATATAGTAAAAGACAGAAGACTATGGGCTTTTGAAAGGAACTTGTACGTTCCAAAAGGAGTATATATTTATCCAGAACCAGATAATGGAAGACCACTCAATGAATCTGAACTAGTAGAAAGACTAGAAGCTAGTGATCCTAGCGTAAGATTTGTTCATTTTGGATTTGAAATAGGAGAAATGAGACCAATGCAATTAGCTAAAAATGATTATGTGATTGCTCTAGCTGGAGAAGAGGGAGCAGATAAATTAGCTGAAGTTGCTGACCAATTCGAGCGAAAGCCATACTTATGGAGTTTCAAATCAGTCAACGAACCTACTACAAGAGTTTCCGCTCTTAATTCCGGTTGGGTCTTCGATCGTAGGCTTAGCGTCTATGGCGACTACCTTGGCGACTACAGGGATGGCCGTGCTTTTGGGGTACGTTCGGCGCGCGAAAAATAGACCCCTTCTTTTTTAAATTTTTAGTAAAGGTTTATTAACTATATTATTTCTTTTATTTTTGTCTTGGAGTGTTAGATTAGCTTGAATGTTGATGGCTATTCTAATAAACTAGGGCTACACGCACATTAATTAAGGCTTTTATCAAAAAGCTATAAAATATAACTCAACATCTAGTAGGCTTACGCTAAAAAATGAAGAGATATTGATTGTTTTAAAATTAATGGGCTACACAGTCGTTCCGCTCTTAATTCCAATTGGAACTTCGATCATAGGCTTAACGTCAATGGCAACAACCATGGCAACAACAGGAATGGCCGTGCTTTTGGAATAACCCTAGACTCTAAGATTTCCAACATGAAATCTTACAATAACCTATACCAAGATATCATTTCAGAAGAAAACCTGTATCTGGCATATAAAAAAGCAAGAAAAAACAAGACAACTAAACCTTATGTTATTGAATTTGAGAAAAATCTCAAGGAAAATCTAGAACAATTAAGGCTAGAATTATTATTTCATTCCTATAAGCCAATGCCACTTGAAACTTTTATCTTGAGAGATCCAAAGACGAGGAAAATAAGCAAATCCGATTTCAGAGATAGGATTGTCCATCATGCATTAGTCAATATAATAGAACCTATTTTTGACAAAGGTTTTATTTATGATTCTTATGCAAACAGGAAATTCAAGGGTTCTTTAAAAGCTCTTGAAAGATATGATGTGTTTAAGAAAGAAATCTCTAAACAAAATAACATAAAATTTTATGTCTTAAAAGCAGATGTAAAGCATTATTTTGAAACTGTAGATCATGAAATTCTAATTAAGATTATTAAGAAAAAGATAAGAGATAAGAAAGTAATTTGGCTCATCAAACAAATAATAAATAACTTTGATTCCAAGGCAAAAGGGATAGGCATGCCTCTCGGAAATTTAACTTCTCAGTTCTTTGCCAATGTTTATCTAAATGAATTAGACAAATTCATTAAGCATAAGCTAAAAGCAAGGTATTACATTAGATATGTGGATGATTTCATAGTTCTGCATAATAATAAAGTAATTTTAGAAGATTACAAAAATCAGATTGACGAATTCTTAGGAATTATAAAACTAGAGTTACATCCTGACAAATCAAAAGTCGTCTATTGTGATGGGGGGGCGAGCATCGTTTTATTAGCTTGTTAGGATTCAGAGTTTCTTATTATAACAGATTACTCAATAAAAGGAACTTGAAGAAAATGAGAACTAAGCTATCAAAATTAAAATACAAATTAGATAATGGAGAAATTGATTATGATAAAGTCTATGCTGTTTTTGAAGGTTGGATAGCTTATGCAAAACATGCCGATACCTACAAATTAAGGAAAAAATTCATAAAAGAATTTGAAAATATGTTTCCAAATCAATTTTCTTCTATAGAAATAAATAGAATATTAAAAAATTTAAAATAATTACTAAGTCATCGAAGTAGTTAACTCATTTCTTTAAGTATTAGAATTTAATAAAATTTATATAACCTTACTGGTTTTTTCTTTTATGCTTTATTCGATAGCTTCAATTTATCAAGAATCAGCAAGGATTTTTTTTATAGAAACATGGAATCGTTTTTTAGAGCTGGTATACGCTCCGGTAAATCACAAGGAGATGTTCTGGATTTTAATCCCCTTACTAATCACTTTGCTGATGATAGAGTTCTATTTTGGCATTTATGTCGAGGAACAGCTGGGCTGGAACACCGCTTTTGCGAACACATTAGTCTTGATGTTTGTTGGCCTTGACCTTGGCAAAAGACTGTATGAAAACGGATTGTTGTTCAATGATAATTTAAGGACTGTGATTGTTGCTGCAGTGCTGATAGAAGCTGTTTTGCTCGCGTTCCTGGACTTTTTTCATGCACTGCCGGAAAGAATCGCATTTAAGATTAGCAGCTCATTGCCAATAAACTTCATAGCAATAAGTGCCATTCTTTTAGTATACGCACCAATAAAAATAGATTATATAACCATAAGTGCCTTAATTCTGCTGGCGATTATAATCTCGATAGTGATAGGAATATTGCATTTGATAGAACCAAAGATAGGCAATAAGGAACTACTGCATCATGAGCCATAGAATAGACTTTAGGTATAAGGCTCGCTGATACTTGGGTTATTCTGAAGAGTCTTTAATATAGAGACTAAACTGCCAGATAGTTCTCTTTCATGAAGCATAGCATAATCAAATACTAACTCCGAAGTGCTTAGCAACTTAATTATTTCATCTTTTTTAAAACCTAAATCTTTTGCTTCATATATTTGACTTGCAGCCCTGTATGTTAGTGCATACTTTGGATCAGCCAACTTCAAACCATTTACATGCTCCCCTAAGTGAATGATAAATTGTTTTGGCTGGGCGGTTCTCCCAAGTTTTCGCAATGTGTATTTTGCGACATAATCTGGAATCCCCAAGAAATAGCCTAAATCCTGGTTGGTTAATGGCAATTCTAATGCTCTCTTAAGCGATTCTTTAGTTTCTTTTGTAATGCGCACCATCTTAAGCGAGCCATTCATTGGACCGAGATTAATTCTTTTCAATATATCACTTACTGTGGCATCATATTTTATATCAAGTCCTTCCCTTAATTGCCTTAAAGATAATTTCTGGTCATTCCCTATGGCATTTTCATACCTTTGTAATAAAGACAGCACTACACCGAAAGAAAGTATTGGGCCACTATTGCAAAAAGAATTGAAATACTCAGAAGTCTTTTGATAGGCCCATCCTTCTTGAGCACATAAACTTTCTAAACTATTTGATATCAAGGAATGTACCTGTTTTAAAAATGCATTTTTCGTTATTATTTGAGCCTGTTCTTTTTGTTTGATTAATGTTCTGTAATGTTTCCATTCATGGTATTGCCCGTTTTCAATAATTTTTTGTCTGATTCTTTCCCTGCTTAAGCTGAATTTATCCGCGATTTTTGCTAGACTTAATCCTTCCCTGATATATTGCACTATTTCAGGATTTTGGAACTTTCTGTTATTCTGACTTGTTTCAACAAAAACATCTGTTTGTATAGTTGTTGGAAGTGTTATGCCCAATCTTTTGCAATAAGCATTTATCGCATGCATGGGAAAACCAGTCATCATACATAAGTCTTCAATCGACCTTGCTCCTGCTTCTCGAGCTTTTTCTAATAAAATATGTTTAGGTTTTTTAGTCGGTACGTCTTTTCTGTTTTGTAGATAATTTATCGTCATAGAAATCTTTGCATAATTTTTGTTTATAAATGTTTCGTTTTGTCACTTTTATTAAGTAGTAATCTTTATTTTTTCCTGTAAAATTCAAGCCTTTTTATTTTGCTGCCTTCAAGCTCAAGAAAAGTGTTGACATTGCTGCCAAAGCCGGTATTAATTGCTATGGTTTTTCCAATTCTGCATTTCCCAAAATGCTCGTGCATATGCCCACCTATGCATATTAGCGGCTGGTATTTTTCTATAATCTCCCTAGCTAATAAAGAACCGTAATGATATCCATAGCGGGGAGACTCTTTGTTTGTTATCTTGTCTATTTTTGTGTTGAAGGGAACATTATGGCTTAAGAAAATTACCGGCTTGGTTGCTTTCTCAAAGAGATCAGATACTTTTTTGTAAAGTCTAGAATATTCAGATTTTAT
>JBBSWI010000023.1:0-14292 GCA_038046405.1 Nanobdellota archaeon | reverse complement strand
AATCAAGACCAAGAAAGAAATAACCATCTAAGAGGGTATACTGAACAAGAAAAAAAACAAGCAATGATAGAAATAAGGGGAGCTATTAGACAAAAAGAATTTGGCAAAGTTGTAAAAAATTATGGATTTAAGGTAGACAAGACTGGTGGTAATAGTGAAGGATGGAGAATATTTGACAAGTTTGGTAGGTTAGTTAGAAGTCCTGACGGAAGACCTCTTTCAATAAATCACGCAGCAGAGATAGGCACAAGAAGAAAAGTAATGCAAGACTTATTGTCATGGCCTGAAAGAGCACCACCTCTTCCTTAAAACCTTGGGGTATAACCTTTTAGAATATCTGCCCTATTTTTTTCATCTAATACATAACATAATTCATCCAACATAGAATCTCTTCTCGCTATTTCTTTATATTTTGGATGATGTTCTGGCAAGAATTCTTTGAATAAATCATCTAAATTTGTTATAACACCATTTTCTGTATCTCCATATAAAACTAGGATTTTTTCAACACAGTCTTCCGAAAGAAAGTTATATGTATTTTGATTTGTCTCAGGATTTCTTACTACAATCTTGCATTTAGCTTCTAAAGCTAGGGGTATAGATACTTTTAATAATTCCCTGTTTATTCCGGAGATTTGTTTTTCTAATCTAGAAACATATCTTCTTAATTCAGATTCTTTATTGATTATCATGCTATTTGTTTTATACAGAGATTCTTAATAATTTATGCAGTCTTACCAAATTAGCGATCTTTCCCCTATTTCTAACCTTCTTGGCAGAGTCTGTCCAGTAACTATGTTCTTGCAAGAATTTTACTTGTGATTCATACCAATCTTTGTCAGATAATGCTTGATGTTTGAAAACTTGTAGCTCACTCCTGTATAAATCCGCTAGCTTCAAGAAGTCCGGAGTTCCTAGATAATCTAAGTCACAATCACACATTATTCTTTGCAACTTTGTTTCTGGTTTCTGGGGAATCTTAGTGCCTAGAATTACATGTTCTATTTCATTTAATTCTTCATTGGAATATCCGAAATCTGGAAGCGCTTTTCTTGCTATTTGAACTCCAATCTCTTCATTATGGCTATATTGTTTTATGAATCCAGTGTCATGGAATAAAGCGGCTACTTTTAATAAACTTCTTTCCTTGGATGTTAAACCCTCTAAGCCTGCATATAGGCTAGCTGATTCATACACTCTAAATGTATGGCCTGTTCCATGATAGAATAAACCATCTGGCAGTCTGGTATTCAATAAATTTCTTACATAATCTTCCAGAAGTTTTAGGTCACTTTTCATAAGTAATTTTACTCTGATTCCAATTTATAAATTTTTCTATTGTTACCTTTAAAGAGTGGTTACATTACACGAATGGAATATAGAAAACTATAAAAGAAGTTGAAGGTATCAGATTTTTGGTGATTTAAAATAGGGATATTCAGTTTTTTAAAGTTCTGGAAACGCAAAGAAAAAGTGCCTGAGTTTAACGAGCCGGATTTAGGAAAGAATTTTAATCCAAACCCAAATTATGGGCTGGATCCTGGGTTGAGACAAGCAACCGAATTCAGGAATCTGCAGCCGAACTTTCCTTTAAATGAGCCTAGCAATAGCAATTATGACATGCAATTATTGATTGCGAAGCTCGACTTGATTAATTCAAGGCTTCAAAATATGGAGCAGAAAATAGCAGTAATAGAGCAGATAGCGAAACAGAGCCAAGAACAGGAAAAATGGCCACAAAGAAGAATGTATTAGTTTATGTTTTATTGATAGCTTTTCTTGTGTTTATTGATTATATAAGCAAGGAATACTTCAAAAACAAAAGCATAATAATAATAAATAATATCATTGAGATAGAATATGTAAGAAATTCGGGATTGATTTATGGCTTGTTCAAGGGAAACCTTTATCTGACAATTCTGCTCCCCCTAATAATACTGATTTTTACGGCATGTTATTTTATTTTTGACAAGAAATATTCGAAATACATAATCCCTGGGATTTTTATAATGGCCGGAATACTCGGAAACTTAATTTCAAGGATAGTATATGGTTATGTGATAGACTGGATCAAGATTCCTTTCTTGATATTATTGTTCCCTAATTTTAATATAGCTGATATGCTCACATTTATCGGGGTTATCTCATTATTAGTGATGCTATCAAGGAAAAAGTAATATGAAAAGACAGGTGTTCATATCCATAGGCTTGTTCATAGTATTTTTTATTGCCCTATTGCTTAGTTCTGCACTCTTTATTGTCTTTAATAATGATTTTTACTTGAAAGAATGCGGCAAGCTAGGCACTGACTGCGACAAAACACTGAATGTTGTTGATTATTTGAAGAATAATGCTGAATTAAGCAGCGAATTCAACAATCGCGAAATAAGCCATATGAAAAATGTAAAAAGTTTAACATATAACATTATGGCAGTTTATGTAATAACATTAGTTATCTTAGTTGCTCTAATGCTGCTCACATTTTTCTACAACAGGAAAAGATTTAAAGAATTCTTGAGCATAATGCTGGTTTATGTGGGAGTTTTTTCAGTAGCGTTGCTGCTTTTTGTCCTTATTATGGCCATTTTGAATTTTGATTTATTGTTTGATGTATTCCATAAAATCTTCTTTGAAAAAGGAACCTACTTATTTAGCGAGAGTGACTTGTTGATCAGATTATTCCCAGGGAAGTTCTTCTATGACATCTCTTTTTTAATTTTTAGCACAGCATTAATCTCTAGTGTAGCTGTAGTCCTAATCGGACTCATTATAAAAAAATTTAAATAAGCCGATGTTATATTATCTTGCATGAATAAGAAAATTTTTATGTATATATTGATTATAATACTCGTTTTCCTGTTCCTGTATTTTGTAAGATTTCGCGTAGAGCCTTTTATTGAGAGGTTCGGAGCAGGAACCTTCAAGAATATAACAAAGCCTTGAAAATGAACATAATAACCAAAGAAAAATTAGAGAAATATTTCAGTGTGACAGAAAAAGCCCTGAAGAAAGTAAAATTGAAAAATCCAAAGCATGTTGACTTGAAAAAGGCTGGAGAGGATTTTCTGGATATGGCTACTAGGTATTTTAACGATGCTAAATACTTCAGGGAAAAGGGGGATTATGTTACTGCTTTCGCAGCACTGAATTATGCGCATGGATTTCTAGACGCTGGAGCAAGACTGAAAGTTTTTGATGTAAAAGACACGAAGCTTTTCGCTTCAGATTAGCTTACCTATCTCAGTCCATAGAGTAAAGATACTGAAGAATCCTAGGAACAAGAAGATAAGCACAATCACTACTTTTCTCCATATAGCAGCCTGGTATTCTTTAGGAAGCACTTTAAAGTTCATCCAGTTAACTAATCCAAGATGTACAAACATAGCTACAGCATTTAGCACAGCTCCGATTATAATTAGCATTAAAGGCTGCTTAAAATTAATCGAGAACAATATAATTCCGAATAATATCTGCGCCCATAGGAAAAATCCGTATATCCTAGACAAGTTGATTTTTACTTCTTCTTTATGCCCCTGCTTCGAAAGTGCATAGTTCTCTGCCATGATCCTGGAAGTGGAATCTAGCACTCCTAGCTGTGTCTGGAACAACATTATAATAACGGCAATCAAAAAAGCTACTCCTATGAAAGGCAAGGTCTTCTGCCCCATGGCACTGGCTTCCGCAATAACAAAGCTGATATCTGCTTTTTCTCCTACGCCGGCTTGGAATGTGGTTGTGTAAGACAATAGCATTAACAATGACATTGTTATTAATCCAATAAACCAGAACACAATAAGATGTTCCATAGATACGATTTTCCACCACTTTTTGAAATTTGCAACGCTTTTCTTTGAGGTATCACTTTCTACTCCAGACAGTTTCAATGTTTCATGTTTCTTGCTTTTGAATAATCCAGCCATTTTCTGAGAGAATTTACCCATTCCATAGCCTTTTTCCTTGATATATATAGACTGAGTTAAGTTAAGATTGCCGCCAGCTCCGGCATAAGCAAAAGCAGCTAGAAAAGTAGCAAGACTTATTCCAAGAGGCAAGAAGAAATATCCACTAGGCTGAGAAGCTAATTTCTCACCTATTCCGAATAAGCCCTTTCCTAATGCGAGCCATCCAGAAGGTTTTGCTAGATACAAAGTTAGCAACAATATGAGCGGAGTTCCTACAAGTAATACTGTTTTTGTGATTTTTTCCATTTCTCCATAGACTGTTTTTCCTGCGCTTAAAATCAATCCAATTAACAACAAGAATGCTATAGCTATCCATTTGAATTCAGTAAAACCCAACACATTAGCAGTTACATTAGCGCTAGCAGCTATAATCCCTGGAATTGCCCATGCCACAAATGTTGATATAATAAACCAGACAGGGGCCCATTTGAAAATCTTTCTTAAACCGACGAAAACACTTTCTCCCTTTACTAATGCATATCTCTCTATTTCCATATTCATAAAGTACTGTAGGGTAATGCCGAGTAATGCCCCCCATGCAATGCCCAGGCCGTATTTGGATGTCAAGTAAGGCCATAGTATGACTTCTCCGGAGCCGAGGCCAAGGGCAAGAATTATGAAACTTGGGCCTAGCAGTTTGCTGAACCTTACAGCTTCTGGAAAAGATTTCTTATCACCCATTTTTTAATTGTTTTGATTTAGCAAATATTTAAATCTATTTATCAAAATATTTTAATGCAATGTTTATTTTTTCAATTAATGTTACTTATTTAAAGTAGTTACAAATAGAAAGATTTATATATGAACTAATTAGACAGCCAACCAGAAAGATGGCAATCGCATTATTCCAAAAACAAAAAACGCAAAGAGAGAAACCTGTACCAAAACCAAATGAGATATATTTTGCACTAAAGCAAGGAATCGAAATGATGAGAAATTCATGTGTCGATTATGTGCTTCTGAATGCTTATGAATCTGCGAGGCATGCAAAGGGCAGTTGTTTCGTTAGTTTGGACAAAAGAACTTATTTTGATGTAGATGTTTTAGTAGAGCCAGAGCAAGAACTGATAAATCAGCACAAAACATATCGTTCTAACGCTTTAGTTCTAGAAGATGTTATGGGTTTTGTAAAATTCCCTCATGCAAGCGTAGCAATATTTCATAGAAACAGTGTTGTTCCCATGCTGCCTAAAGAGTTGGTTGATGCGATGCCAAACCTAAGATACATCACAGTGGGTTGTATTTTGCCAGAAGAAGATTTATTAGAATACTGTTCAGATGCAAAAAAAGATGGGTGGACCCCAGAAATGGTTCTTCAACGTGTGAAAGATGGTATTGAAGAATATAAAGATATTACCCATAAATTATGCGAGAACGCTGGCATAGTCAAAACTCTTGAAAAGCTAGAGTCTAGAAATAGGAGTTCATTAGACGAAATATTGTCCTCAATGAGAAAAAACATGGCTGCTGCCATTAAATAATAAATTCTGTCTTGTCTAACAATAAATTATGAAGCCATTAAATCTTTTTTTATATAAAAATTTTCTGAACAGAAAGAGATAAATATTTAAATTTGCTAAAAACTTAATCTGTATGGATGTTGATACAAAAGTACAGCTGATAAAAGACTTTGCTGAGGAAATAGTTACCGAAGACGAGCTTAGAGACTTGTTCCAGACAAATGACCATCCAGTAGCTTACGACGGATTTGAGCCTTCTGGCATTGCTCCAGTCCATTTTGGACTTTTAAGAGCAACTAATCTAAGAAACATGCTGAAATCCGGCGTCAAGTTCAAATTGTACCTTGCCGATTATTTTGCCTTTGTAAACAATAAACTTGGAGGAGATTTAGATAATATCAGAATTGCCGGAGAATATTTCATTGAAGTTTGGAAGGCCTGCGGCATAGACACAAATAAGGTAGAGATAATATGGGCCAAAGATTTAATGGATGATATTGACTATTGGGACAAAACACTCAGGATTTCCAGAGAAGTCTCCCTGGAGAGAAACCTTAGAGCTACAACCATCATGGGAAGGAAACTGGGGGAAAAATTAAGCATGGGCCAGCTATTCTATCCTATGATGCAAGTCACTGACATCTTCAAGATGGACATTGACATATGCCAGCTTGGAATGGACCAAAGAAGGGCAAATATACTGGCCAGAGAGGTTGCAGACAAATTAAAGTGGAAAAAACCCATAGCAGCCCATCATCATATAATCATGGGTCTGCAAGGAATCCAAAAGAGAGAATCAAAAGAAGAAACACTCATAGCCTCAAAAATGTCCAAGTCCGATCCGAAAAGCGCGATATACATGCATGATAGTTATGATGAAATAAAAAGGAAGATAAGCAGCGCTTATTGCCCATCAAAAATAGAGGATGGAAATCCATTGCTTGAGTATTCCAAGTATATTTTATTAAAGAACCTAAAGGCGATTAAAATTGAAAGGCCCGCTAAATTTGGCGGCGACATTGAATTTACAAATTATGAAGAATTAAGAAATTATTATGTTAAAGGAGATTTACATCCGGCGGACCTCAAAAACGGAGTAAGCGACGCATTCGAGGCACTAATCAAACCAGCAAGAGAATATTTTGAGAAGAACAAGAAAGCAAAAGAGCTTTATGAGACTGTAAAACAATTTAAAATAACCAGATAATTCGGATAAATATGAAAATAATGCGGCGCGGGGCAGAGGCAATATTATATCTAGAAAATGGCCGGCTCGTCAAAGAAAGGATAAAGAAAGGATATAGAATTCCGGAGATTGATTTAGAGAAAAGAAAATATCCGACTAGAAGAGAAGCAAAACTATTGCAAGATGCGGCAAAGGTAATCAATGTGCCAAAAGTTTATGAGATGGACGACAAAAACATGAAAGTGGTGATGGAATATATAAATGGAAAGTGCCTTAAAGACATATTTGACAGACTAAAGGGCAGGAATGAAATATGCATCAAGATAGGAAATGCGATAGCGAAGCTTCATGACAAAGATATTATACATGGAGATTTAACTACCTCAAATATGATATTAAAAGACAATCAAGTATATTTCATAGATTTTGGGCTCGGATCCACATCAGATAAGGCAGAAGATAAAGCTGTTGACTTGCATTTGATGAGGCAGGCAATAGACAGCAAGCACTATATGCATGCTGAAGAAAGCCTTAAGTTTATACTTCAAGGATATAAAATAAGCAAGAATTATGATTCTGTAATAAAAAGACTCGAAAAAGTAGAATCCCGGGGGAGATATAAGACAAGACTATAGTTTTTTCCTCTTTTTCAATTGATTTTTGTTTAGTCTTTTGTATGCTGCAATGAACAAAACAAGCAACATCGCTATTAAAGTCAAAAATCCGATTGAAGCCGGAGCTGTTTTTGGCTTTTTGGAGCTGCATGAACCATCAGGATAACAATACATGCCCTTAGAGCAGCCGCATTTGCCGCACTTGTTCACAAGATTGGCATTCTGGCAGTATAACGGCTTCGATGCCGAGCATGAATTTTCCAATGTGGAATCTGAGCATTTTTTTGTGCTTTTGCATTTGCCGTCCTTGCAGCCTTCCTTGCAGTCAATAACTATTGTAGATGCCATGGAAGTTTTTTCATCGCAGATGCTTTCATTTAACAATGAAGTGCTTAGGCACTTGTCGATGAACTTCTTGAAAGGATCGTATGAATAGCCTTTAGTCCCAGAAACCTGCCCGTCGTCAGTGTCATTGCAGAAAAGTTTCACTACCATATTTGCCTGAAGCATTGATATCTTTCCTAAAGCGAGTTCCATTTTGGTTGAATAATCCTGAAACGCATCTTTCACTAATTTTATGTCATAGCTTCCCGGCTTTAAGCTCATAAACACATAAGGGGTTATTTGTTTTCTTTCATTATTAAGATAGATTAATGCATTTTGAGGAATTGAGTTTACATATAAAGTTCCGTGTTGGCCCGAGTCCTTGCAAGAATTTGACTCGCAGCCCTTTTCGCAATATGCAATGCTTCCAAGGTCCCAGGTGCAGCTTTGATTGACATATCCGATATTGGAAGAATTAAAACAGCGCCATGACTCGCCGCAGCTTATAGTTATAAGGGTCATATTATTGCTAGCCGCACATTTCACGGAAGTTGAATTGGTGCAGGCCCTTACATAGAAAAAATATTTTATGTTGGGCTGTAAATTAAAGTCCAATAGAGCAGTGTGCGAAGTCAGGAATTGGGGATTGCTTTTTAAATAAGAAAATGTGTTTTCTCCATAGTAAACTGTGATATTGCTGGGAACATCTGTGTCCCATGTGATTGTTGCGTTAAATGAAGAGGGGTATATCTTTATGTTGCTTATTATTACATTTTGAGCCTGAGCCGATATTTTGGTATATGAATTTACATTTAAGATGTGAAAAAGAAAAATTAATACAATTGCAGCATAAAAGATTTTGATTTTTGTGTTTGGCATTTTTAACGCAATTTCTATTTTCCCAATGATCTGGAGATTTCCTGCAAACTGGAAGCTGCTGAATTGGCTTCGTCTGTGAAATTAGACACCGCCCCTGAAGCTTCCTGCCCCGACTTTAAAATAACTTTGGGAGCTTCCTTTTCAAACTGGCACGATGCTATAAATATTACTGCCATAAGCAATAATGCCATTATTATTTTCTTGTTCATTTTTATCTCCTTATTGCAAACGAGGTTATTGGGCTTACTGATTTTTGCTTCGCCTCGTCAATACTTTGTAATGAAAAGCCTCTTGAAAGCATCCATTCTGTGCAGCTCTGCTGATTTTCAGAGCAGAAATCAAGCAATTCTGAATAAGCCCTTACATTTCCAGGGCCTTTGTTTCTTTTGAGCCACGAATCGATATAGGCAACGCAAGTGTATGGCTCCTTGTTGCAGAGCTTTGAGCAGTCCTGCCATCCAAAGCAGTCCTTAGGCCCTTTATTCTCTTCTAAATACGCGATAACACTGCCTGTGACAGACTTATACGCCTGTTCTTCTGATGTTGCTTCCTTCATCTCGGATTCTATTTCCCGCTCGGTTTTTTCCTGGGTTTCTTTGCCGATGTAAGAACTTATTATCTCTATTAAAGAGCCTTCGCAGAATGGCAATAAATCTGATTCTGGATCATCAATCCCATTTGCGAAATTCTTTACCTTGCATGCCATGGTGTAAGGAGGATTTACATCGGGCAAGGTCCCTGGAGCAGGCCCTGCCTTTTCATCAAGCTGCACCTCAATCAAGCAGGCATCGTCTTCTATTCCTGATATCCTTACATTTGTATTTGCGTCTGGGTTAAATGAGGTTATCTCGCATAATCTTACTCTTCTATCAAAACAGCTGAAGTCTTCATTGCAATCAAAGTCTTTCTTTTCGGTAATCTCGTCATTTGACTTTGAGGTTATCATGAAAAGTAGGTCATCGAATGCGAAGTTTGTGGTTTTCTTGATTTGTGATTTTATCTTCAGCACATCATCCTTGGACAATTTATCTTGCTCAAGCATTGAGTCTATGCTTGATTTTGTGGAGTCTATATCTTCTATTATGTTCCTTAATTTTATTGTCACTCTGTCCCAGATTTCTTGCCTTGGATCATTTATTGTATTGTAATAAGCATTTATTGAAACTGCAGCATCATAAAGCTTGTTCAATGAATCAAGCAATTTTTCCAGCTTTAAAGATGAATCTTCGAGGTCTGCCTTTGAAGGCAGCTGACTAATGTCTTCGATAGACACATCTCTTTCATCATTTAAATAGACGCATTCCGAAGTCGTAATGCAGTCATTGAAGTCTTTCTTGATTATTATCTCTCCGCCTTTCTGGCTGCATTCAGTGTATATCAAGTCAGGCAGTGATTTCATGCAATCATTTGGAGTGCCGCACTCTAGAGTCTCGCAACTATTATTGCCGAAGTTCTTTATCACATTCAGTCCTTGAAGCTTACATTCAGATTCTTTTTTTGAATAATCTGAATATAAAAGTCCATTGCATCTTGAATTAGTGTCTTTCTGGACACAGCTAGCAACTTTGCAGTCGCCTTCTACATTAATCTGTAACGGCAGGCCTAGCTTGACGCATTTTGCGCTTATCTCTTCAACCTCGTTTTCACTGAAGCATGTTGCAGAACCCGTATAGAAGCTTTCCTGGCCTGCAAAGTCACAATAGAAGTAATTGCAGTCATTATAGTCATTCTTGAATACTGGATTGCCGCCATTCTTTACACATTGGTCTTTCATGTTTGAAATGTCTGGTGGCGGAGGAGGACATGTTGAATTGCATTCTATCCTCAAAATTCCTAATTCTGGGTCTTTTACTTGCTTGCAATCAGAAGGCAAGTTTTCCATTTCGCAAGGCTCGCAATAACAGGCATCATTATAGGAGTTGCATGAAACTGTTTTCCCATCAGTGCATTGTTTAGCTGAAGGGCAATAGTTTTCATCTGCGTTTACACTGCAGTCTGCAGGGCATTTTTCCTGGCTTTCTTCAGCCGAGCATATCTTGTCACCGCAATAGCCCTTTGCATTAATTGTTACAGACTTTGAGTCTGAAACCGCATTGCAATTTGGCATCTGAGATTTTGCATCAATCTTATAAATGCCGCCCGGAGTAAATTCGTTGACCTTGAATTTGTTTGTTATCTTGCCGTCAGAATCTGTTGTTAGAGAAAATGTTCCGAAGCTGGCCTTGTCTACATTTGCTGTAATATCAACTTGGACATTTGGCTGTTCTGCATCTATAATCATCTCGACTTCTTCTCCAAGAGAATATTCGAATTTATTGAAGTTTATGATCAATCTTTGCGGGCATTCTACATTGTCAGAGCAGTCCTTTTTGCAATAAGCTGCGCTCTCTCCTGACTCGCAGACATTATTGCCGCAGACAGATGGGCATTCATAGCTTGAACACCATGTGCCGCACCAGTTCCCGCCTGAAACCGAGCAATCAGATTTTGTGTAGCAGTTCCAAGGCCTTGACGAGTCGCATTTAGGACATTCATAACTAGAGCAATAAGTGCCGCACCAGTTCCCTTTTGCATCCTTGCAATCTTTCTCATCATAGCAGTTCCATAATTGAGTGGAGCTACATGTCGGACAGGAATCTGAACACCAACCATTCCCATAACTACTCTTGCACCATTCTCCTGAGGATTTCTTGCAATCTTCTTCTGAATAACAGTTCCATTTTTGAGTGGAGCTACATGTCGGACAGGAACTAGAGCAATAAGTGCCGCACCACTGTCCATTGGCAGAGGCGCATTCATTTTTATCATAGCAGTTCCAAGGCTGGCTTGTGCTACAGACCGGGCAGGAACTAGAGCAATAAGTTCCGCACCATTGCGAGCCTGCCGAAGTACATTTGTCTTTTGTATAACAATTCCAAGGAGAATCTTTTTCACACTCTGTGCTTGGGCATTTATAGCTTGAGCACCATCCAGAATATGAAGGCATAGCTGTCGCAGCAGTATAATAAGTATTTGTATATGTATTTTTGCACCAATTTGCTCCAGCGGAAGTACAACTTGACTCGTCATAACAATTCCAGGTCTGATCCTTGTCGCAAGTAGTAGAGGGACACTCGCTAGTTGAGCACCAGCCATAACCAGAGCTCGGGCTTTTGCACCAGTTTCCGCTGGCTGTTTTACACTCGTCTTCTGAATAACAGTTCCAAGTTTGAGTTGAGCTGCATGTCGGACAGGAACTTGAGCAATATCCGTTAGGGCCATAAGTGGAAGTATAAGAATACTTGCACCATTCTCCAGTTGCCTGTTTGCAATCATTTTCATCATTGCAGTTCCATAATCCACTTGAATCACAAGTATATGTGCTGCAAGTTGAACTTGAACACCAAGAATTTACAGGAGGATATTTTGGATTTGAGCTGCACCAATTTCCGCTTGCTGTTTTGCAATCTGTTTCAGTGTAGCAGTTCCAAGATTGGCTTGTGCTGCATGTCGGGCAAGAATCAGTGCACCAGCCTGAGCCGCCATAAGAGCTTTGGCACCAGTTTCCGCTGGCTGTTTTGCAGTCTGATTCTGTATAACAATTCCATTTTTGGGTTGAGCTGCATGTCGGACAGGAACTAGAGCAATAAGTTCCGCACCATTGGGCGCTGGCACTTTTACATTCCGATTCAGTGTAACAATACCATGTGCTTTCTTTACTGCAAGTATAAGAAGGACAAGAAGATGATGAACACCAATTACTGCCGCCATAAGAGCTTTTGCACCAATTTGCTCCAGATGAAGTGCATGTTGCTTCACTATTACAGTTCCAGTAATTTGCTGCATCGCAAGTTGTTGAAGGGCATGTTGAAGAAGAACACCAGCCTGAACCGCCATAAGAGCTTTGGCACCAGTTTCCGCTGGCTGTTTTGCAGTCTGTTTCAGTGTAGCAGTTCCAAGTTTGAGTTGAGCTGCATGTCGGGCAGGAACTTGAAGAACAATAAGAACCGCACCATTTATTACCGGTATTTTCGCATGAGGACTTATCATAACAGTACCAATATTGCGAAGAGCTGCATGTTGTTCCTGAACCACCGCCACCGCCAGAGCCTCCGCCAGAACTTGTATTAGAACAGGCGGATGGTACAGATGAGGCAGGATAATAACAGAAATTACTACAATATTTTCCCCCTATGCTGTCACATTGTGTTTGTGAAGTGCAAAAAGAAGTGCATATTGTAGAACACGAGGTGCAAGATCCAGAGCTAGGGCATGTTGATGAAGAGGACATACAATAATTACTGCTACTGCACCATCTTCCTCCAGATGAAGTGCATGTTGCGTCTGTGTTGCAGTTCCAGTAATTTGCTGCATCGCAAGTTGTTGAAGGGCATGTTGAAGAAGATGAGGTGCACCAGCTAGAAGTGCTAGAAGTACCTTGACACCATTTCGCGTCCGCACTTTCACATTCTGATTTAGTGTAACAATACCAATAATTACTAGATGAGCATGAACTAGTTGAGGCACAATAACCATTCTGGCAAGTTGTATCGCCAGAACAAGTATAGTTTGAGCTGCTGCCGCAAGCCCAGCCCGTGTCATGAGGAGCTTTTACATCTGCTAAAAAAGAAAGCATAAAGACAATAATGGCTATATAAAAAATTAGAAAACCTGATTGAACACCTCTTTTCATTAAACTGACACCCTAAAATTTATTCACTATAGGAAATTTCAAGCTTATATAAACTTTACTATGCTTTGTTTTTTATTGTCGTCTATTGTTTTAAAATTTAGAACTCTATTAATTAATGCTTTCCAGCATTAATTAACTTAACAGAGTCAAATTTAGAAAGTTATTTAAGCTTTTAAGTTATCCGATTTATATGGTTTTGAATGAAACTATCAATGAAACATTTGAGATTGCGCAAGGAACTATACAATACAGCCCACCGCCATCGGCAGGCCTTACAACAAACCTTATTCTAGTAATCGTCTTTTTCTTGGCCATATTAATAATATATGTAAGGATCCAAAAAGCAAAAAAGAGTAAATGATGCTCAAAGAAATAGAAAAGGAAATCCTTAATCTTCGAGACAAAGAAAGAGCCAAAGTTCTTTCAAGGTTCTTTAAGACCGGAAAAGGCCAGTATGGCGAGGGAGACAAGTTTCTCGGAATCACAGTCCCGAAGCAGAGATTGATTGCAAAAAAATACAAAGACTTAAGTTTAAATGATGCAGAAAAATTAATGCTCAACAAAATACATGAGTTCAGATTAACAGCAATATTAATCCTTGTCCATAAATTTCGGGTGGGCAATGAAACTGTAAAGAAGGGAATAGTTGATTTTTATTTAAGAAATACGGGCAAAATAAACAATTGGGACTTGGTTGATTTAAGCGCAGACAAAATACTTGGAGCTTATTTAATTGACAAAGATAAGTCAATATTGTACAAACTAGCAAGATCAAAAAATGTTTGGGAGAGAAGGATTGCTGTAATATCAACGTTTAATTTCATAAAGAACAATCAATTTGAAGACATATTGAATATTTCTGAGATTTTATTAAATGACAAACATGACTTAATACAGAAATCGGTAGGATGGATGTTAAGGGAAATTGGAAAAAGAAATCTACACGTTGAGGAATCATTTCTGAAAAAACACTATAAGAAAATGTCTCGAACAATGTTGAGATATGCTATTGAAAGATTTGATGGAGATAAGAAAAAATTTTACATGCAAAAATAATAGTAAAGCTTTTAAGGAAAGAAACTTGCTTTTTCCATTACAGCCCCGTGGTGTAGCGGCCAAATTTTTCATTGGGAAAAAGGCTAGGCATTTAAGCCTTTGGAGCTTAAGACAGCGGTTCGAATCCGCTCGGGGCTAT
>JBBSWI010000022.1:0-16626 GCA_038046405.1 Nanobdellota archaeon | reverse complement strand
AAATGTAATGTTGAATGGTTTCAGTAGTTACATTCCCAACGCTCCTAAAGAATTTGCCAGGACTCCAGAAATGTCCCTTTCTAAAGTATCTTCTCAGCCAAGGATAAATTCTAAACAATTTGTAAGCACTATATCCTTTAAAGAGTTGCAATGCCCTAGCAACGCTCATCGTATGAGGCACTTCAACAAACAAATGGATATGGTCTGGTTGCACACTAAGTTCATAAATCTCAAATCCATGTTTAGTAGCAACTTCTTTGAGAAGTTCTTCGCAAGATTTTCTAACTTTCTCAAATTTAAATGGATCCCAAGCATACTTGGGCTTCCACACAAAGTGGAACGCGTTTTGTCCCACACTATGTCCGAAATGGTTCAATTTCATTTTTCAAGCTCCTACGCAAAGTTTAAGAACATAGCACACTCTATCACAAATCACGCGTTTGAGTGCGCTAATTCCATTGCGCACTTTTTTTATTCTTTTAAGAATTTAAGGAGGTTTGGTTTACCTAGAGCTAAAGCACTAGGTATCCTTTATATGTAATGAAAAAGAGAAGAACAAAAAAATTAATGCATAAATCAGCAATGATTCAAGATGATAGGGTTGCTACGGGCATAGATGTTTTGGATGCCGCAATCGAAGGAGGCATAGAAAAGAATAGCGTAACCTTTGTGGCGGGGAGCGCAGGCTCAGGAAAGAGCATATTCAGCGCCGAATTCATTTATAATGGCATAACAAAATATAATGAGCCTGGATTGTATATTTGCTTTGAGGAAAAAAAGGAACGCTTCTTTAAACATATGGAGAGATTCGGCTGGGATCTCAAAAAGCTAGAGAAAGAGAAAAAGTTCATATTCCTCGAATACACGCCTGAACAAGTCAAGAAGATGATTGAAGAAGGCGGCGGCACGGTAGAAGCAATAATGTCAAAACTCAATATACAGAGATTAGTGATAGACTCTGTTACTGCTTACAGCCTGTTGTTTAAAGACGATGTATTGAAGAAGGCGGCAGCATTAAGCCTTTTTGAGCTTTTGAGGAGCTGGAACGTTACTTCTATAGTCACTGGCGAGATAGATGAGGAAGACCTAGAAAGGCAAAAGACGGGCGACATACAATTTGAGGCAGATGCAGTAATCCTGCTTTATTTCATCAAGGAACAAAACATTAGGAAGAGGGCACTCGAGATTTTAAAGATGAGAGGTACAAAACACGCCAATAGAATATTTCCAATGGACATAACTACTAATGGGATAGAAATAAGCCAATCAGGAGCAGTATTCTGATTTTTTTAGAAAGTTTTTTATACTAAAATAATATTCAAACCATGATGAATAAAAGAGTTGCATTCACAATTTTAGTTATTTCAGCTGTATTCTTGATATTGCTGACTTTCTTCAGGGACTCAAATGCCTTGATCGGAATGGCAATCAAAACAACAAACCTAAATTATGACAATCTCGTTTTCGGCTTTTTTATATTGTTTATAGGCATAATTGTGGCAACGGGCTATTATCTCAAAAAAATAGGATAATCACAGGCCGTTTTGATTCCTGAACTTTCCACGATATACTGCATTTCCCTCTGTCCTTCCCAACACTAACTGGCAGATTCTCAAGCCCTCTGTCAATATTATTGGGAAGGGAGCCATGTTTTTTATTTCTAGAACTTGCCTGTTATTAATGCCTGGCTGTATGAAAGAAGCTGTTACATGAATACTCACGCCAAACCTTGCGAATCTAGAGCGCCCTGTGAGTTCCCCGCAAATGTTATTGGGAAGCTTTATTCTTTCTTTTGTTATGCCTAATACATATTCTTCTGGCATTAACACTAATGACTTCTTTTTAACCAGTTTTGTGTATTTTCTGTAATCAGAATTCTCATTCAGCCTAACTGAGCTGTTTCCACGCCTAAAGACCCGGAACTTATTGTCAAGCGTCAAATCTATTGAAGCAGGGCCGACATTGCTTTTTGTAAAAGGTGCTATCACAATGTTTTTCTGTGCTATTTCTTTCAGTATTCCATTTCTTGTCAAGATCATGGAATTAGGAAAATTAATATATTTAAAAACTTATGCTGTTAAGATATAATTAAGAATAATATTTGTTTTTTGTTTATTGCTTTCTTTAAAACCACAAGAGGCAACAAAGCGCAGTTTATTCTTGCCTCGCTGATATGGATGCCAAGCATCTCGAAAATGTCGTTTTCATTTAGCTTTATGACTTCATTGATATTAAGGCCCTTGATTTTTTCGGAGAGCATTGAGGCACAGCCCTTGCTTATTGCACAGCCCTCTGCTTTTATCCTTACATCCTTTACTATATTGCCCTTGACTAAAAGCTGGAACTCTATTACGTCTCCACAAAGAGTATTTGCATCCGCCGCCCTAAAATTTGGATTCTTTAAAATACCAATATTTTTAGGGTTTTTATAGTGCTCAAGCAGATTTTCAGTGTAAACGTCAGAGTCCATTTTGTTTTTTGAATATGTAATTGGCTTTTTCTAATCCCTTAATTAATGCATCAACATCTTTTTTTGTGTTGTAAATGTAAAAACTGGCCCTACATGATCCAGAAATATTAAGAAGATTCATCAATGGCTGGCAGCAGTGATGCCCAGATCTTACGGCAATGCCCTGCTCGTCTAGAATAGTGGCAACATCATGCGGATGAATGCCCTTTATGTTGAAAGAGATTATACAGCCCTTCTTTTCTGCATTTAAAGAGGAGTGAATCTCTATGTCTCTGATTTTTTGAATCTTTTCAAGGGCATACTTAAGCAATTCTTTTTCATGCAATTCAATTTTCTTCATTCCTATTCCTTCAAGATATTCTATTGCCGCCTTTAATGAAATGACGCCTTCTATATTTTGAGTACCGGCCTCGAATTTCCAAGGAAGGTCATTATAGGTTGTGTTTTCAAGAGCAACTTCCTTAATCATGTCTCCACCGGCAAGAAAGGGCTCCATTTTCTCAAGCAGATTTTCCTTGCCGTAAAGAATGCCGATGCCTGTCGAGGCAAGCATCTTGTGCCCTGAAAACACCAAAAAATCTGCATCCAGATCCTGAACATCAACTTTCATATGAGGAACGCTTTGGGCAGCATCTACTATAATGATGCAGTTATTTTTATGGGCTTTTTTTGCTATGTCCTTAACATTGTTTATAGTACCTAGCACATTCGACATTTGTGTTATTGATATAATCCTGGTGTTTTTGTTGAATTTTATCTGCCCCAAAGTGCCGTCTTTATTAACATCTATAAACCTTAGCTTGAATCCATGCCGTTTGGCCATCAATTGCCATGGAACAATATTACTATGATGCTCCATCTTGCTGAGGAGAATCTCATCACCTTTCTTCAATAGTCTTGAATATGAATAAGCAACCAAATTAATTGATTCAGTAGCGTTTTTGGTGAATATTATCTCTTTGGTAGAATTAGCGTTAATGAATTTCCTTACTCTTTCTCGAGAACCTTCATATTCCTTGCTTGCCTCTACTGATATTTTATATATGCCTCTATGCACATTGGAATTGTATTTTTCATAATATTCCTTTATCTTCTCTATAACCTGTTTCGGTTTTTGCGTGGTTGCGGCGCTGTCTAAGAAAATGAAATTCCTGCCGTAAAATTTCTGGTTTAGTACCGGAAAATCTTTCTTTATTTTTTCCTGCAGCATGTTACGTTGCTTCCAGCTTTTTGTTTAAAGCTTCTATCATATATTCACTGTATTCTTCTGGAAGCCTGTAGATTATTGATTCAAGAAAACCTTTTATAATTGTGTGCCTTGCCTCTTCTTTGTTAATGCAACGGCTTTCTAAATAAAATAATTGGTCTTCATCTAAATTAGAGGACGTTGCAGAATGCGTAGCTTTTACATCATCTGCTTCTATTTCTAAGCTGGGAATATTATTTGTGGAAGCGTCCCTGCTCAATAATAGACTATGTGTCTTCAACAAGGCATTTGCTTTCTGGCCATTAGGCAGGATTTTTATCATTCCATCAAACAGGTTTTTTGATTCTTCGTTTAATACAGTCTTTAATTCAGAATAGCTATATGCGTCACTTGCTTTATGAATTGTTTTCAAATCTACATTATAGAACTGCTTGCTGTTTAAAAATGAAAAATCTAATTGCTCCAGGCTTGAGCCTTGGCCTATCAAGGAATTTGTTATCCTGGCTGAGATGAAATTTCCGTTAAGAAATGCATTTCCTGTCTTAAGCACAGAATCTTTCTCTATTAGTGTCTGCAAGTTTATTAATGAAGTGCTATCTAAATTGAAAATCCTGCAGAAAATAGCCCTTGAATTCTGCATCAAGAATATAGTTTCATTCATGAATTTCACGCCCGCATTTATGGTTTCCAGCAATTTGAGCCCTTCAATATTTTCCCTAATTATTATTATGTTCTTTATAATAGAGTCTTGCGTATTTTCTATTTCATAATTGATAATATCTTTAAACAAAGAATCTCTTTTGGTTATTACAATAAATCCCGCATTGAAATTGGCATTAACAAACGCCTCATATTGCGTTTTTGGAGGCTCTTCTTTTTCTAGTATAAACCTTAACTCATGAGGAATCTCCCTTAATGCTTGCTCCCAATTAATTACCCTTATATTTTCTGACTCTAAACCTTTGGGAAAATTAAATTTCTTTTTGTTTTTTTGAATCGTCAAGAATGAATCTAAAGCATTGACATCATAATACTGAGACTTCTTCAACGGTTTTTTATCTAGAACAAAAAGGTTTCTTTTTCTATATTCCTTTAGCCATAGTGGCTCTTGGAGATTTGCCATTTCTGTGATCATCCAACAGAACCCTCCATTTCTAATTCAATTAGTCTGTTAAACTCGACTGCATATTCCATCGGTAACAATCTTGTAAAAGGCTGCACAAATCCAAGAACAATTAATGTGGTTGCTTCTTCCTCACTTAAACCTCTAGATGTAAGGTAGAAAATCTGGTCCTCTCCAATCTTGCCTACAGTAGCTTCGTGAGTTACTGTTGCTGTTGGCTCATCAATTTCAATTGTAGGATAGGTATCTGTTCTAGACTCTTTGTCTATCAACAATGCGTCGCATTTTACGCTGCTTTTGATATTTTTTGCATCTGGATAAACCTTTAATAAACCTCGATATGTTGCACGTCCGTTTGACTTGCTTATGCTTTTGCTTGTGATTGTAGAAGTTGTGTTCGGAGCTACGTGTATTATTTTTGCTCCCGCATCTTGATGTTGCCCCTTTCCGGCAAATGCTACAGAAAGTACTTCGCCCCTGGCTCCTTCTTCTAATAAATAAATAGACGGGTACTTCATCGTGACCTTAGATCCCAAATTACAATCAATCCAATAGACACTAGCATCCTTATAAGCATGAGATCTTTTTGTAACTAGATTATAGATATTTGATGCCCAATTTTGTAGTGTAACATATTGAACTTTTGATCCTGGCAATGCAATTATTTCTACTACTGCTGAATGTAATGACTCGCTGCTATATCTCGGGGCTGAGCAACCTTCCACATATGTACATTGTGAACCCTCATCTAATACTATTAAAGTTCTTTCAAATTGGCCAATATCAGCGGCATTAATCCTGAAATATGCCTGCAATGGCATATCAACTTTAATATTTTTTGGTATATAAACGAACGAGCCCCCGCTCCAAACTGAAGTATTTAATGCAGCAAACTTATTGTCGTCAAATGGAATTACTGTTCCGAAATATTTCTTTACCAATTCAGAATATTGTTTCAAGCCTTCATCCATGCTTAAGAAAATTACACCTTTTTCTTCTAGTTCTTTTTTTACACTGTGATAGATGACTTCTGAGTCAAATTGACTAGAAACTCCTGCAAGAAATTTGCGTTCTGCTTCAGGAATTCCAAGCCTGTCAAAAGTTTCCTTGATAAACATAGGAACTTCTTCCCATGTTTTTTTAGAATCAGAGGGTTTCATGTAATAAATAATATTATCAAAATTAATTTCATTCAAATTAGCGCCCCATTGCGGCATTGGCTTTTCTTGGAATGCTTTCAGGCCTTTTAATCTAAACTCTGTCATCCATTCTGGTTCTTGCTTTATTCTAGAAATTTCTTTAACTACATCTTCATTCAAGCCACGATTGAAAATAACTTTATAATCTTTAGTGTCGTACCTGAAATTATACTTGTCATAGCTCATTTCCGTTGCGAGTCTTTCTTTTTCTGACTTAATCATTCTGCGGCAACCTCTTTGACGTATATTGAATAACCTTTTTCTTCAAGCTCTTCAGCTAATTTCTTACCACCAGAATTGACTATTTTTCCATCAACCATGACATGCACAAAATCAGGATGAAGATATTTCAAGATTCTTTGATAGTGTGTTATTACAAGAACACCGAGATTATTCTTTTTCGCCATCTTGTTTACATTTTCAGCTACAATTCTTAAGGCATCTATGTCCAAGCCAGAATCAGTTTCGTCAAGTATAGCAATTTTTGGCTTTAAAATTGAAAGCTGCAAAATTTCAGAACGCTTTTTTTCTCCGCCTGAAAAACCTTCATTTAAATAACGGCTTGCAAAGGAATCGTCTATTCCAAGATTTTTTATCTCCTGTTTGAATATTTTATGAAAATCCATTACTGAAATTGGCTCTAATCCTTGATATTTTCTTTTTGAATTCAATGCCAGCCTTAGAAAGTTTGAGTATTTAACGCCAGGGATTTCTGCAGGATACTGGAAACTTAAGAACAGGCCTTTCTTTGCACGCTCATCAGGGCTTAATCCAAGAATGCTTTCATCGTCTATTAAAATATCGCCAGAGCTTATTTTGTATTTGGGATGGCCCATTATGGCAAAGCTCAATGTGCTTTTTCCCGAGCCATTAGGGCCCATTATTGCATGAACTTCGCCCTGTTTTACTTCAAGATTAAGGCCCTTAACTATTTCTTTTTCATTTATAGATACATACAAATCTTTTATCTTCATTGATGTCATTTTAGCTCACATGCACAAATCGCATTTCTTTGGAATATTTGGGTCTAGAGACTGATGCAGTTTGCATATTGTAAGATTCTTCATTAGTAACCTACATATTCTTTGCGTCTCTGACATTATATTGGAATCTTTTAATATCTTTTCTACAGAAATCTCAATTTCTCTCATTGTATTTTTGTCAAAATGTATTTTGTTGGCTCTCTTTTGTTTCAAGTACTGAGAAACAGCAGGCTCTGTAACACCTAGATTCTTCGCAATCTCTTTTTGAGACAGTCCTTTTCTATACATAAAGAATGCAAACTCTTTTCGTATAGAAGGGATTATGTACCAGACTTCAATCTCTTGAGGCATAATTTGTTTCATAAGTTAACAATCGTTAACATTAATATATAAATGTTTCTTTTTTTATTTTTCAAATAATTTTTCTCAAAAAATTAGAAATCAAAAAGTATATAAAAGAACATTTAAAGCTTAGGTTATGCTTTCGTATGATAGACTCGCAAAAGGCTACAATGAGCTGCATTACAAGGAGCAATTAACCAAGGTTGTTTCTATCATAGATGAATTGAAGATTAAAAACGAGAAGATCCTTGATGTTGGCTGCGGCACAGCCCTGTATTCTGGACTGTTCAAGAATTATCTTGGAATAGACAACAGCATCGAAATGATGAGGAATGCCCACGCCAACATTGTCTACGGGGAAGCAGAAAACCTCCCGTTTAAGGACAACAGCTTTGATATTATAATCTGCATCAGCGCAATCCATAATTTCAACAATGTAAGAAAAGCAGTAGAGGAAATAAAAAGAGTTACAAATGGAAAAATCGCAATTACCTTATTTAAGAGGAGCAGGAAATTCTCCTACATCAAAAAAATAATCCTGAAGAATTTTGAAGTGAAGGAAATAGACGCAGAAAAAGACGTTGTGTTTGTGGGAAGAAAACTCTGAGATGACTTTGCGAATATGTAGCCAAAACAAAAAAAGGAAACACTGATTATTATCAATGCGAGGCTTGTGGATTTTTTTATAAGAGCAATAAAATTGCCAAAGAATGCGAGAATTGGTGCAATAAAAATAAGAGTTGTAACCTTAATTTAATCAAATATGCAGTAAAAATAAAGTAATCATTCTCTTTTGTACTTGTCGTAGATTATTTTTCTTTCAATGGAACTTCTAACAGTCCTGTTGTCGGAATCTGATTCTATGTTCTGCTTTTTAATTCCTTGCTCTTCCTGAATGTTTTTGACCATCCTTTGCCGGAAATCCCTTACATCATCCTGGGTTGCTTTGCCGAATCTTGGCTTGGATTCTGGGGTAGACTGAATCTGCTGCAGCCTTTGCTGCCCAAGCCTTCTTTCTCTGTCACGGGAAATTTCATATCTGGCCTTTCTTCTAAAGGTAACGAAGAACAATGAAAGCAATAAGGCCCCTAATACAAGCAATGTAAATGCCAAAGGCTTGTAATCATTTGAAGTTCCAGGAGCACCCACTACAGCTCCAGTTGCCTGCTTGAAGAAGTCTGTTACTTTCCCAGGCAAGTCTCTAGTGTCTGCTACATTTATATTCTCGAATTTTTCGCCTTTGTTATTGATGTAAATTTCGTATGTGTCTGGCTTCAAGCCTTTGTATAATGGATATAAAAGTTCCTGATTTGGCTTTATTCCTGTTGTTACATAGAATGTTGTAGGAATGTTTTTTGAGTCTGTGGCAGTAATCTCGAGTCTTGGATCGTAGTTTATATTGCCAATGTTTCTCACTTTAAGGATTTGCCCTTGCAAGCTCACTTGAATATCTTCTACAGTATCAACATTAAATGAGTCTTTTTGGGCAAGAGTTTTTGACTTTAAAGTGTATTGCCATGTTCCCGGAGAGGCGAACTGATTAAGCTTGAAACTGAAGTCCTCGTTTGTTGGAATCTGCTTTTCGAATACCTTTGAGTTCTTTGAGTCTATTAAAGTTAATAACACTGTGTCTTGGATAGTATCGGCTGCCTGGTCATAAATCTTAGGAGAAAAGGTTATTATCTCTTTCGGAGAGAATAAATCTTTAGAAACGCCAGATTCAAGCTTTACTTCCTTGGGAATTATGTACACCCTTAATGTTTTTTCCCCCATATTGCCGAATTCATCCGTCACTGTAATTGCAAGGTCATGATAAAATGACTTCATGCCAGAAGACAATGGAATTTCAAGCTCGAATTTGTTGTTTACTATTTCTGTTATATACTCATTTTCATCAAGAGTTATTTTGGCTTCTGCCTTTTCTATTTTAGTGCCAATGGTTCTTTCCACAGTTCCACGCAGCTTTAATGATTCTTCAGGATTATACTGCTGCTTGTCCAGCAAGGCATTAATTTTGAATTTTTGGTATACATTCAGGGTAGCGGCATTCCAGAAGAACTCTTCGTTCCCGAAAAGATCATTTACAGCAAGATTGATATGATAGGATCCTTCGGGAATGGACTCCAGCCTTGACTTAAACTCGAACTTGCTGTTTTTTATTTCTAGATTAGAAGTGTAGTAGTTCTTATCATCCTTCTCTATATATAAAGTTCCGACGCCATTTACATTATCACCGTTCAATTTTGTTACTGTTCCTGTAAATGAGATTTCATCTCCTAGCTGCACTGACAAAGGAACTAGAGTGAAAGTTCCTTTCAATGCCTTAGTTATCTTGAACAGCTCTGAATTTGCCTGTTCCTGTCCAAAGTTGACTGCAACTTGGCAATCGCCGGACATAGAAAATGGAATTGTGACCTCTGCGCTTATAGGATAGTCCTTGTCTTTAAGAACATTCATGTTTTTAGTGAGAATCTGCAACTGATTTGTGTCACAGGTCAAATATACTGTTAGAGGATAGTTTCCAGAGTCTGCGCTTCTTACATAACCGTTAATCTTTAATGAGTCCCCTTTGTTGTAGATTGTTTTGGCAAGAGGATTAAGGTTGATTTCTGCTAGTGAAAAAGGCAAAATTAATAGAAAGAATACCGCAAAAACCAATACTATAGCTGACATCTCTTTTTTCATAATCACCACTTAAATGTTAACTTATTTATATATTTTGCTGAAATTGATGATATATTTCAAATATAATTCTCCAAATTGGTGAGTTGTAAAGTTAGCGACACCTAAAAGGAAGATTTATTGAATAAAATGGTGTGAACCCATTATTTAATTTTGAGCACCCCACATATTATGTGCAGATATTTATATTATGTGCAAGCATATAAATATTTCTATTGTGTATCTGCATCTTTTCATACTTTCTTTGCTATTTTCCATAAGCGTTCAAATATTACTCTCTGTGTTTCGGCAAGCTCTCTGTTTTCTATTAGTATACCCAATGGCTCTTCCTTCTTAGTAATCAATATTGCTACCTTATTACCATAGACATAACAACCCAATCTAAATCTTGACGCCTCCGGCATAAATCTAATCTCTCTTAACTCATTTTTATCATTTTTTTTAAGCTCCACAGTTTCTGCAGATTTAGCCATTATCACTCTAGTCTTTATACCAAGTTTTACCCTCCTTTTTATAAAATTGGGAAAATAATACCCCAATAGGTTTAAAAGCTCCATTATAGAATAGCCAGCCATGCTCTCTCCTGTCTTAAGTATGTCTTCTAGTATGGATTTGATTCCTTCTTTTCCCTCAAATATTTCAATTCTTGGCTTTTCAACTACAACATTCTTCATTCCTTCTAAGTCTGGAAGTATTGACTTAAGGTTACCTATTTTTTCCTGCTCTAATTGAATAAGCCTGTTTGGGTCTACAGATTCAAAAAACTTAACACCAGACCTAATGGTATATGACACCAGACCTTTCAAAGATAAAGAATTTAAAATGTTATAAACTGTTGTTCTGGGCAGGTTTACCTTTCTAGCGATGTTATTCACCTTAGATTGTCCAAGTTTAAGCAGTTCAATATAAACCTTAGTCTCATCATCCTTTAGCCCGAGACTTCTTAATACAATCTCTTTTTCCATACAAATCTTAATGCAGCCAAATATATAAATCTTATTATTGTAGTCCATTTTGGACAACAAATATTTAAATAGATGTGGCTACTATCTAATAGTAAATAAAATAGGGAGGAAATAAAAATGAAAACAGAAAGTTATAATGTTGATGATGGAAAGCGTCTAACAGATATACTGGTTGTAGAAGACGATCTCATATGTATGGAAAACGCGTATAAATCATTAGAAAGAGAAGGAGTAACTATATACCCAGCATTCGACCTAGAAGGCGCAAGAGCCATCTTGGATTTAGGAAAGGTACAAGGAGTAATAAGTGACCTAAATTTCGCATACAAGGGTGTACAATCATATAAAAAAGACGATGAAGTAAAACAAGCACTCTTGAAAAATCCTCGCTTGGCAAGTGTATACAGTGCATTTCTGCAGGCATTTGCAAATAGTAAACAGTCACATAGTAGTTTCCGTCCTCCTTATGATGGCATGGTATCACCTATTATTCTAGGGAAAATAACAGATGAAATATTAAGAGAATTCCAAGATACACAACTCAGAGAAAGCTTATTGAGTGGTAGAGAACCAACGAGAGGAGATTAATATAGATAAAAATTATGCTCATTATGGTACTGCCCCTTATGGGGTTGAGGTCTTCTCAGAGTCCCAACAAAAAGGATTACCATGCGTGATGCATATTGATGCCGGCCATGCCAGACATGTTCTGCCAATTTTAATTGCTCGTAAAATTATTTCGAGGGAAGAACTGATTGACATGTTTGGTAATTATAGCTTAAATCTGCGTCACGGTTGCCCAGAAAGTTTTGAAACAATAGTTTCGAGCAACAATAGAGTAGCGTTTAGTTATTCAGAAAAAGATGAAAAACATTGGTTAAATTGTTACATTGCTCTTAAGAAACAAGCTTAAATAATAAAAAGAGATTAGAGTTAAAGCCTTGAAACCATTACAATGATGTTGAATATTCGTCCACAATTTATACCCTATAGAATTTACACTATCTAAATTGGTTAAATTTAAATATTGCTAATTGGACATAGTCTGATGGAAAAAAAGATGTCTGATTTGGAAAAGTTAAGGCATTCTACTGCTCATGTTTTGGCGCAGGCAATCAAAAAACTGCATCCAAAGGCAAAACTAGGGATAGGCCCGCCTATTGAGGAAGGCTTTTATTACGACTTTGGGAATTTAAAGATAAACGAGCAGGATTTTCCCAAGATAGAAGCTGAAATGAGCAGAATAATAAACGCTGATTATAAGTTCAAGAAAATAATAAAGACAAGAAAGGAAGCTGAAAAAATTCTTAAGGACGAGCCTTACAAGCTCGAATTACTAAAGGAAATTAAAGACAAGATTACTTTTTATCAAGACGGTGATTTTATAGATTTATGCGCAGGACCCCATTTAAAGAGCACTTCTGAAATCAAGGCATTTAAGCTTATTAAAGTTGCCGGCGCTTATTGGAGAGGTGATGAAAAAAATGACATGCTGCTTAGAATATACGGCACGGCTTTTTCCAGCCAAAAAGAGCTAGATTCTTATTTAAGGCTTAGGGAAGAAGCAGAGAAGAGAGATCACAGAAAACTAGGAAAGGAGCTTGAACTGTTTTTCTTTTCTGACTTGAGCCCTGGAGCAGCGTTCTGGCAGCCTAAAGGAATGGTAATATTTAGGGAGCTAGAGAAATTCTGGCGGGAAATACATGACAATAACGGCTATATGGAAATAAGCACACCTATCATAGTCAGCCATAGGTTGTTTGAGCAAAGCGGGCATTTAAAGCATTTCAAGGAAAATATGCTGAACATTAAGATTGATGACAGGGATTTCTACTTAAAGCCAATGAATTGTCCTGAAGCTACTATTGTTTATAGTTCAAGATTAAGGAGCTATAGGGAATTGCCAGTAAGGTTAAGCGAGATTGGAAGGCTTCACAGAAATGAGCTAAGCGGAGTTCTAGGGGGTTTGTTAAGAGTAAGGCAAATCACTATGGATGATGCACATATTTTCTGCACTGAAGAGCAAATATCGCAGGAAATAACAAATGTGCTTAAACTGATAAAGGATTTCTATCATATTTTTGGATTAGAGCCAAGCTTTTTCCTTTCAACCAGGCCTGAAAAGGCAATGGGAGAGATAAAATTATGGGGAAAGGCAGAATCCTCATTGAAAGAGGCATTAAAACAAAATAAACTGAACTTCCAGACAAATGAAAAGGAAGGTGCATTTTACGGCCCTAAGATTGATGTACAGATTAAAGATGCTCTAGGCAGAGAATGGCAGATGGCTACAGTGCAATTAGACTTTCAAACGCCTGAAAACTTTGACTTGACTTATGAAGGCAGCGACAATAAGAAGCATAGAGTTGTGATGATACATCGTGCTATATTCGGGAGCTTTGAAAGATTCATTGGAATTTTGACAGAGCATTTTGCAGGAAAATTCCCTTTATGGATAAGCCCTGTACAAGCTATAGTGATGAACATTGCTGAGAAAAACGAAAAATACTCAATGGAAATCGTAAAGAAATTAAAAGAGAACAATATAAGGGTTGAATTCGACAATAGAAATGACACAATCTCAAAAAAAGTAAGGGACGCCCAGTTGCTAAAGATAAACTACATGATAACCGCCGGAGATAAAGAGGAAGAGAAAAACACCATCGCGGTAAGAACAAGAAACGGCGAAGTAAAATTCAATGTTAAGCTGGATGATTTTATAAATGACTTGAAAAAAGAAATTGAAAACAGGGAAATAAAATAATCTTTTCTGCTCAAAATAAAAATAAAATGAAATTTTCTAAACGGGAAATATTTGATCTTTTGAAGGCATGGATATTGATTAGTATAGCCTTCACCATTCTTTATAAGGGCATAATAAGCAATAATTACCCATTGTTGTTTCTTGCCTCAATGTTTACGGCAGGCCTGGGATTTTTATTGCATGAACTGGCGCATAAATTCTTCGCCCAAAAATATAATTACTATGCGGAATTCAAGGCATTTGACTTCATGCTTTTATTTGCAATATTGTTCTCTTTTTTTGGGTTTATCATAGCTGTTCCCGGAGCTGTCTTCATCCATGGGAGGATAACAAGGAAAAGGGCCGGAATTATTTCATTGGCAGGACCATTGACAAATATAATACTGAGCATATTATTCTTTGTCTTATTAAACCTGAATTTCTTTACATTAATAAGCGATTTGGGATTTAGAATAAACTCTTATCTTGCGTTATTCAACATGCTGCCTATTTTTGCTTTAGATGGGAAAAGCATATTCAGATGGAACAAAACGGTTTATTTCATTGCATTAATAGCTGCTTTGTTCTTGGTTTTCTTGCAGTTTGTTTAGGCATTCGAGAGCGATTTATTTAGCAAATCATTTGACCGAATTTCAGACGAACCAGTATTTCGGATGGGTTCAGGGAAGCGGGATGCCTGCTACTTATGTACATTTGAGTGGAAAGAAGCCCGGCAGCCGTGCGGAGGGGAAAAAGAGGTGTCATATAATAATAAGAGTAAACCCCTCTTTGCATATCGGCCGGACCTCTTGATTTATTTTATTTGATGGCCTATTTTATTAGTATAATACAATAATATTTATTGGAATTATATTTATTGGAATTGAGTTATGTGAAATTTTTCTATATCAGCTTAATCTTCATCATCATTGTAGTCTTCAAAAAGCTCGCCGTTATCACCTAAATTCCAACTCATGCAAACCACCCCCACATACTATAAACTATTGTTAATGTATGATAATCAATAATGTTAAGCAATTATATAAACATTATCGTTGTTGATTATCTATGTTGATTTACAGAAATGTTTATATACAAAATTAGTTTTTACTAATATTTACTGCAAATTAAGTGTCAGAAGGAGGGCTTGCATTTTGGTTAATAGTGTTCTCAAAAACAAAATCTTCAGCTTTATCAAAGAGCATGAATATGGAATTAGCTGTTCTGACATCTCTAAAAAATTAAAAGTTAACCGCATCACCCTTTCTAAGTATTTAAGCGTGCTTGAATCAGAAGGGATTATATATTATCGGGGATTTGGAATGGCCAAAGCATGGTATGTGCAGAAAAACCCCATAATGGAGTATTTTAAGGGCGAAAACGGCCATGCAATCAAGCATGTCCTTGATTCTATCGGGGAGGGAATTTTAGTTGTAGACAATAACATGGACATCTTATGGGCAAACAAGATAATGAAGGAAATAATAACCCACAAAAAAGACCTTAAGGGCGTTAATTTCGCAGAAATCTTCCAGAATTCAGAAAATCTCAAGGAAGAGCTAAAAACCAACCAGATAAGAAAGACAATACTCGAGGATACAATCAATAACCAGAAGATAAAGACCACTATTTCTCCGATTCTAAACATCAACAATGACTCTGTCGGCTTTATCCATGTTTTGAACATAGAAAAATAGAAAAAACACAATTAAAAATAAGAAAAACTAATAAGCATTAAGAGGCTATACAAAATTTGTATTTTATCCTGAGTTTTTTGGGCTTTAATTCCATCATCGGCTCGAAATTATCTTCGTTGTCAATAAAGCCCATCAATTCTTCATTGAAGAAATTTTCCTCAACTTCAAACAGGTCTTTGTCAGAATATTTCATGATTTATAGCATAGTTTTTCACTATTTAAAACTTTTTAATCGCTATCTTTTGTTGATGAAGTGACCTTCCCTTATTTAAACTTATTTTGTACCATTTTATATGTTCATAATAGCTCGACCATAATGCACCGAGGGTAAGAGCAAACATCAATTCTTCCAAAGGCACACCAAAAATTAAGATTCCAGAAATTGCTTGGAGATTCCACACTTGTTTAACAATGCCCGGATATACAAGATTAAATGATACGAAGAACATAAAATACAATGCGAGGAACATCAATGAGCCAAATAGCATTTTCTTTTTCAAATCTGGTCTGCAGAATAGAGCAGCAATTGCACCAATTGCCATAGCGATGCTTGCAGAATATATCGGGTTAAGAGAAGTAAACAAGTATAGGGGCAAAAAGATGAGGATGGGAGAAATCAAAGTGAGTAAATGATGCCTATGCATGGAGGAATTCTTTTCATGAGGGCTCATTTTAATATGTCTTGCCTTAACAAAAGTTTCATACAAAATAGCTCCAATACCCCCTACAGAGAATGAAAATATCAAGCTTTCTATATCGAATCCAGTAGTTGCTGCCAGATTAAACAACGAAGGGGGACTCCAGTACTCTGGAACAAATATCGGCTCCGTTAACCCAAAAGGGGCGGTGAGAATGCTTGCCCAGATCATTTCCTTTCTAAGCGACGGTTTGGCTATCCAAACTACACCCCATATACCAAGGAAGATGAACGAAAAAGCTAACCAAGCATTCATATTCTACTTCCCTTACTGGTTTTTATTGTTTATATTAAACAAGTTATGCAACCAACACCAGCCAAAAAAGCTTTCAATTAGCGATATCCATCCTATTATTGCTATGAGCAAGTTGGCCCATACCACACCAAACTGGGGCGCCAATGGACCAATCCACCAAAATGCCAGCGCAAATCTTAAGATTCTGTCAAGTCTGCCTAAATTTTGTTTCATTACATTTAAAGGATACCTAGTGCTTCAGCTCTAGGTAAACCAAACCTCC
>JBBSWI010000021.1:0-6994 GCA_038046405.1 Nanobdellota archaeon | reverse complement strand
ATTTCCAAAACATTTATAAATCGTCAATTTTGACAAAGTTTTGATGGCAGAAGAAGAACAATTACTAGTCCCAGTTGATGAATACCTAAAAGTAGGATTGCATATAGGGACTAAATTCAGGACAAAATTCATGAGTCCCTTTATATACAAAGTAAGGCCGGATGGCTTGGCAGTTCTAAATGTCCAGGAAATAAATAAGAGACTTGACTTGGCGGCTAAAATGATGGCAAAATACGAGCCAGATGACATATTGGTTGTCTGCAGGCGCGAAAACGGATGGAAGCCAGTCAAAATGCTTAGCAAGAATACCAGCATTAAAATATTTGCAGGGCGCTATCCTCCGGGAATTTTGACTAACTCTAAACTTGATAGTTTTATGGAGACGAAACTGATTTTTGTAGCTGATCCTTGGCCAGACAGGAACGCAATTAATGACGCAGCAAAATTAGGAATTCCTGTAATTGCCCTATGCGACACCAATAATGACTCAAGCAATGTTGACTTAGTTATACCATGCAATAACAAGGGGAAAAAAAGCCTTGCATTAATTTTTTGGATTTTAACAAAAGAATACTTAAAAGCCAAAGGAAAAATAAAGGAAGATTCTGAGTTTAAGGCAACTATAGAGGATTTCACTCAAGAATAAATGGCAAGTTTTAAATATATTCCATTAAGTCTTTTTCTATAATTTTAATGCGCTAGTAGTTTAGCCTGGTAGAATGGAAGCTTGCCAAGCTTTTGGCCCGGGTTCAAATCCCGGCTGGCGCATTCGATTCGAGGTTCAATGTGCGAACCCATAAAAAAGGGCCCTTACTAGGCCTTAATTTCTACTTTAGTATAGGATAACATCCGGGATAGTAATCTAACTTGTCTTCATTGGTTACTATAACAAAATCGTAATTCTTTATTATATCTGAAAATTTATCTCTTATATCTAATAGTATTTCGTGGAACTTGTTAAAATCCTCTATCTCAAAGTCAAGTTCAATGTCCCAGGATCCTATACAGTTTATTACATAAGTCAGATTTTTTAGATAATAACAATGCTGGAAGAAACTGTTGTATTTTTCTTTGCTTATATTCTTGAATTTTATCAATGCTTTGCAGTATATCCAGTTAAATTTATTCAAATCTATGAATATCCTGCTTATTAATATTATATTTTCTTTCTTCAGATTCTTTATTCTATAGTCCACTACCCTGGGTGTTATATTGAGTCTCTTGGATATTTCCGTTATTGGGATCCTTCCATTATTCACTAATATCTTTATTATCTCTTCGTCTATATTATCAATATTGTAATCTCCTTTTTTATTTCCCTGAATTACTACAGGATAAGGTTCTTTATTATTTAGGAGGTATTCTTTTCTCCAGTGAGGGACTTCTAAGCTTATTGAAATATCTCTTGATGAAATGTATTGAGAGAATTTTTCTTCGAATTCTTTCAATGAATCATTGAACTCATAGACATTTTTTACAATATAACCAACAATAATATCCCATTTGCCTGAACAGGTAGCCACCCACTCGGTCTTTTTATGATTCTTAAGGAATCCTATTATATTATTTATTGTTTCTTTGTTTGCATTCTCTAATAATATATACACCTTATACTTTGAAAATCCTAATTTGTATGTATCAATAACAGTCGAAAATCTAGTAATTATTCCCTCTTTGAGCAGCGATTTTATTCTATAGTCAACTACCTGCTTGCTTAATCCTACTTTCTTTCCGATTTCTGAATTACTTTGCCTGCAATCTATATCTAGCTGGAATAGTATCTTTTTGTTTTTTAAATCTAAATTTAAAGTCATATTTATTTATAATTACATCTATTATTTAAATATTGTTATTTTGACAAAATTATTAGAAGAAAGTTATTTATATACTTTAAACTATATGTTATAGTACTAATAAATAGTAACAAGGAGGATAAAATGACAATAGATGATAAGACAAAAGATGGGAAAAAACCTGAAAGCTATGTGCCAGGCGCTATACTATTGGGTGCAATTTTTGGTGCAGGTTTTGGTATTCAGTATGGGACAAATGCTTATAGACCATCTACTGCAATTTATGAAACATCAACAAAAAATGATCCAAGTAAGATTGTTATAACAACACAAGAAGGACCTAAATTTATTATGATTAATGTGGGAGGCAATAGATATAGGCTATTAGAAGACATAACATATGAACTTAGAAAAAAAATCCCGCACGATGTAGATGTAGATAAATTAAGAAAAAAGGCTGATGAAAAAAGACAAAGAGCCGTTCAAGATTCAATTAAAGTTTCAATTAAATCTGAGAATCTTAGGAGAGCGTTGCAATTGCAAGAACAAATAGATTCTCTAGAATCTTTAGAACAAAAAGTGTATGCAAAATGACAAACTTCAGATTAGAAGTAAGAAAACGTGAACATGCGTTATATGTAATTGATGAAGCAAATGAGCAGTATGAAAGAATGCCATGCGCCTTAGGATCTAATGTTCCTATGGATGGTTATGATTGCATAACTCATGAGGGCCAGTTCCAAGTATCTCAAATATATGAATCGCAAGATTTTGGATGGCCTGGAGACTCAACAGGTCGTAGGAGGCCTTATGGTCCTTTTTTATTAGAATTAAATCATAAATTTATGGGAATTCATGGAACAGATGAGCCCGATAGTATTGGCTTGGATTTAACTCATGGATGTATTAGACTAAGAAACGAAGACATTACAAAATTAGTAAGAAAGTATGTTGATATTGGCACAATAATTGAAATAACTGAATAATGGGGGTAAAGAAAATGGTAAATGAAAACGCAGATTTGGAGGGGATATTATTGCAATTGAGTAGCGAAGAAGCTAGAGTAAGTTTTGTATGCAAGATTATGAATAAGATGGATATTCCACCAGAGATGATTAGAAGAGCAATATCTTTTTATGAATTTGACAGACAAGAACCAGCCCGCGCGGCCAAGATTGCGAAGGATGCTGGTATGAAAGAAAAATCGAGATCTCTTTATGAAATAGCTCTAAAAAAATTGGAAGAAGAAGAAAGTTTTCTCTACGGAGTTAGCATAGCGGAAGAAGCAGGTATGGATGAGAAAGCGAAAGTTTTAGTAGAAAGAGAAATACAAAAAAGAATAAGCGACGGTAATTATATTCGTGCAGCAGACTTAGCAAAGGAAACTAATCAGATTATTAGGGCAATCGAAATCTATGAGACGGCCGCTAATAGAACTCCGAATTCTAAGAATGATGCATGGGGTATTAGAGAAGCTATTACGAACGCTTTTCGGCTGGCGAGAAACGCGGGTCTAAAAGAAAAAACTGATAAACTTTATAAGAGACTAATTGAAGATCCAACCTCTAAGGAGGTAGAATTGCGCGATCTTGGAGAGCTTGCAGAGGAAGCGGAAATGTTTGAGGATGCAATTAGTTTTTATGAAAAATGTGGACCTTCTAAAATATTCCGTGCCGCTATCATTGCAAAAAAATTGAATCTAGATAACAAAGCTCGAGAATTGTTCGGGCGGGTAATAAAAGAAGAAGAAATGAGATTAGAGGATCAAATTAGTAGACACGGGGAACATTATCATTATGAAGAAGCTGCAAGATCCGCCAGAGAATTAGGAGATACTAAAAAAGCAGATTATTTTTATGACGCAATGATAAAAAGTAATCTTCTGCGAGAATCGTATGAATCGGCTCTGAAAACTTCTATTGAGGCTGGAGAAAGAAAAAGAATTATGAGGATAGCTAAAGTAGGAATAGAATATTACAAACAGACCCACGACCTAGAACGCGCTGCGCGGGTAGCTAAAATGGCTGGTTTAGAAGAAACTTCAAGAGAATTATATTTACAGATATTCAAAACATATGAAGAGCGTGGAGATTACGGAGAGGCTAGAAAATTAGCTAAAGAAATAGGTCAGATTGAAATGGCTGAATTTTATAGTAAATTGGAATCGATGTTGGAAAGAAAAGAATGAAAGTAAGAATGAGAAAAACACTAAACCGGAAGGTTTATATATAACAAAAACACTATAAAAAATAGTGAAAAAGTTATGGATACAAATGGATATAAAATCAGACCTAGCAAGCATTTCATCTTAGGTTGGATGAGAAAATGGGATTGTGATATCGATTCATTAAGAGAAATATTGGAAAATGCATATAAAATTGATAAAGTTGGTAAATCAAAATATGAATCTTATACTAGATTTAAAGGAAAAAGCAGGAAATTAATATTCATAAAAGATAAAGAATATAAAGAAATTTTTATTATAACGGGGGCGGAAGGAAAATGAGGAAATGTTCAAATTGTGAAAAAGTAGAACTAGTAAAAGTAGAAGATATCACGCTTGAAATAGAAGGATATATATTCATAGTTAAAGGCGAAAGATGCGGCAATTGTAAAGAAGAGTTTCCATACGAAGAAGAAACGCAAAAAACAATAAATATTGCTAAAAAATTGGGAGTATGGCCCGAACCTATGAAGTTGTATAGACACCTATCAAGAAGCAGTGGGGGTCTAATGTTTAGAATTCCAAGCGATTTAGAAAAACAATTGAAATTGAATGAAAATATTGAAGTTTCAATAACAAAGATAGGCAATAGAATAGTAATAGAACCAGAAACAAAATAACAATTGTGAGTGGCGCATTGTTATACAGACCATATGCACGGCGGGCGCATATTATTTCTTTTAAAAATAGAAAAGTTTATATATCATGAGTACTTTATCGTACGTATTAATACGGAGGTAAAATGGAAGTAAAACAAATCAGTTTGACAATACCAAAATCTCTTCTAGAAGCTTCGGAATCATATTACAAGGAATTTGGTTATAGAAATATTCAAGAATTTATATTAGACATAATGAGGCGCCAAGTAATGCTAGAAAATATAGAAAGGTACAAAGCTATAGAAGAAAGAATGAAGAAAGGAATTAAAGTAAAGAAATTCAACCAAAAGGACGCTGTGAAATATATAAAAAACTTATAAAATGGCTTATACTTTAGATTTCAGTGAAGAATTTGAGAGGTCTATAAAGAAGCTGAAAAAGAAAGATAAAGTATTATTTGAGCAAATACAAAAGAAACTAATCGACATTGTAGAAAATCCAGAACACTATAAACCTCTAAGAAATATACTGGCTGGTTACAGAAGAATTCATTTTGGAAGTTTTGTATTAATTTACACAATAGATGGTAAAGTAATAAGAATTATCTCACTTGATCATCACGATAAAGCATATTAAATAAACAAAAGCTATTAAATTTAATAGTAAAATAAAGTTAGGCGCATCGTTATAGAAGCCATATGCACGGCTGGCGCAGTTTTATTATGTAAAAAACTGAAAAATTGTCAAATTTAGATAAAAACGAAACGTTTATATATCCAAATATGGATAATATTATTCAATTATGGATAATAGAAATAGCTTACTGGTATTTTTAGCGAAGAATATGGACAAAAGCCTTTCATTGAATCAGATAAGTAAATTCTCTGGAATACCCTATGCAACACTATACAGGCTACATAATGAAAACAAATCCCTCCTAGACAAAAAGATTATAGGGAAGACTATAATAATAAGCTTAAAGAAAATAGAAATAGTAAAGAACTACTTGATTGTAGCTTCTTATGAAGAAATGAATGAATTTCTAGCAAAAAATCCTTTGTTTAAAAAAATATCTGAAGATTTATCTGGGGGAGATTATTCATTAGTCTTGTTTGGAAGCTATGCAGAAGAAAAACATACAAAAGCTAGTGATATAGACTTGTTAATAATAAACAAAGATGGTTCTAAAAATATAAACTTTTCCAAATATGAAACCTTGTTTAAGATAGAAATAAACCCTATTTTCGTTTCTTTTATTGAATTCGAGGCAATGTTAAAAGATAAAGAAGAAAATGTTGGAAAACAAGTTTTGAAAAAACATATAATATTATATAATCAGGAATTATTCTGGAATTGGGTGTTCAAAAATGGAATTTGACAAAGATTTCTATGAAAAAGAATTCAAAAAACTTCTTGGAAACAAAGAGACTAAGAACTATATAAGAAAATCTAATGAAACATTCAAAATAAGTCATTTTAAGAAACTAGCAGAATCCAGTTTATTAATTTCTAAAGATATTAAAAGCCCTCATAAAGAACCAGATCAGAAATACTGGTTTAGATGGTCTATAACTATAAGCTATTATTCTATACTATACTCAGCAAAATCTCTTATACTTAGCAAGGGATATGAAACTGGAGATCATTATGCAACCCAGATTGCTCTTGGTTATTTATGTGTTCCTGATGAAATAGAGAAAGAAGACTTAGAATTACTAAATCAGGCCCATAAGATATTTGAAGATGAATATATAAAATATTTTGAAGATGCTAGGAAAGAAGCTAGAATCTCAAGATACAATGCAACCAAAACTTACACTGAAAGAAGAACTGAAGAAATATTTGAAAATGCAAGAAAATTTGTTGCAAAAATATCTTTAATTTTATCTTAATTAAAATTTTCATAAAATTTAAATACGTAAATGCCTTTTGCATCATTAAGAATAGCTTAAAATCACGTGCATTAAACTTCTAATCGCCCGTTCGGCTGGCGCAGATTATCTATTTAAAACACAAAAATGGATTACGTATTTCAAATTCGTTACCTTTATAAAGCATAAATCTCCTTTTAAAATTAAAATTCTTTATAACATACTTATAGGAAGATAAACATGAGAATCAGAGATATGTCAAAAAAACAGTTGGAAGATGAACTATTGCGTTTTCAAGATTTGGGATCTTTAGTATTGCCTAAGCCTGAAAACCTCCCAAAAATAAGAGGCATAGAATATTATGCAGCAATACTGCCGTTTAATGGATGCGTTTCAGGGGATCATTTAAGAATATTGAACTTTGATGATTTTAACCTGAGGGATCAGATAAGGGCAGCGAAAGAATTGGGGACTGAATATGGCGAGAAAAGAGCTTCTATACTATCT
>JBBSWI010000020.1:0-32459 GCA_038046405.1 Nanobdellota archaeon | reverse complement strand
CATCTTATCCTGTCTGGCTATTGCCGAAAATACTCTTTGTATATTATCCATTTTAACGCCTCCACACCTTTTTAATAAAAAGTTGTATCAAAAAGAACAATAAACTATATTAAGGTTTTATTACATTAAGAAGTGGTAATGAGGAAATTAGACATATTAATCCATGTAATTGGTATTAGCGGTATAGTCTTAGGCATCATAGTATTGATTATTCTTCTGTTTAAGATTTTCTGAATATGTAGAACAGTTATCGCTCAAGTTTAAGATTCTATTTATTACCTAAATTCTTGCTAGAACTAAGTTTATTAATATCCTCAGGTTTTGACTTTGAATCTTGATAATAAGTTATACTTGTCGTGTTTCCTTGAATTATAGCACTACCAGTGCGTAATTCTGAATCAGTCTTTAGATTATCAATTTGTTTATCTATTTCTTTTTTGTTATTTTTAAAGTAAAATATCACTGCAATAAATGCTATCTCCAGTGATATAAATATGACACCTACTAGTATTGTTTTCGATGGATTATTTTTGAAAGAATCTATTGTTGTGATTATATATGAAAACATGGCAATAAAAAATGATATCGCAACAGTTAACACCGTATTAATATAAGCCACATATGTTTGATATTTATTACTTAACTTTGTTAGTTCTTTAGAAAAATCTTGGTTATTTAGAATAGGCATTTTTATATTTCACCACGCCCTAAATGCACCTAATAGGGTTAAGATAATCCCAACAATAAGAACTATAGATGGGGGAATGTAATTAGGATTAGTAAATGTAATTGTTACTCCACCATAAAATAATCCAATTAAGATTAATGTGATGCCAATAATTAAAGAAGTTAAGTTACGGTTTGTTTTATTCATTATATTCACCTCTTTTTTCTTAGAATCAATAGTTTTATTGATATTTAAATCTTGTTTTTTGTTCTCACCTCCATATTTAGTCGGGTTTTGGGACATTTTTTCTCCTCATGGGACAAATATTAATGATGGGACTAAGCTTTAATTAAGATTAAATTTAAATATATCAACAATAATTGAAATATAATTAAAATGCTTATTGATGACATAAAAAAAGAGATTGATAGGGCCAAAGACAAGAAGGCTTTCCTAAAACAGAAACTTGATGAGCAGGAAGACTATTCTTTAAAGGGCCAGATCAGGAAATTATACATTGAGGAGTTAAGAAAATCTTCTCTTGTTAAGCTGGATAATTCTGAAACGGCAGAATTCAGGCTGATATATGACGCTATCGGCGAAGGACTTGAGCCAATGTATTTCTGGGTGCTGGATTTTTTAAGGAGTGACGAGCCCTCAGGACTAGGCTTGGAAGTTACGAAAATAGGAGAGGCTTTTGAATCGACTGCTAGTTCAGGCTTTTTCGGCGAGATGGGCAATAGAAGGGCGGTGATGGAAGATCGAGCCATGAAAATGCTGCAAATGGTCAATACTGTTGTAAGGTCCATTATAAACTTAATCTATGATTTAAAGGAATTCAAGCAGAGGATTGAGTTTTACGACGACGCCAAAATCCAGAATGACCAACAAAAGAAAGAGGCAGGCGAGCTTGCCATAAAAGGAATCTGGCTCGATCAGGTGGACATTCAAAAAGGCCGAGCGTCGATAAATGTGCTTACACAGCAACTGCAATTCTATACATTAAGAGATGCTTTTTTCGCGGCCAAAAACCTTGAAGACGCAAACAACCTTGACCTGAATGAAAGGGTGAAAAGAATATTAATAAGGAAACTAGAAGAATACTCTAAATGGCATGTCTTGTCGGAGCAAGAGATAAAGAAGAGATACTCTATTGAGCTGCAATACCTAAAAACCCAGGTTGATTCTTTAAAATTATACACTAAATGGGCAAGGCCATACTTGAAGGCGGCGCAGCAATTAAGGATGAAGGAATTCAACAGCCCGGATTTAGTGCATGCCTTTGATAATATGGTTATGGAGCTTTCTTTGTTCGGCAAGAGGGAAATCAAGCCAGCTTCAGTCTATGAAGACTACAACAAAGTTAAATTTGGAAAGAAATATTATGCTTGCGTTGAAGTTGACTTCAAGTTCAGGGCGATTCCCCAAGCATTAAGGACACAGCAAGGCAACCAATATGTGCATACAGGAACTACTGAAATGACATTTAAATCTTATACTTTTAGTGATGACGAATTAAAGGAATTAGAAGCGCAAGAGCTTTATGAAGACATGGACATAGTGGAAAAGTTAACTAGTGTTTCTTTGGAAGCATTGGAAAAGGACCTTGACGAATTCATTAATCCAAAAAAAGAGGAAATTGCTGAGTTGAAAAAAAAGAATCAGCCAAAAATTACTTCGGGGGTGCCTGTTTTTGGGGCATTCAAGGGAATTTATGAAATGCTTAAGAATTTAAACACCGGAATCATGGAATTCTTCAGGATAAGCAGCCCTGAAAAACACACTTATGAAATAAGCCAGATAAGAAAAAAGGCAGAAGAGACTGCATTGAAGAATACTTTTGTGGTTTATGATGTATACAAAAAAACCCACGGCATGCTTTCTTGGTAAATATGCTAAATATATTATTAAAGGAACTTGAAAGAATAAAGGGAATAAAATCCAAGAAGATTTTTCTAGAAAGAGCATTAAATCAATATTCCGACATCAAGATAAGAGAGAAGATTAAAGAATTAATGAGGCAGATAGAAAACCTTGATAAAGAGAAACAGGAAAAAGAAAGACTTCAAGAAAAGCTTTTGACATTAAATGAAGAACTGCAGCTGCATAACCGAATAAATAATATTGCGAGGAATATTTTCAGCCAAGTAGAAGATGCCCCAAAATATGAGCCAAGACAAACTGAAAATCAACAAGCCAGAGAGAACAGGGAAAGACAGGGTTTTTCAAGGCTTGAAAGGCTTGCAGATGAACTAAACCCAGAAACCAATGCACGAAGAGAAAACTTAAGGGATTATCTAGTAAGGCCCGAAGAAAGAACAGGCACAGCAAACAGAGAATACCAAAACATCGAAGACTTAAGAAGGGACTCTGAAAGACTGAACATGAAAGAACTGATTAAAAAACATGATTATATAAATCCTAGACATGAATTTATTCCAGAGTACAATCCTGAAAGAGCCAATGAAGAAGAATTCCAGAGATTCTTGACCAATCCAAAATTAAACGAAAGAGCATTCGAGGAAATAAAAAGCAATTACTCCCACGACATAGTGGAAAACCTTAAAAAACAAAAGAAACAACTAGAAGACAAATACTTGTAGCATTTACAAACTTAAAATGGCTGAATACTTTAACAATGAATACGAAGCGAGTTTTGACAGGCCCTTTTATGTAGATGCAAGAAGAATTGCGGCCACTACATCATTCCAGGCACCGAATCAGCTTTATGAGTTGCAGCAAAGATTGAATTCCGGAGTCAAAAATGTGGAGATTTCCGGGCCTCTTGATCCAAACACATTCGAGCAAATTCCGTTACAGCATTTCGACGAATTGAGAAGGCTCGCTAAATTAACTGGAGCACAAATTTCATTGCATGCACCCATGTTTGACTTGGCTGGCTTTTCTGATCAAGGGTATAGCGAGGAAACGAGAAAAAACACAGAAGAGCAATTCAAAAGCATAATTGATCGGGCAAATATGCTAGATCCAGAAGGAAATATTCCTATTACGGTGCATACAAATAGAGGAATTCCTTCAGTGATTCCAGAAAAGGGCCTTGGAATTTATACTGAGCAACAGGCTATGGAAGCATATATGCCAGAACTAAAAGGCAGAGAAATTCCGAGGGCTTTAGTTGCAATAGACCAAGAAGAAGGTCGTTTAGTGCCATTGAAGTATGAGGAAAAAGAATATCTCGGAAAAAAGAAAGTTTTTACGCCCCACCAAAGACTCACAAACATTAATGAAACAAAATGGGAGCATGATTTTGCAAGTGTCCTTAGCATGCAAAAAGTAATGAACGAGAGACTGAGAGAAAGGGACGAGCTAATACAGCAAAACCTTCCATTATTGGACGGCGCGAGAAGGGGAGTTTTAGAACCTCCCGAAAGAGAAGCTCTCAATAGAATAAAAGTTAACATAGACGCCGCGAGCGAACATATAAAGCATCTTGACCATGATGTGAGGTCGTCGCTTAATGAAGTATACCATAAGTTAAGGACATATGGGAAAAATTTTACGCATGAGGACCAAGAAGCTTTGGAAGAATTAAGGGGCAGATGGGAAACTTTTTCTAAAATAGATGACAGTTATACCCCAAGAATACTGAATGCGTTAATGGATAAAAATGAACCTCTCATAAATGATCTGAGGAAACAGAGGGACAAAGAGGTGCAAAGAATTGGCGGCGTGCCAGATGCTGTTCAGACTTTGAATGTACTATCAAAAATTTCTGCTCCGGAAGTAATAGTGCCGGTAGACGATTTCATCGCAAAGAAAGCCGCCAATACAGTAGTCAATACTGCACTGCATGCTTACCGACAGTATGGTGACAAAGCCCCTATAATCGCGGTTGAAAACTGGCAGCCGGAAACAGCATTGTCAAGAGGAGAAAGTTTCCAGCAGTTTATTACAAAGACAAAAGATGAGTTTGCCCAAGCATTAATGCAGCAGGAAAAATTAAACGAGGATGAAGCAAGGAGAGTTGCTGACAAGCTTATTGGGGCAACTTGGGACGTCGCACACATCAACCTACTTAGGAAATATGGGTATAGTTCAGAAGACATAGTTGAAGAGGCGAAAAAAGTGAGGGGAGCTGATATTAAGAAAATACATCTGGCTGACAATTTTGGATATGCTGACTCGCATCTAGTAATGGGCATGGGGAACGTTCCTTGGAAAGAACAGCTTGAAGAGTTAAAAAAGACTGGCCTTGGAAACGAAATCCCTATGATCGGAGAGTTCGGAGCTTTTGATGTCCAATTCAAAGAAAGCTCCTTTCCATACATGTTAGCGGAGGCAAACAGCCCTTTATATGCGCATAGAATGGCTCCAAGCTGGAATGCTGCAAGAGACACATATCCAGACTATTCCGGCGGATATGGAATGATACTGCCGGACTTGCATTTCAGGGAGTTTTACGGCGGTGGATTTTCAAACTTGCCGAAAGAGCTAGGTGGGCAGATGCAGGGCGGAGACAAATCAAGGTTTTCAGGAACACCTATGCAGTGAAAATAAATAATTTAATATACCATCAAATATGGCAAAATACAAAAGAGGTGCTATAATTGCCTAAAAAAAAGAATATTTCTAAGCCAGCAGAAAAAAAACAAAACAATTACGACATAGCTTATGATTTTGCAACAAAAGTATACCAAAAATTCAGGGAAGTTGTTAAAAGCATAGTTCTTTTCGGGTCTGTTTCAAAAAATAAAGATGTTCAGGGTTCTGACATAGATATAATAATAGTCGTTGATGATGCATCAGTCGCATGGGACCAGGAATTAATTTCTTGGTATAGGGAAGAATTGGGCAAATTAGTTGCTAGCCAGAAATACAACAGGGAGCTGCATATTAATACTGTCACGTTATCTGCATTCTGGGAAGAAGTTAAAGCTGGCACTCCGGTCATTATGAACGTGATAAGATACGGACAGCCGTTGATCGATTTTGGCGGATTTTTCGAGCCGCTAAAAGTCTTATTGGCAAAAGGAAGAATAAGACCGACGCCAGAGGCTGTCTTCACAACTTTAAAAAGAGCCCCAGAGCACATTGCAAGAGCTAGATTCAATATCTTAAGCTCGCTTGAGAATATTTACTGGGCGATGGTTGACAGCGCTCATTCTGCTTTGATGGCTGCAAATCAAATTCCTCCCAGCCCAGAACATATTCCAGAGATGCTGGATGACATCTTTGTAAAGAGCAGTTCATTGGAAAAGAAATATGTAGACTATTATAACCAGATATATAATGCCGCGAAAAGTCTGATGCATGGCGAAACCTCAGAAATCAAGACAGAAGACATAGACCAATACTTGAAAAAAGCTTCTGAATTCGAGCAGGTTATGAGAAACATTACTTCTAAGCTCATAGAAAACGAAAAGATAGTGATGATTGAAAGAAAACAACAGGGGGAGGCATCAAAAATACTGCAGGAAAATGCACCTAGATTTCTTGCAAAACAACAAAATGTCTCGGAGCCGAAGCAGATAGAGTTCCCTTCTTACAGCATAGAAACTGGCAAATACGAAGAAAAAATTCAAGAGTTGAATTCCAGGAACAAGCAGCTCTCTGAGCAATTAATCCAATTAAAGGCCCATATTCAAGGCATGCAGCAACTGAAGAAAGAGGAAAACCAACAAAGGCCATTGATTAGAGATACTGGAATAATGCAATTAAACAAGAAAGTAGAGCAATTGCAGAACCAAAATGATTCATTAATCGGACAGATTCCAGTATTGAAGACACAGATACAAAAACTTCAAGAAACTAATAAGCAGCTAAATATTGAATCTGGCAAATTAAAGTCTGAGGTTCAAAAGAAGGAAAAAACATTGGAGTTTCCAGAATTTAACACCGAAGTTGAAATTCTTAAAACAAAAAACAAAGAGATTCTAGGTGAGATACAAAAATACAAGCAGCAAGTCCAGGAAATAAGGCAGTCAAAGCAAAGACTTGCGGACGAGCAGCTTCAAAAACAGCTGACAAATCTTCAGAATCAAGTGGCTATTCTTACAGGAAGAAATAAAGAATTAGGCGAAAATATACCTTCACTAAAAAAACAAATAGAGGAACTTATAGAAAAGAACAAATCTCTCCTTAAAAAAGAGAAAGGAATGGAATTCCCTGAATTCGATACTGAAAAAGAAAATCTTCAGAATGAAAACAAAAAATTATTTGAAGAGCAGGAGAAAACAAGAAAACAGCTTGAATCATACATGAAATTCAAGTCTATGGCTGATTCTTACAAAGAAGAAATGGGCAGATTAAAATCGCAAATTGAAGATATGCAGAAATTAAAGAAAGCACCCCCAGAATATTCAGAACAGCTAAAAGACTACAAAGATGAAATAAAATTCTTACAGGACAAACTAAAACAACCTTCTGAAGCTGCTGATTACAAGAAGAGACTTAATGAATCCCAAGCAAGGGTACAAAAGCTAATTAGGGAAAATACAGCTTTAAGCAAGAATATTCCTTCATACAAGCTGCAAACAAGCAGATTATCAAAAGAGATTAATGAGCTGAAAAGAGACAAAGAAAAATTAAAGAGACAAAAACATATCATAAAGATAAAAACAGTAAAGTTACCCTTAAAGAAGCAGGAATTGAAGAAAAAAGAGACAAAAATCAATGTCAAAAAACTGCCTGTCAAAAAAGAAAAACTTGCAAAGAAACCAGCTATCAAATTAAAAAAGGCTGCACAAAAACCCCAAATAAAAAAAGATCTAATGTTTCCAAAATCAAAAATTGGGAAAAAAGAAACAAAAGAGGAACTAGAGTTCCCCGATTTTAAATAATTCTAAAGTCTACTAAGGTTTTTTTGGTAGATTATATTTTGCGTATACTCTGCCAAGGGTCTCGTATCTCTGCAATCTATCACTTGATTTGATATGGTAAACTGAATCTCTAATATACTCACTTACTGCATCCCTATCAAGCACTTTGCCTTCTTTTTCAGTCATTTTGCCCTTTTCCTTTACCTTTTTCTTGCCGTCCTTTGTGAATTCTTTTACAAATTCTCTTTGTCTCATCTGCAAAATTCCGGCAAATATCTGGGGCAGTGACTCTCTTGAAGGTCCTGCAGCCATATATCCGATAGTTCCACTAACTTCTTTATATATTTTAGACATAACAGCAACCATATAATCGATATTTTGAGATTGTAAAGCCATCTGTCCTTGCGCTATTTCCTTATGAAGTTCTGTAGCTTTTTTGTATTTTGGATCTTTTGCATAAGGGCCCATTGCCATAGCAAGACCTATAAGCTCGTTATCTTCTTTAGATTTGCTGATAACATCACTTACGATGTCTTCAAGATTGGCTTTTGTTTCTGTAACAATCCTCTTTGAATGGCCCATAAGCTGCTCATTTAGATTAAAGTCTATAGCATCGGGAGATATTCCGGAAAACGCATGTGGATTTCCGAAAGATATATCGCCAAGTCTCATCCTTGATTGAGTGTCAAAAGGATTTTCAGCGAAGTTCTTTCTAAATTGCTTTAAAAAACTATAATTACCAAACAATTTCATGTAATCATCTTTACTAAATGTCATTTTATGCCTCCATAATTGTTACTATCTTATAGTAATTACTAGTATATAAACACTATCTTTTATTGTTTTAAGGCTTAAAAGCTTAAAATTTATGTATTTTAAAATTCCTGGTTGATGAATTCCTTGATTGCCTTCAGTTTTGCTTTTATTTCTTCTATGTCTGTTGAGTCAGTAATCTTGATGTCAAAGCTTATGGGAACCTTGCCGAATGTGGGTGATTTAGAGATGTATGATTGGCCAATATCAGAACTTTCATTTGGAGAATAACTATCCTGCTGAGAATCTATAGATTGAACATTATTATTAGAAAACATTTCAAATATACCTTTGTTTTCTTCATTTGAAATTTGAGATGCTTGAACATCTTGTAGAATTGGCTCTTGTGTTTCAGAAACTTGTGGATATTTAATCATGGGCTCGTCATTTACGTCTATTAAATACAGCTTGCCATTTTCCATGGCAATTTCTATGTTAATCTCCTTGTTGAATAAATTGTATAGGCTTAAAGAAAAATTTGAGAGCCTTCTTATCTCATCTGAGCTTAATTTTTCTTTTAAAGCAATATCCTTATTCAGTGCTTTTCTTACTGTCCTTCCATAATTGTCGTCCCGAATAAGCATTACATCTTGCCTGTTTTGGATTTTGTTTATTAATTCTAGAGTGCTTGAATTAACTGAATAAAAATCTGGCATTGCAATTGAAAGGCTTTCTCCAAGGCCATAGACGCAGTTTATATTCACCTCATTATTGTTTACATTGACTATTGCGTATTTCTCTGAATTGATCATTTTTTGAGCTATAATAGCTATTCCAAGGTTTTCAAAGTTAAGACCTTTAATAGCTTGAATATTATCTGGATTGAAAACAGATGCCCAGATATGCTTTATTGAATAAATTAAGTTGTCCTTGCCCTTAACATTAAGGAAATACTTTCCTTTCAAGCCCTTAACATTAAAGCTCGGCCTTAAAGCCACATATGGAAATTCGCGGCCCGCCCTTATAAAGTTCAGGGCATTCTTGTTTAACATCTTTATTATGTCGGTGTCCATGTTCATATGGGAATATGCATAGATTACATCCTCTTTTATAGAATCCGGCAAATCGCAGTTTAAAATTAATTCTTGGATAGACTCGGATGCGTTAAGGATGCTTTCCTTCTCATTAGTAGAATTAGATAGTATTTTTTTTATGTCTTTAAGCAATGACTTGTTGTCAAGGAAATATTGATATGATTGAATTGTCACTATAAAAGAAAATGGCACTGTAAAATTGTTCTGATACATCAAATTTAGCCTGCTGGCCTTTAAGCCTATGATTCCAATTTCCTCAGAAGTCACATCTTTCAGCCAGACCACATTTGCCATGGCAGAGAAATAACTAAATTCTTATTTAAATGTTTCGTGAACTATATAGCTTGATTACAAATTTCAGTTTGATTACAAATTAAATCTTTTTTATAATCATCTATTAGAAACATTAAGTCTCGGCTTGAAATTCAGACCTATAGATGACAGGGCATTTTTTAATTCTTCCAAAGAAATGTGCCCGACTCCCGGAAAACTTAAGAACTTAGTGTGATCCATCTCAATTATATCTCCGGCAGTTTTTATTTCACAAGCCTTTAGTATACGGTATAATCTTGAGCTTATCCTTAAATGATCTATGGGAGTTTCTAGGAGTTTTTCCCTTGATGTTTCGCTGTGTATTTTTTTTATTCTTTCTATCTCGCGCATATAGACTATCTCTTGGTCTGTTAATGGTGCTGCAAGCATATTGAACTCACTGAAAATTTCTGGATTCTTTAATTGTGAAAAACCTCTTCTCTTAAGAGAATCAATTCTTTTTAAAGAGCTATCAAACTCCGATGCTATTTGGATTCCTGTTTTTTCGTCTAATCCGTACAAAACAGATATTAATCTCTCTGCATCTGGATCAAGTTCTTTTAAAACTTCTAGAGCATCTATTATAATGTCCTGTTTTAAATCAGTAATCCCAAAAGCGCCGTATTTTATTTTATAGTCGACTTTCCTTGTTAAATAATTCCTTACATTAAATAGAGTCTGCACAGTTCCTTCGTTATAGACTTCTTCAAGTCTGTCTAGAAGCATCGATTTTACATATTTATAAGGATCGGTTCTTCCAAACAAATCCGATACTAATCTTTCCAGTTTGCTATCACTGGTTTGTTTCGAATGCACTTCCAAGTTAGTCTCTTTTACAACTCTTGTTATTACCGGACTGAATTTCCTCTTATTTAGCCCTAAATATGTGGTTGCATGATTCACTCTATTGACTAAATCGGAATTTTGAACCTCGCGGTCATTAAATACTAAGTATAGGTGGGCTGCGTTTGCAAATCTAGAATGTGCTGGCGTTAATGAATAAAAATCTATTAATGGGTCATTAAGATATCTTGCATAGCTCAAGGCATTGTGCTGCATATTCAAGCCAGTTAAATATGCCAAAACATAATTTCTCCTTTGCCGTGTTGAAAGTTTCTTTTCTTTTGCCATTTTTGTATAAGGAATAGGGATATTTGCCATGTAAGAGGCATTTATAAATTTTTTGATTGGTACTATCTGTAAGTGGTATTACTTTACTGGTTAATTAGTGAGATTTTGCTACAAAAATCCGCTAATGTTTTTATCTTAAAAAAATATTGAAGTTGCATGAGAATATTGATAAATACAATTTTGGCATTCTTGATATTGTCAGGAATAGCATACTCTCTGACAGATTCTCAAAAGCAAGACTTTGACACTATACTAACGCCTTTATTGACTATATATGACTTACTGAGGTATAGTGCTACCATAATAGCATCTATATTCTTGGTGTTTTCTGGCATCTCTTATATGACCAGCAGCAATGACCCGAAGAAAAAAGACGTGATAAAAAGCAGAGTTGGCTATATAGTCATAGGATTAGTGATAATATGGGCCGCACCTTATTTAGTGGGCTTGGTACTAAAATAATAATTTATAGAACGCTTTTTTCCCTTTTTGCAATATTCTTATCCATAAGCTTTGTTGTAGCTGAAGAAGATGAAGATAAAAATGGCTTGTTTGATGGGATAGCGGATTTTATAAAAAATTTTATTTTTGATTTTGTGAATATTCCCTTGAATGAGACTATTAAGAACATAATATTTTTTGCCAGTATGAAAATTGATATTTCTGCATTAAAAGATTTATGGCTTTTTATCGTTATGACGCTTAATTCTTTTTATGTGCTGATATTGTCTTTTCATGGAATCAAATTAATAACAAACAATGATGCTATAAGCAGGTCCAAATCCAAAAACTCTTTAAGGAATCTGATAATAATCATCATATTTGTAAATTCGTCATACCTAATCTATGAATCGCTGCTGGGATTTAGTCATTCAGTAAACAGCATTTTTTCAAATTATATAAGCAACGATATATCGTATTTTGAGTTTAGAATTGATAGCCTAGGAAACTTATTCAGCTATTTTTTTCTTTTGATTGCGAGCTATTCTAGTTTATTAGCTATTGGGACAAGGAACTTCATACTCATGTTGGGCATAGTGTTTTTCCCCCTGGCAGGAATATTGTATTCATTTCAGAATCTTAAACCTTACGGCGCCGCGATAATAGAATTCCTGGTTATCTTGATGTTTTTCCCTTCTGTATATTCCATCATTATGATATCGGCGTCAAAACTAGCAAGCAGCTTCGGAAACAACCAAGTTTTATTGTTCAGCATAGCATATTCAACTATATTTTTGATGTCTATTCTTACATTGTTCTTTGTGTTTAACAAGTCCCTGATAAATGCCAAACATTAGAATTTTCAGGAAAATGCTACTGTTTTTATGGCGAGCATTATTGGTTTTCCTGAAGCCCAATCAAGTCATTAACTTCTCTATAGTTATCGGCCAGGCCATCTATTGAGGCCAGACTTTCTTCCGGAAGGCTATTTTTTTCTTTGACTCTTAGGCAATAATTTAATGCTTCATTGAACAATCCTAATTTTTCACATGCCCTCAAGAGATTATTGAAGAATAGCGAATTCATTTCCTGCGTTTTTCCATCATAATCGATAACATCTCCGGAAAACAGCGACATTTCATAATAACTTATAGCTTCCTTCAATTTGCCGATCTTTTCATACAGCTGCGCAAGTTCCCCATATCTTCCATTTTCTAAAAAGTAACTTCTGGCATTTTCAAGGAATCTTGCGTCTTTTGACTCTCGTATGGTTTCTTCCAGGGATATTTCCCCATTTACATGCGTTTGCTCTATCGCTTTCCTGCTAAATTTTTCAACAAGGCTGTATAACCTGTTTTCATGAGCAATCCTCGATGCTTCGCCATACCATTCAGCCTCCTCGCACACAAGTATCTGAAGTTCCGGGTCCTTTAGGCGTTTGGCAAGTTCAAGTGCATCATGGTAATTTTTTTTTCTTAGATAGCATCTTAACGCGATTTCACGGTATTCTTTTTTTCCATTTATATTGTTTTTTACTAGAAAAAGACAGACATACTCTTTGCCTTCTTGTGTCAAGAGTTTCTCTAATACAGCACCGATGTCATTAGTTTGATCAGGCAAAACTTACCTCCGCACTATAGAGAGTAGTATATACAGTATTATATAAAAATATCTTTTTCGATTTTAAAAAGTTTTTTAAACTTTGACATTAAAATTTATGAAATGAGCCTAGAAACGATATTAGACAAGAAATTTGAAGAGTTAGACAAGCCAGATATCAATAGACCAATGCATATAAATGACACGGATGTTATAGGAAATGTAAGGGGATTCTTAACCAGCATAAAAGAAAAGGATTCAGATTTGCATGCCCATTCTGTTAGGACTGCTATTACGGCAAGCGAACTTGTAAGATACAAAATGGAAATGCTTGAAAGGCCAGGCGTCAAGTACCAAAAAGGGACTTTAATAGCTGGCTGTTTACATGATCTGGGGAAGATAAAGCTTGGTAGCGAACTGCTAAAAAAGGATAGCTTCACCGAACAAGACTATATTGAAATGAGGAAGCATGTTGAATATTCCTGGCAGATGGTTTCTGACATTTTTCCGTTTGCAGCAGAGATAATAATCACTCACCATTTATTCCAGGAGAAGCCTTATCCATTAGAATTGCCGCAGCCAAAAATAGACTTGCCAATGCATGTCAGATATATGGCGAGGGTATGCGGAAAATTTTTGGCCATCGCAGATCAGCATGACAGTCTTCTGTATAGAGTCAATGAAAGAACAGGAAATAAAAAACTTAGTGATGAAGAAGTAAAGAAAGAACTAAAGGAAAAGATTTGCAATCTAAAAGAGGCGCGAATAAGGCCCGAAACCATAGACAGTTTTTATGAACTAGGAATTCTAGGCACCAGGGAATGGTCATAAATAATTCTGGATGAGAAGTCTTAATTCTTTCCTGTCAATAAGCCTGATTTGGTTTGATCTTGCGAGTTCTATTGCGGATTTAGTAAAATAATTTGTTGTTATTACGATGCCTTTGTCTGCTTTATAATGCTTGATTGCTGCACTAACTTCCTGGATTGCATGATTATTCACTTTTTCTCTGTATCTTTTTGCCTGGATGATATATCTTTCGCTGAATTTTGTTATCAATAAATCAGCTCCCTGATCCCAGGAAAGATTTGTTCTTTCAATCTTAAACCCCATCTTTTCAAATAGCCGTGCGAGAAAACTCTGGAACTGATAGCCGTTCATATAATCAATTTGCTTGATAGAATAGTCATGTTCTGGCTTTGTGCTTATATTCTTCTCGAATCTTTTCAACTCAATTTCCTTGTTGAATTTTTCCAGTAGTTCTATTAAATCGTTTCTTCTGATTTCTAGTTCCTTTTCTATTATTAACTTCAATAAAAAGTCTATGTAGTATTCCTTATTCTCGAAATCATAGCCATAAATCTCTACAAATGATTTTGCATAGTCTTCAACTGTATTTGGTTTTTTTCTTAAGATCCTGTTCTTTAGTCTTAGATAGTCCTTCTCATACAGATTGTCTTTAATTAGGTTCTTTATTTCGTCATCAGAGAAAGAAAGGCCTTTTTCCTCTAGAAGTGTTTTAAGCTTGTTCATCTGGCTAGGGCTTATGTAGTCAAGAGCCACTTCCGTGTTGGATATAGATTCTAGACGGGCATATTTGCTTACGAAATTCTCTACGTAGGAATAAAGATTTTTTCTTTGTAATAACTCTTTATTTCTTGCAATGATTTTTTGCTCTTTTTGTTTAAGCAAGACATCTCTCTTCGAGGACCTGTAGACTAAATAAAATAGAATCCCTATTATTGGCGTGAAGAAAAATGACCAGTAATCCTTTATGGTTAGTTTAGAAGCGGTTATTATAGCTATAACTATGAAGTATCTTAAGGCTCCTGGAATTGCAGCTGAAAATCGTTTCTTCAGAAACTTGTTTACTATTGGAAACAGAAATATCAACAGTATCAAAGAAATTAAACCAATAAAATAAAATCCCTTAGCTACCCCATACAATGAAATTAGTGTTAAGTATATTATAAGAATGTAAAGTAGGACTCTCTTTACCAGATCCTTATGTTTAGGCATGCGATAAATAAAACAAAAAACTTTTTATATGGTTCTGTTTGAAGGCAAAATTACAAATTGACTATCACGCTTTCCTCACTAAGGCTTTTAGTTAAGTGAAATATCGTAGACAAGGAGCCAAGTATTCTTGCCTCATTTAGAGTTTTTATATCTGTGGAAATCACTAATTTCATAATCCTGTTGCAAATATCGTGGAAATTCTTGAATTTTTGCTGCTCGAAATTGTACAACAAGTCTTGATAATCCTGCAGCAGATAATTCACAGATTTAAACAATACAATTATTTCTGGGCTTACCTTCTTTCCATCATAAATCTGGGCCAATCTCCTGTATTCATCACCAATTTCCTCTATCAAGTTTATTATTTTATAGTAAGCGCTAGTAGATTCATATTTTAAATGGCCCTCCCTGTTTAATACCCTTAGAAATAGATTTGTGAATCTATTGATATTGTAATCAGCATGCTCTATTTTCTTTATAAGACCTTTATTTGATTTTGATAGTCCATTGTATAAAGAATTTCCAACTTCTATAAGCAATGACAAGACTTTCTTCAGGGTTTCATCCAGGTTATTGTTGTCGGCCTGTATCAAGTCCTTTATAAGAATAGTCGTCGGCTCTTCCTTTACTATAGAATACCCTATTAAATCCCCTATAAATGACTGAATTTCCTCAAGAGTTCCTTCATTATTGTAGATTACAGTTAAATCATCTAGGCCTTTTCTGTAAGACGTTACTATATAACGCCATATCAAGTCCTTGTCTGTAATATTGTTAAGGTTGATTGTCTTTGGCAATTGGCTTTGCTTGCCCTTAATGAGAAGATTATTGCCTATTTCCTTTATCTCTATTTCATCTCCCTTGTTTATGCTGTTGAGATTAATCCAATTTTTAGGAAGGGATATTAAAGAAGTGCTGTCTCCCATCCTGATGACTTTTCTTTTCATTCATTGTTCCTATCACCAATTTTTAAGAATCTTTAAATTATTTTTTAATTTCGATTTTTACATGTTCTTTTGGGAGTATCACTTTTTGGCCACCAAAAGAAGGTTCAATAATCACAAAATCTTTATCCCTTGATATTGTTGCATTATTATGTGAGTTATATCTAGCATAGTGATCCCTACCATCTGTACCATAAGAGTATTTAGTACCATCTCTTAAATCTGTGACAGTTACTGGAACATATAAACCTGCCTTAACCATAACTTCTAAATCTCCTTGTTTCTCTTTTTTTGGTCTATAAGAAGGCGCATCATAATCCATATAACACCCACTATTTCCCCTACTAGCTCTCTTTTCTGCAAGCCATTCTCTCAAAACCTCATCTCTCTTTCTGGCTTCTGGAGACTCTCTTTCGAGTCTTTCCATCTCTTTTTTTATTATAGATTCAAGCAGATATGGCTCTTTTATATGACGGTACTTTTCTTTTATTATTCTTTTTACTTCTTTCTCTCTTAAAACCATTTCTCGATGGAATTTATCACAATATTCTCTCATGATTTTTTCATCTTCCCATCCAGAATCTTTGGGAATCAAAAATTTTACTATTCTTCTTATATACTCAAAGACCATTTTAACCCCTAGTTAATATTAACTACAATAGCTATGATAAAATATATAAATGTTCGTTTTGTCTAGAAACTATAGAGTTTTTATAATTTATATAAAATCTATGGGAAATCTTTATAAAACTTATTTACCTATTTATGCTTTTGATGAAAGATACTAAAACCATCCGGGTTGTATTAAATAAGGAAGAAAAGGACTTGATAAAAACAAATGCCAAGAATAATGGTTTTGAAAATATAAGCGATTATGCTAGACAGAAAATAATTACTGACCTGATAAAAACAAACAACATAAAGAATCTGTTTAGGAAAATAAAGAATGGCACTAACTCATGACATAAGGATTAAGGTGACTAAAAACCAGTTTGAACTTATTAAGAATAATGCCGAGTCAGATGGATTCAAAACTTTAAGCTCCTATATTCGGAAAAAAATTCTGGATGACAATAAAATCTATGAAAGATTGATTAATGAAATATTCAGCAAGTTAGACAAAAAATAATAATCTTCTATTGATTTTTGTTCTTACTGAATGTTTCAAAATAATTAAAGGTGTTAATACATAAGTTTTAGCAATCTTTTTCAAGTCCATTTTTAAGCTATGTTTATCATTCAGAATATTTAGTTTTAGTTGAATCTGGTGTATAAGGTACAATTAACACTTGATTAGGATACACTAAACCTATAATGCCCTTGGGGAATTCGTTGATATTAAGTTCTATAATTCTTTTTCTTGCAGCTTCTCTTACATATTGATTAACATCGCTTATGTTCCTATATATCAAATGGTCGACAGACTCTTCTTGATTAATGATATCTTCTCTTTTTGGCAGAGAATATACATACGAGTATGCTCTTTGTTGCGGCCTTGCAGATCCCATAATAAATACTTTTCCGGCTATACCAAATAATGCAATTGATCCTGCTGCAATAACAATGTCTTGTAATTTTTTTGGAATTTTCATTTTTTGTATCAGATTTTTATTTTATTTTATTTGAAGGAGGACTAGCTGCCACAAACCAGTTTATAAGCTTTATTGTTTTGCAACATTCCAGAAGGTAATTACCTCCTTATTCTAACAGGCCTTACACCTAAAGATTCATGCCTGTAATTTTGTTTTCTTGAGCAGTCAAGGCCAATCATATGCGCATTAAATGAAAATATTGCTATCGAGTTCTTTTCAGGCGGAATATACTCAATATCTTTGCCTTTTTTTGAAGGCAGTCCATACTGATTAAGGTGTTCTAGGCTTATTGATGAATCTTCCCTAATTATTCTTTCAAGTCTTTTAGAGTTATTTGCTCTTAAATTTCCATCCACAAATCTGTGATCATAAAATATAAAGAGCTCTTTGTTCACGCTTCTGAACAATGCATCCAAAAATTCAGACCTAGTGCTCTTCTCAGAAAAAAATTCGTTTCTGGGCCCATCTAAAATGGCGCCATTCACCAATTTGCCATTGCCAGCATACACTTTGTCTCCCTTCAATTTTTTCCAATAGGCAAAAAAAACATTTATTGGAGGCATGGAATAACCTAGGCTTTGCAGCAATTTATGGGCTTCAATCCAGTTAATGTATCCAATAAAGTTTTTTGTGTTGTTTCTTACATCTAAATTAAATCTTTCAGAAATCTTGCTTATTTCCAAGCTATAATTTAATAATCTAGTTGATATGTCCAAGTCCGGATATGAGCTTGTTGCATAATCAGACCCTTGGAGTATGATTGATTCGACAGGATTTACAGCGTTGTCGCTTGATGACCTTGTTGATTGCAAGATGAAATCATTTTTAGGCCGCTTAACCTTTTTATATTTACTTATTTTGGGATGGATTCTCGATATATCCGCGAGTATTTTTCTATCTAGTTTTTCTTTCATCTTTATCGAATTTTAATATATTAGAAATAGAAATATAAAGCTTTCTTTAATTTACTTTTTAGCCAAATTATTGTCGAGGTATTTTTCTATGTCAAGGCCCTTTCTTGATATTTCCTCTGCTGTTAAGCCTTCCAGCTCGTGAGGGAATACAATCCACTTTTCAGTCTCGTGGATATAGAATTCTGGGGCTGTATCTGTTTTGTTTCTTGTAGGCTTGTAATAGACAGTGGCAACTTTAATCTGTGGAGTGTTTTTTCTAGACTTCTGTTTAATTTTTTTTATTACTTCATTTATGCTCAGTCCAGTATCATAAACATCGTCTATTATCAACAGCCTATCATCAGAATTGCATTTCTTCACGATATACCCTATTCCGTCAACAGTTATTTTTCTTTTCATTGTATCAATCTCTTTTCCATAAGCTGAAGTCTTTATTGCTATGTGGTCTGCTTCGATATTATGATACGAAAAAAATTCTTGGATTGCCATCCCCACTGGAGTACCGCCGCGCCATATGGCAACTATAAAATTAGGCTTATAACCAGAATCCATAATTTTTTTTGCAAGCTTAAATGAGTCTATAAGAAGACTTTGGGCTGGAACAAAAAGCTTATCTTGCATGAACTCTTGACTTATTTGGCTTGTTTATATTGTTTTCGCTGTTTAGTATTATTGCATTAATTGCGCTTACTTAATTTAAAAAACTTTAAAAACTTAACTATATAATATAAAATAGGTATAACTTACTGTATTAATGGAGGTCAAAATGACATTGAGAGAGAGATTAGGCATTCCTTCAAAAGAAGAAATAAAAAATTCTGCTATAGAAAGTCTTAGAATAGACCATGAATTAAGTAGAATAGCTGTATGGCAGGGAACAAAATCAGAATATGAAGAGTATGTTGGTTATAAAGTTGAGTTTGTTAGATTAGAACCTCTCGGAATAAGACACCCCTATGTTATGTTTGATGCATCAAACATTTTCAATCCAATATCGCATTGGGAATATACAACTAAACAAAAATTCTTAGATACGGGTGTTGAAGCATTAGTTCAATCTCAAATAAATGTTAATTATGGGGGTATTCAATCTAGAGTTTATGCTGGTATTCCCGTAAGAAAAACCAGAAAATAATTAATTGGGTTATTGAATATCTTCGCCAGAAATCCACCTACTTTAGTTAGTGGATGAATGACGCAATCTTTTTCTAATTTTAAGGATTTATAATCCTATAATATTGGACTGGAACGTTAATATATTGCGGGATTTTCCTAGTTCCGTATCTAGTTACAGAAAAACCAAAAGCACCTACTACTCTTTTTTCTTCTCCGAGAACATAAGCATTAGCAAATTGAGGTTTCTTTTCTATTAAAAACCGTTCCAACTGTTCAGGTAAATTATTATCAAATTGTATTACTATAGGCTTGCCTATTGGTGTAACATTTCTCTTATCAGTTTTACTATAGTCTACTATTGGATAATCAATACCATAGGCTATAGCTAGTTTTTCTAAGCCTTGTTCTGTTTGTTCTACCATATTTATCGTAAATTTAAAAAATATTAAAAACCTATCGTTTGTTAAAAAAGTCCATAAGTTGTTAAATGAGTAAGCTTAAATCGCGACTTATTTAACAAAGCCGCTATTTAATGATTTAGTTTATTTGATGAGATTTTCCAAAAACTATAAATATTATTCAGCTTCTTCGCAGTTCTGCTGTTACTATAGACTTTATTTACCTTGTCAGCAATTTCCTGCCATCCACATTCAGAATCATATCCCCCAGAAAATTTTAAGGTTGTTATATAGTCTTTTTCATTCATCAGCCCAAACTCAGTTTCTCTTTCTGTTGTTGTATATGGAACTTGGCCGCGACTTATTACAGACAATGCCCCAGATATCTTTCCATAATAACTTCTTTCATGGCTTGTTAAACTGTGGATTCCTTTTTTTCTCTCAAAACTCAGCCTGCCGCCTATTTCCCCGCCTTTTTTACCATTAAGAGAATGTTGCTCAGAATTAAGTGCATGTACCCCCAAACATAATTGATAGGCGATTCTGCCGCCTGTTTTTCCGCCTTTTGAAGCCCCCCTAAGACCATTTGATGAATGTTCCTCCGAAGTCAATGCATGAATACCTTTATGCATCTCATAAGACCTTAACCCACCTTTCCTTCTTCTTTCTATATCTTTTTCTTTTAATCCAAGTATTTTGAGTCTTGTTTCAAGGTCATGACATTCAAATCTAAGCATGTTTGTTTGTATTTCAGAAATCTTTAAGTGTTTTTTGCTTTAAGATATTATTAAGTAATACGCTTTTTGCATATAAGCTATTTATATCGTAGTTGAATCTTTTCTTTATGCTCAATCTTGCGAATTCCAGCATTTTGTCTTTATCTTCAAAAATGACTGGCCTTGCCTCCATCGTTTTTCTGGAGGCAGCCCTTACAACCCATACGCCGAGTGCTGCCCAGTACTCTGGAGTCTCGAGCCTTATTACTAGTATGGAAGCCTGTTTTTTTATTTTAGACAAGTATTCTAGAATACCAAGTCTTGCAGCGTAATATCCCCCAACTGTGTTAGAAGCATAATTAGTTCTGCCGAAAAAATCTTCGTGATCTGTTGAGGCGGCTATCTCGTTGCTTGGATTCCATGAACTGCCTGGAAGGTACATTTCAAAAAGCTCATAGCTAAACACATTGGGAAAAAGCATGATAAAATAATAATTCCCAAGATGGTTTCCGTAAAATAGCTGAAATGAGTCAATAGTTTCATCTTCCTTAATATTCTTCAGCATGTCTTTTCCTAAAGAATCGTCTACTGCAGTAATGCTCCATCTAGTTGATACTAGCTTTCTATTCTTTTTAACACCAAGCAATCCTATTGAAAGAAGCTTTGACAGCGTTTGCTCATCATAGCTGTTTGAGTAAAGATAATTCAAAGCATCCACCGCCTTCAAGTCAGTATCATAAATTACCTTCTCCACCTTTTTTTCCACTTTTGGATTGCTTGTTATTTTAACATTATCGAGCAATGCTCTAGGCCCCATTGGCAGATTAAACCTGCTAAGCTCAAGGTCAAAACTTACTTTCTTCTTTAAAGAAACTTCTAGGTCAACAGGCTTCGCAGCCATTGCTATCTCTTGAGCTATGCTGATTAATCTTTCATTGAAGTTAGTCACTCTTGTTGAAAACCTTGAATTGATAAGGCTGGTCCTGAATTCCAAGATATCTTTTATGCCATAATTATTCCTCGCCCAGTAATTTTGGGAATCGTAAATCCATGAATCTTCTGTGATTTCTGGCGGGGCTAATATGCCCACATTTACTTTCGGGTATTTGAGCTTCGACCCTATAAATACTGATGGCGGCGAATTTCCCGAGAAACCTTCTTTTATATTCACAATTTTCTCAAACAGTTTATCATGGATCTTTGCATTTATCTTTACATTAGAATTAAGAATATTTACCGGAATATTTACCATGAATGCAACAAATACATTTAAACTTATAAATCTGCCGCGCGAGCCGTGGAATGTGAGAATTGTTTGCAAAATATATATTGGGAGTATTACAATAAAAAATAAATTATTCTTTGTATATAAACTTGCCAACCTGATTCTTTGCTTTCTCCCTTTTCTTTTGATGCTCTTTTAAGAATGCATTTATTGTATCGATTGCTATCTGTTTAAGTTCTGAAGTTAATAGTTTTCCAGACTTGTAATCTTTGTATATCTTTTCGAGTTTTTTATCATCAGGCTCAAAGAATGCAAGATATTGATAGCTTATGTCTATTTCTGGATTGCCGCCCTTCTTTCTATGTTCTTCTATTGTATCTTGGCCGCCAGAGAAAGCATATTTTCTTATTTTTGTTTCAACTTCTTTTGGTGTATCTGTAGTGAATATAGTCTTGTCTTTAGATGAAGACATTTTTCCAGAGCCCTCTAATGTAGGCAAAAAACGACAATGCATTATCGCTGGCTTGTAATATCCAAGTTTGTCTATTACATCCCTTGTGAGCCTAAAATGAATGTCCTGATCCAAGCCTAGTGGAATTAAACAAGGTATATTCTTTTTTGCTATGACACTTGGCAAGAACGCAGGAACAGCCTGCATCGATGTATAAAAAATAGCTCCAATATTAGTATCATTATCGAATCCAAATGAGGATTTAACTGTTGAGAAAGTTATTTTCTTGGCTACTCTAATTGCTTGCTTGTACATAAGATTAGCATGCTTTGTATCTATAAGAAAATGAGTCTTCTTTGGATCAAATCCCAGAGCTATTACATCTAGCATATTCTCATACAGATACTTGTCTATGTCTTCTAAAGACAAGTCATTTCTGAATAAGAACTTCTCTTCATCAGGAAATTGGAACCATAGTTCTACATCAAACTTATCCTGTAACCATTTAGTAAAAATCCAAGGCAACAAATGCCCTATATGAATGGGCCCAGAGGGGGACCTTCCAGTATACAAGAAAAACTTGTTGCCTTTCTCATATTCCGCAAGTAACCAGTTTAAATCACGATTAGCAAAGAATATCTTTCTTTTTAGCATATAATGGATTCCGTGAGTATGTTTGCTTATTCTTTTCAATAAAGCATCATCTATCTTTTGTATTCCGAATTCTTTGATTAACTTATCATAATCAATATCTCCAGAGACTTCCCAGGGCGTTATTTGGTTTGTCATTTATTGTTTAATGTTGTTATTAAGTTTAAAAATCTTGTCCTTAGACAAGTTTCCTCTTATTGATGATTCTTGCAAGATAAACTAAAGCCAAAAACAGGCATATATACGCAACCAACAAATAAATCTCTGCCAATACACTTGAAATCCCTGAATTGAACAAAAGCATTTTTTTAAGGATCGAATCTGCTACAACAAACGGATTGAGGAAAGCCAGCCATTTAAGCTGCAGTGGAATGGTCTCTATCGGAAGTATTGTGTTTGACAGGAAAATCAACAGGACGGCTATAGACATCGAAGCCAGAATTACGGTTTCTTCGCTATTGAATATGTATCCTATAAACATTCCTATTAATATGAATAATATTGCGATTATGAGCAGCATAAGAAATAAACTGCCGAATATGGCCAGACTTACCAATGAATTCTGAATGAACAGGCTTTGCCCGAATATTATGACTAGCTGGATTATCAATATAAGAAGGCACGTTATCAATGCTCCCAATATGAATGTAAAATTATTAGTCGGAGTAATAAAATTCCTGAAATAGGCGCGGCTCTTTTTTTCTCTCATAACCATAGTGGCACTCAATAAAATGCTTACAAACATTATTACCAGGGCGACTAATGTTGGAAACAGGAAATTCAAGTTTGAATTTGTCGCAGATATCGGCTTTACACTAGTCTTTATCGGTGTGACAATATTTTCAGCCTGCTTCACCGAAAGGCTGTTTATGCCGGCAAGCATATTGTTTGTAGATTCGCTTAACGTATCGAGGTTTTCTGCGCTTTTGTCACTCTCTGATTTTATGCTGTCTACACTTTTCTGTATCTCAGCTTTCGCTGCATTTATCTGGGTCGCTTGATTTTGTAGGCCTTGGAGCTTATTCACTATATTGCTTATAGCGCTTGAATATTCAGAACTGCAATTGCTGCAAGATAAGTTCCCAGAATCCAAGTCAGTTACCCTTAACTCTGTAACATTCAAGTCAATGGCAAAATTTCCTATGTTTCCTATGATTGAACTAACATCTGTGCCTATCTTTTGATTGCTGCTCCTTAAGGTTGCTATCCTGTCTTTTGTGTCTATTAATTTGACCTCTGCATTATTTATTACATTGATTAATTCCTGTGCCAGGGTCTTTCCAAGCTCTTTGCTCTGCAAAGATACTTTCTTGTTTACTTCATTAATAACAAGGTAGACAAAATTTACTCTTGAGTTGTCGACATAAAATGTTATTTCATTTGTCGTGTTTTCCTTTACGCTCAAGTCAGGCGGCATGACTATGCAAATATGGCTTGTTCCGGTTTTTATTGAGTCTATGCATTCATTTTCAGAGTTTACCTTATTCACAGAGAATTGCTGGTCTTTTAACGCATCAACTAAGCTGTTGCTCAATTCGCTGTATGAGCCAGAATAAGTGTATATCTTTATATTGTTGACGCTTGAGCTGTTGAAAGCCATGCCTACAAGAAGAACAATCAACAAAGGGCCCAGCAGCACGATTAAGGCGCTTAATCTAGACCTTATCAATATCTTCAAGTCTTTTTTTATTATTTGGAACAGTTTCATTTTTTCTTCCAGAAAGTGAATCCCTTATTTTTTTGGAAATCTTCCCCTTTCTCGAGGCTTTTGTTTCTTGAAATATTTGACTTCACACTAGATTTTTGAGCAGATTGCTGCAATGCGCTGCTCACCAATGTTTTTGCTATTAGTTTGTCGCCTTCCTTTATTATCGAGATGAATATCTCTTCTAGCGAGTTTTTTCCATAGAGCTTTTTCAATGTTGCGGGACTATCAAATTTCATGATTCTGCCTTTATGCAGTATTGCAATTTTATCGCATAAATTTTCTATCTCGCCAAGAAGATGAGATGTAAGTATTATAGTTGTTCCGGTGTTTTTTACCCTTTTAAGCACTTCAATGACCTCCCTTCTAAGCAAAGGATCAAGGTCTTCTGTAGGCTCATCCAGAATCAAGACTTTAGGATTGTGAATTAAAGCGCATGCAATGTCGAGGCGGCGCTGCATTCCTGTGCTTAAGCTTCTTGCAAGAAATTTTCTGGCATTTTCAAGTTCAAGGAGCCTTAATAAGTTATCAGCCCTGGATTTTATTTCTTTAAGGCTTAAGTTATAGAGCTTGCCGAAGTAACACAGATTTTCTTCAACGCTCAGTTCATTATAGAAAGAACCTCCTTGGGTTGCAAACCCGAATATCATGCTTATATTCTGGTAGTCTTTATGGATATCGCGACCTTGGAATTTTATCTTACCAGAAGTCTGTTTATAAAAGCCTATAAGCAAGTTAAGTATTGTGGTCTTGCCTGATCCTGAAGCACCTATAATGCCTGTTATTTCGCCGAATGGTATGCTTAAGTCTATATTGTCCAGAACAAGATTCTTACCAAATTTTTTGGACACCTTTTGAAGTTCAATGTATGGTGGCTGAGGCATTCAACAAAGAGAAATGTTTTTTGTTTAAAAACTTTGCCTAGTTATCTTGGAGTAATTAATTTTCGAAAACAAATGCTACATATCCCCAATAAACTCGCAGCCGCATTCTCTTTTTGCGAGGGAATATGGCCTTTGAAGCAGCTTTCTAACAACATCATAAGCACCCAAATCGGACACACAATAGATTCCATACAAAAAACATTTCGGGTCAGAGATTTTTTTAGATAGCTCTTCGCTAATTTCGCCATGAATATGTCTAAGTTGTGCTTCTACGCTTGTTTCTTTAGGTTTCCAAAATGAAATTGGAACATCATACATGTAACAGGCCCTTTTAGTTTCATCACTTCTTGTCTCATATTGTGGGCTTAACGGAGTTGCTCTCCCTATTGGATCTACAGCATATATACACTCTTCGAGAATTGACGTGATTCCAACTAATTTTTGTACCTTAGAAACTAATAGCTCTATGTCTGGCTCTTTAAAATGCATCTCTACAAAGAATTTTGTGCTCATTTTAGTACACCTCCCCGAATTCCACAACTCCCGGATATTTTGCCTCTAGTATTTGAAATGCATCAAAATATGCCATGTGCAATGACAAGTCCATCCTTCCAGGAACACTAAAATCGACTGGATCGTCCAATAAAGTCTCGAAGCTAAATATTATCTTGCTTACCAATCCCAAGTCCTTCTCGCAAATAAATGGTGCTACAGAATGCGGCTTGTGTAGATAAGGCAATGTTTCTGAAAGCCTCAATCCTTTGGCTGCTCTTTTTGGCATTTTCAATGAGACTGCAAGCATGTCCATATCAGCCCTCCTGTCTAAAGGCAACACAACCCCGTAAATTGAAGGGGTTCCGTCCTGCAGAAACAGGGTTTTTATAATCCTAGACTCGTGCCAGCCAAGTTCTCTTGGCTTTTCTTTGCCTTCTAGAGGCTTTTCCCAGTCAACTAACTTTATGTCTTTTCCAGAACTAAATATATAAGAATGCTCACTAGACAGACATGTTCCGGCTACCAGACTCTTTAAAAGTCAAATCCTCAATTGGTATTATTTTCATTTTTATTCCTCCCATCACCTATACAATAATGAATGTATGGCTTGTTTATATATTTATTCCAAAAATAATGGAAAATACTGCAATAATAACCGAAAATTATATAAATTATGGAAAATTATTCCATATTATGGAAATAGACCAAAAAGACAAATCAGTTTTAGAAGCGCTAAAGCAGAATGCGAGACTAACCACAAAAGAAATAGCTAAAAAGGTGAGATTGCCTATTACAACCGTGCACAATAGAATAAAAAAACTTGAAAAATTGGGAGTGATAAAAAATTATACACTGAATCTTAACTACCACAAACTAGGAAAGCCTATTTTAGCGTATATATTGATTAGCGTGAATTACACAATGCCGAATGGCAATAAAATAAATCAGGAGAATATTGCAATGCAAATAAGCAAACTAGAAGGTGTAGAGGAAACAAGCATAGTTACAGGGGTGACAGACATTTTTGCAAAAGTCAGAGTCGCAAGCATAGAAGAGCTTAACGACCTGCTGATAAAAAGACTCAGAAACATAGACGGCGTTGACAAAACTCAGACTTTTATGGCATTAAACACTTTTGCTAGACAAATATAAAAACAAAGATTTATATATTTTCTACATTTCAGATTCATAAATGCCAAAAGAGCAAGATTACATCAAGTATATAGAGTACTTCAATGTATTATTAAAATATAACAATATCTTTTCTTCTCAATTATTGAAATGGGTTAACTTTTTTGGTAAAGCCGATATAAAAACTTTAGCAACACAAAATCCAAATGGACTTAAAGAATTTATTGGATGGACAAAAAACTCAGAAAAGTATTTTAATTCCACAGTTGCTAAGATGAATTTATTAAAAATTAGTGGATTACTACAGGATAAAGAAGACAAAAATACACTTGATGTTATAATAAAAAATTTGAGTGATATCTCAAAAAAATTAAATAGCATGGGAAAAAATTTAACAAATATAGATTATTCTTATTTTGTTAATGCAATAAGAGCAATAAATTATTCTATTAACATATTAGATATGAGATTATCTAAATTTTTAAGATTTCAAAGTAGCGGCACTTAAAATAATCTATTCTTAATTTATGTGCAACTTGGTTTTATTTATGTGCAGAATCTAATTTACATACAAATCCCACAAAAGGAAAATATTTAAAAAGGAATAGATTAAGGCAGTTGAATGAAACACAATTTAAAAATAACCTTGTTAATTTTTGCTTTATTTCTAGCAGCGCAGATTGTTGGGCTCTTTATTGTGGAGAAATATGCGTCTATTGAAAAACTTCCGTTTGATATAGAAAGGCCAAAGTATGATGAACAAACTTCATATATCCCTATTGTAATAGCCATATTCATAGGGACATTATTGGTGTTACTACTTGCCAAATTCAAGGCTGTTAAAATTTGGAGATTCTGGTTTTTTATCAGCGTTTTATTTACATTAGTTATTGCATTTGGAGCTTTCATGAACCAGTATCTTGCTTTGCTGGTTGCATTAATCCTTTCTGTGTGGAAAGTTTTTAAGCCAAACTTCTGGGTGCATAATTTTACAGAATTATTTATTTATGCGGGGCTTGCGGCAGTTTTTGTTCCTGTCTTGAATTTATTGAGCGCGATCATACTGCTATCAATAATCTCTGTATATGACATGTGGGCTGTTTGGAAATCAAAACATATGGTTACTTTAGCGAAATTCCAGTCTGACTCGAAATTATTCGCAGGCATTCATGTGAAATACGAGAAGAAAAGAAGCGCGATTATTGGCGGGGGCGATATAGCCTTTCCATTGCTGTTTTCTGGTGTTATTCTAAAGACTTACAATTTCACTGATGCATTTATTGTAGCTATATTCTCAGGATTAGCCTTAATGGGCTTGCTATTGTTCAGCAAGAAAGACAGATATTATCCAGCTATGCCGTTCATTACTGCTGGCTGCCTGATAGGATATGCAATAATCAAGTTCATACTGCCATAATGATACGATGAAATCTCAGATTAGACAATTCCAATTTTTAAAAAGTTTTTTATACCTTTTTATTGTGATCAAAGACAATGCACTATAAAAGCATTATAGACAAGATAAAAACAGCCACTTTGCAGGTTACTGAAGAAAACAAAAAACAGCCATTCAAGAAACCTATCTCTTATAGACTCGAAGTTTCTTCTTATCAACTAATACAAGCAGTCGTTGATTTATTTAATCTACACAATAGTGATGGGATGAGAAATCTTTATGAATATTACAAGGATTGGATGCTTGCAATAAAATCGCCAAAAACAAAAGAAGAAAAAATAAAAAATGCTCAAGAAACTTTGGACAGCGTCTGCATGGCTGCTGATGTTGAAGTATACAACACTAATAACGCTGAAATCGGGCCCATAAGAAATTTTTACAGAAGTGCTATATGCTACAAACAAGATTGATAAATTTATTTTTGCCTATTGTTGCTTAATATCTCATTCCCAATAATTCTTTGGTAGTTTGTTCTATCACTAAATTCTTTAACCCCAATAACATTTCCCTGCTCCCAACCCGCATAGCTAAACCACAAGAATGATAGGATATTATTATTTGGGTTGTTTGCGGTTTCATAGTACCATTGCATTTGGCATACAGAAGGCATTATAGGACTAGGCCAGTCAGTTTGGTAATAAGATTGACCAACCAACTGAATCGGCTTCCCAGTAGATTTTGCCCAGTTTAGCGATATGTTTATGGCAGCATCGAACCTGTTTCTTTGCTCTTCATTGCACTCAATGCTTGTTGGATTAAAATAAGGATCTATGCTTATCACATCGATATTTTTTGGGGGTGCATACTTAAAGCTTCCATTATCATACCTATCGAATACATGCTGCGCTTTGTTTTCGTTTATATAAACTGGTATTCCAGGAAAATGTTGATTAATCTTTGAAATTTTTGTCTCTAGCTTACTCTTCATGAAATTTATTTCATCATCAGTACTAGTGAGTCGTATGAATTCGGGCCAACCCCAATTGTCATACAAATGAGTTTCAACCAATGTATAAGGCTCATCCCAAGCTTCTATCATGGCTATATCATCATAAAGATTAAATTCGTTTAGGTTACCTTTTAATTCCTTTAATTTCTTATCGAGAACATCATCGTTTGAGAAGGTTTCGTAATTATTGTTAAACACTTGAAGAAGCATTTTTATGTTGGATTTTTTTATTCTATCTGCAAATTCCTGGTTTATATCATCTGGGTTGTTTATTATTATTTGGACTACATTAGTATAATTGCTTACATCGTCAAGATAGTGCATATTCAATTCAGAAAATTCAACAAAATAATACCCATAATACTTTAGTTGAACAGGGTGCGCATTTATAGAATATGACTGGGAATTGTTGATGGAGCCTACACTTTTTATTGAAGTGTTCAACATTTCAGAGCTCCAGATAAACGTTAATCCAGTTAGTACTATTGTAAAACCTATTAACAACACCGCAGCAATCAATGGCGATATGGCTTTTTTGTTTCTATACAAAATTTCACCTCATTTATTGTTTTCTGCGTTTGACTCTTATAAAACTTTTTAAACCGCAATTTTTCACAGCCCGCATGAAAAATATTTATCTTGTTAAAATTAGATTTAAAAGTGTGACATCATTTCGGGACATCACAAAAAAAAGCCAAAAATTATAGAAAGGTTTATAAACAAGCTATTGGTTAAACGTTTTCTCTAATAAATGTGTGGAAGGTATTTTGAATATCTTCTTAATAAGGTTTAAAAAATTTATGTTCTCACATTGAGATTTAAGACATGCTGATTCGTCAGAGTTGGTCTTGTCGGTGAGTGCCTAAAAACATGTTTATTTAGGTATGATGTATGAATAGTTAGATAGTGAGTTTTTTTCCAATTTAAATTGCGGCCAATTAAATTCCTGTTGATCCTGCAGGAGGTTGCTGCTATTGGGATACGAATAAGCCATGCAAGTCAGGGCGTAGCAATACGACCGGCATAAGGCTCAGTAACACGTTGATAATCTACCCTTAGGTTGGGGATAACGATGGGAAACTGTCGCTAAAACCCGATAGAAGATTGATACTGGAACGTACTTTCTTCAAAACGCAAGGCCTAAGGATGAGTCAGTGGCTGATTAGGTAGTTGGTGAGGTAAAGGCTCACCAAGCCTAAGATCAGTAGGGGGGATGAGAGTCCTAGCCCCGAGAAGGGCACTGAGATACTGGCCCTAGCTCTAAGGAGTGCAGCAGGCGCGAAAACTTTACAATGCGCGAAAGCGTGATAAGGGTATCCCAAGTGCTATACTCAGTATAGCTTTTGCCAAGTGTAAATAGCTTGGAGAATAAGTGGTGGGTAAGACCGGTGCCAGCCGCCGCGGTAACACCGGCGCCACAAGTGGTGACCGCTTTTATTGGGTCTAAAGCGTCCGTAGCAGGTTATGTAAATCTCTTGTGAAATTGTTGCGCTTAACGTAACAACGTGCGAGAGACACTGCATAACTAGGGACCGGGAGGGGGCAGAAGTACTTTGTGGGGAGCGGTAAAATGCTATAATCCACGAAGGACTACCTGTGGCGAAGGCGTCTGCCTAGAACGGGTCCGACTGTGAGGAACGAAAGCTGAGGGAGCGAACTAGAACTAGAACAAATTTCTTTTCTAGGCTTAGTCGGGATTAGATATGGGCAAGGGAAAACTTTTTATACTATCATGGCTATAGATTAGAATGCCAAGTAAAATACCGAGAAGGATAACCAAAAATTTGTGTAGGATAATTGGCATTATTCATGGTGATGGTAATATGTCATCATCAAGAATACATATAACTGATAAATGTCATGAATATCATATCAAAGTAATAAAACATTTATTTAAAGAAACATTTAACCTTGATATGAATTTATTTCATGACAAAAATAGAAATTCATGCTATAGTCATGTTAAGGATAAAAGAATTTATAATTATTTAACAAAAAAATTAGAAATTCCAAAAGGTTCTGTAAGGAACAATTTAAAAGTTCCGGAATACCTAAAAAGTTTTCCAGATAATCTAAAAGCTTCTTATATCTCTGGATTATTTGATGCTGAATCTTACATAAGCAAGAGACAAGCGGAAATTAATTTTTCTACAACTTGTCAAGAAATATTTGAATTTATTAAAGAATTTTTAAATAAAAAGAATATTGAATTCAGTATGAGAATAAGAGATAGAAGAAAGAATAAAGAGTATGAAATATATATTTATGGGAAAAATAGAATAAAAAGTTTATTAAAAGTAATAGAGTTAAGACACCCAGATAAATTATCACAACTTCATAATCTTTCCCTTGTCCACTAAATACCCCAGTAGTCTCAGCTGTAAACGCTGCAAGCTATGTGTTGCATGTTCTTAGTGGACATGCAGTGCCTAAGCGAAGGTGTTAAGCTTGCCACCTGGGAAGTACGGCCGCAAGACTGAATTGGCAATAGAGCAACTGAAACTCTATTGCCGCAGTAGACTTAAAGGAATTGGCGGGGGCTCACTACAAGGGGTGCGGCGTGCGGTTTAATTGGATTCTACGCCGGAAATCTCACCAGGAGCGACGGCAGAATGACGGTCAGATTGAAGGTCTTACCTAACGAGCCGAGAGGAGGTGCATGGCCGTCGTCAGTTCGTGTCGTAAGATGTCATGTTAAGTCATGCAACGAACAAGACCCGTATCCATATTTGCTAACATCTCTTCCGAGAGGAGTGAGCACTATATGGAGACTGCCTTGGAAACAAGGAGGAGGGTGCGGTCAACGATAGGTCAGTATGCCCCGGATCTTCTGGGCTACACGCGCGCAACAATGGCGGAGACAATGGGATGCCACTCCGAAAGGAGAAGCCAAACCTCTAAACTCCGTCCTAGTTCAGATTGAGGACTGTAACTCGTCCTCATGACGTTGGAATCCCTAGTAATCGGGTCTCATCATAACCCGGTGAACATGTCCCTGAGCCTTGCACACACCGCCCGTCAAACCAACCGAGCAGGG
>JBBSWI010000019.1:9206-77925 GCA_038046405.1 Nanobdellota archaeon | reverse complement strand
ATGAAAATAAAACTCCAGGCATTGATTTAGAAGAGTGGATTAACAATTCTACAACTCAAGGATTTCCTAGAAAAGATAGTCTTAGAGGAGATTTGTATTATTATGCTCCTGTAAATGGAAGAGTCGCTTGGTTCGGCGCCGATTCTGATGGGGCTTGGCTTTACTGCTGCGGGGATCCAGGTGTCACTGGTGCTGGTCTCGGGGTACGTGGTGCGCGTAAAAAGTAACCATTGAACAATAAATAGAAATATTTTAAAACAAACCTTATTCTTTTTTAATTGCTCTAGAAGAATGCTAGTTGAGTTTCTACTCCCAATAGGAACCATGAAAAAGCAAGATTGGGATACATGCAGTTTCATAGTGCATGACGATTTAAGTTAGATGCCATAAAATGCAATAACAATAGCTATGTAACAATGAAAGACCCTGGGTAAGTCTCGAGTGAACGTTAAAGTTATGGTGAAACTTAATGAAACTGCTACAACTGTCGCTAGGTTCAACGCCAATTCTGATAGGGCTAGGCTTAACTGCAACAGGAATCCAGATAACACTGATGCTGGTCTCGGAATAACTCAATCAATTCTAGAGCAAATTATTATGAAAACATACACAAATTTATACGACAAACTGTGCACAATAGAAAATCTGGAGATTGCTTTCGAGAAAGCAAGAGAAAGAAAATCTAGGAAAGATTATGTTATAAAATTCGAGAATAACCTAGAAAATGAACTAAGAAATTTGAGCTTAGAACTAAAGTCGCTAACCTATAAACCAAGATTCTTAAAAAGATTTATTGTAAGAGATCCTAAAACTAGGACAATTCATGCTTCTGCTTTTCGAGACAGAGTTGTTTATCATGCATTAGTAAATATCATAGAACCAATTTTCGAGAGGATTTTTATACATGATTCCTATGCTTCTAGAATCAACAAAGGAACATTAAACGGAGTTCTGAGATTTGAGGAATTTATGAGAAAAGTATCCAAAAATGGAAGACTTATTAAGAATGCAATTGATAACAATCAAATTATTGGATATGCACTTAAAGCGGACATAAAACATTATTTTGAGACTGTTGACCATGAAATTCTCATAAGTTTAATAAAAAAGAAGATAAAAGATGATAAGGTTATTTGGCTGATAAATCAAATATTAAGCAATTATGATGCAGAAATAATCGGCAAAGGAATGCCTTTAGGAAATTTAACTTCTCAATTCTTTGCTAATATTTATCTAAATGAATTAGATTATTTTGTAAAACACAAATTAAAAGCAAAATATTACATAAGATATGTTGATGATTTTATAATATTGCATAATGATAAGAAAGTTCTTGAAGGTTACTTGGATGAAATAAATAATTTTATTATGAACAATCTTAAACTAGAATTACATCCAACCAAATCAAAAATCGTTCCATTAAGCAAAGGAATAACATTTCTGGGGTATAGAATATTTTATCATTATAAATTATTAAGAAAACATAATTTTAGAAAATTCAAAAAAGATTTTAATAAAAATTTGGAACTGTGTAAAAATGGAATTCTAGATTATGAGAATTTTAATTCGAGTTTGAGTGGATGGTTCGGATATTCTATGTGGGCTAACACGTATAAATTAAGAAGAAATATCATAAATGAAATTGATAGATATAAACAAAATTGATATTTATTTATTAATGGAATAAAGTAAGTTTAAAAAGTATTAATTTTGTTTTGTCGACGATAAAATCGATTAGTAACCCCCTAATATAAGATAAAGAAAGGGTCTATTTCTACTAAAAGTTGAGGTGTAAATTTATTTTTAGTCTCGACGAGGAAATGAAAGTTATTGAAAATCGGAGGTTATTTTGGCTACTTTTTTAGGGGTAAATGACTGCTTTAGCCTTCTTTCATTATTTTTGAAATATTTGCTTATGAATTTAGGAATTTCAAATCTATTGTAAGTTTTCTTATATATTTTATATCTGTTCTTGTAATATTTGTTTGTTACAACAAAAAACCAATTATTTTTATATTCATCATTGTTAATTTTTACTTTATTTTCTAAAATTTTTGTATTGTTAATTTTTCCAGTTTCAACTTCAATAGCTATTTTCTTGTTTTTTGCTATAAAAATAATGTCGGGTTTTAATGTTTGATATAAATAGATTTCTTTCGTAAAATGTCTTATATATTTTTCAATTGCTTTAACTAAAAAGAAATGATCTGCACTTTCATTGTATCTTGGATATAAAAGATATGTTGATTGCCTCTTGCTTTTTAAGTCTCTGTGGGCAGAAATTAAATACCCTCTGTCGATTAGGTATTTAATTTCGTACATATTAAGTTCATCTAGCTCAAAAAAGCCTTTCTGCTCATCAACATTAATCTGATCGAATTTATGCACATAGTCACGATTTCTTAAGACAACTGTTTTCGGTTTAGAATCCAATATTTCGTACTCTTCGCTACATCTATCACACAATCCATAGTGATGTATCTTCTTATAGCAAACTTTGCAAATTTGGTAGTTCATGACATAGTATAGACAGTTCAAGTATAAAAATACCAAGAGTACTTTTTTTGACCAAGAATATTTTAGGAATCATAGAAAAGTTTATATAGAAATTTATCTTTTATGCATTTAGAAGTAGCCAAAAAGTAAAGGCTTTGTACTTCTGGTCTAACGTCCCTCCGAGGCTTACTTTTTGTAGCTGCCTAACTTAGATTAGATATCTTTTTATATTAAACAATGAAGAAAATTCTATGCAAAATATGGCTTTCCTCAATAAAAAAGAAACAATTGATGTTCTAGACAAAATAAGGAATACTTTCGGAATAAAAGAACTTGATTTAAACCATAATTTTATGAGAAACAGCGAAGACAAGATATTCATAGTGAGCAAACATATTAGTAACTTCGATATCAAAAATCTTAGAATAAACTCTCTTGGAATGTATTTCTGCAAGATTGAAAAAAATGGGATAAGGCTTTCTGTGGAAGGATCCCAGAAAGTGGGAAATTTAGCATCAAAAAATGTTGTTGAACTTGATAAATCGCAGATAAAAGAGTGGTTGATCGGAAACCCTGTTCCCTATGGCGGGAAAGAGAATGGCTTTGTCATGGTCAGGCATGAAAATGATTTTTTTGGCACTGGACTGTTAAAAGAGGGCACTCTAATCAATTACTTTCCGAAGACAAGACGCTTGAAAGTTTTAAATGAATAATCATATATTTATAGAATTGATATATTCTTGTTTGTATTTAAAGCCCTTCTTCTTGGCAAGTTTCTGAATGGCATAACTTATCTTTGATCCGTACTGGGCTGCTGTCCTTTTTCTATAAGCAATCTCTTTTGGCAATCCTAAATCATCTGCATATTCTCGAAGTATTATCTTTTTTTCATTTTCATTAACCTTTAAGCTGGGATGTATTTTCATGGCATTTCTTATCAAGTCAAAATCAAAGAACGGAAGCAATAAGTTGCAGCTGAATTTCTTTGCTATAGCATAATCTCTTACAATGTCGCGGTTATAGCAGCTTTTCAAGCCATTCCAGCATTCCTCATAGACTTTTTTAGGGCCCTCTTTATTAAAATTAATGTGACGTTCGTATCCGGCAAATATCTCTTCTGAACCATTGCCGGCAAAGATATTAAAGCATTTATCTTTAGCAGCAAATTCAAGGCCTGCATAAACCACTATTGCAATCTCTAATTTTACTACATCTTTAGTATTAAGAAGCTTTATGCATTCTACAAGATATTTTTCAACTTCTTCTATTGAGAGCTCTTTTATTTTCAATTCTAAATCAAGCATTAAGGCCGCTTTTTTTGCATAATCCAAGTCTGAGGAATTTTCTAAGCCTATAGAATAACAAACAAACTTTTTGTTTAGCTTCTTGCAGATTAAGGCAATTAAGCTGGAGTCTAGGCCGCCAGAGAACAATATTCCAAAATTATCTTTGGCTCTTAAATCAATGGCATTTTTTAATGAAGTATCGATTAATCTCTTTGCTTGTCTTTTATCTTTGACTAATAGATTTTCTTTAAATGGGCTGTGAAATGAGCATATCTTATTGTTCCATTCATGCGCGGTTATAAGTTTATTATTTTTTAAAATCGTGAAATTTGCCATAAAAACAGTATATATACAAAATTTAAAAGCTTAATTATTCAATATATTGGAACTGATACTTTGATTAGAGCACACATATATTCCAAGCCACTGGATAATAAGAATAGAAAAGAGAAAAGAAAAATAAAAGAAGGTTTATTCCTTTTTCCTTCTTCTGAAAATCAGCATTAAGATGTATAGAGCTATCAATACAAGCAATACATCAGCTATAACAAAGAAAACTGCTGCATTCTTTGTGTTGCCGAATAAATTGCCCACAGTTACAGAGCCTGTAATTGGTGTTGCTTTTGATTCTATGAGCACTGGTGCTGATTTACTTGCTATTACAGTAGACCCTTCTTTCACCGCAATCAACACTGTTTTAGACCCTATGTCTGAACTGGGATCGACGTTCATTGACAATGTCAATGTGCCTTCTTCATTTGCAGCCAATGTTATTGTCTTTGTGTCTGCCGAAGCGAAATTACCGACGGCTGTTGCCTCTACTGTAAAGGTTTTTTCTGAATTTGCGTTGTTTGTTATTGTTACCGGAATGTCAAGCAAAGAGCCTTGTGTTGCCTTAATGCTGAATGAAGGCAATTCCAAGACTGTCTTGGTTACAGGAGCTTCGCAAGTGACTTGCAATGTCTCGAATTCAGATACTTTGTTTGCGGTTCCTGGCTCTGCAAATAGCTCAAAGGTGTATTGGCCTGGCTTGGCATCTCCAGGAATAGGAATAGTTACTGATTTACTGGCGAAATCGTTGCTTTTGCCCATTCTTTCAAGCTCAAAAGAATCTGATAAAACATTAATGTTCATTGTAGGCTCTCTTGCCCTTATTCTGACATTTCTTTCTGTGCTGCTGCCAACATTTCTAGTATTTACTGTCGCAATTACTGAATCTCCGCAACTTACCTGGCTAGGGGATAATGAAGAGTCTTCAATTGCTACTTTATGAGAGGGCACTTTGATGTTTATGTCGACGCTTTCAGAATTACATGTTGAGGTTCGCTTTCCTGATTGGTATGCCTCTACAAACAAGACATATTCGTCATCGTCATCAATATCTTCGTCAGTAGAAATTTTAAGGTCTACTTCTACTGTTTCTGAATCGCCATCATTAATGTTTACTTCATCTGACTCTTCTGATTCTATTTTTTTATTTGTTGTAACATCATAAAGAAGTACTTTTATTTTATAATCTCTGTCTTTAGTATCGCGATTACTAACTTCGGCCCTTACACTTATAGTGTCTCCGACTTCAAAATCATCGCCGCTGTCTGGATCTTTTATGTCTATGCTAGTTATCTCTGTTTTATCTGGATCGCTTTGGCATGATTCTGGTTCTATTCTTATCTCAACACTTAAAGGCACTGTTATTGTATTATTTGTGTTATTGACATTTGTTGCTACAACATTAACGGTTTTATCTAATATCTCTAAATCTACATCGCTAGGTATTGTAACTGTCAATGTGCCTGTAGTGGTTGCACCAAGCCCTAATGAGCTTTGTGCTACAAGGCCAGTTATTGTAAATGGTTTTCCATTAGAATCTAGGAAATTTAATGATTGTATAGCTATTCCAATTAATGCAGTATCGCCATTATTCCTTATAACAAATGGTAATGTGGTTAATGTTTTGCTCTTTGGTTCTGAAGATATTACCACTTTGCCATTTGGAAAATCCACAGATGCTGCTGCCAACGCATAGCTTGCGCCAAAGACAATAAAGACTAACAAAAATAAAACACCTAATATAGGTAATTTTCTCATTTTATTTGACCCCCATTGTTATTATAATAGTAACTATATGTTGTTATTCCCTAGTTATAAATGGGTATTTAAAGCTTTCTAAAACTCAAAAATTGAGCTATTTGTGCCAAATTTGATAGCCATGTATTTTATTGCCTGGCTTATATCTATTAAGGTTATACCTATTAAATGGCACACTGAACATGCAAGCCTTACATAGCCTAAATAAGAAGGCTGATTTATTTAAATAGCTAATAATAATTATATACTCTTCATTATTTTTTAATGAATATGCGGCTGAGCTTAAATTTTCTTTCTAGGGATATAAAGAAATAAGAAAATCCAAGCCCTGTTATTATCGAAAAAATAACATCGCTCAAATAATGCGACCCTAGATAGATTCGGCTTATCGCAACCAATATAGAAAAAACAAGCCAAAACCATTTAAGTTTCTTGAAATGTATATTCATGAACGGAACCAAAGAAAATACCGCATTCGCATGGCCTGAAGGAAATGAAAAATCTGATTTCTGCTCTAAGCCTTGGATTGGAAATGTTTCGTAAGGCCTTTGTCTTTGAAATATGTTTTTTAGCAGATAGACTAATAACGAAGAAACCAATAAAGAAAAGAATATAGTTGGAATATACTTCTTGTCTTTTTTTGAGAGTTCAAACGATATTAAGACTACAATCAATATTATTAGTGCACTGTAAAAATTTCCTATTTTTGAAAGAAAAAGCATTATTGAATTAAGAGATTGTGTTCTTAAACTTGAGAAAAATAAAGATATTGGCTTGTCAATTAAAAAACTTACTATAAACACCAAAAAAAGGCTTACAAATAAGATTAATTTTCTCATAGGCAATGAAAGATTTCTTTGTTTATAAAAATAACTATCATAACTAAAGCCAGAGAATAGAAAGTAATAAAAATATGGCTTTTAGAGGAATTGCATGAGATATGAGTTCAGTCTTATATTAAGAGTATTGACTGCCTTATTGCTAAGGCCCGAGATGTTTTATCTTGGACTCGTATTCTTGACCATGCTATTCCCGTATTTAGTAATGATTTTACTTAATTATGACGTTGAATTTTTATTTTCTGAGAAATTATTGCTTGTAAATGGAATTAGCCTAGAATTTGTTAAGGCTTGCATAGCGACGTCCGCATATTACTTACTGGCATTGCTTATTTTGACCACAAAAGGCATTTCATTGAAAAAATCAATAAAGATGTTTCTGATAGGATCATTATTAATATATTTGATGAATGTACTAAGGATCACCTTGATCATATTAGTGATTATTAACTTTGGTTTGGATTGGTTTAATATTGTGCATATGACATTTTGGCTCATTATAAGCAGCATTTATGTTTTGCTAGTCTGGATATTTTTGATAAGGTTCTACAAAATAAAGACAATCCCTATTTATAGCGATGCTGTATTTTTAATAAAATCACTAATGGGCAAGAAAAAATGATAGAGGTGCTATTCAATATAATAAGCAGCTTCATAGATTCTGTAGGCTATTTGGGGATATTTCTGTTGATGGTGCTGGAGAGCATGATATTCCCTGTCCCGAGCGAGGCAGTGATGCCTTTTGCAGGATATGGCGCAGCAACAGGAAGGTTTGATTTTTGGCTTGTTGTTTTTATAGGGAGCTTTGGCACAATAATCGGAAGCTTAATCTCATATTGGATAGGTCTTAAGGGCGAGCACATGATAAGGAAATACCATAAATTCTTCCTCTTGAATGAGCATCACCTTAATTCAGCCTACGATTTCTTCAAAAAATACGGCAATAGCACAATTTTCATCTCGAGATTTATCCCTGTTGTGAGGCATTTAATCAGCATTCCTGCCGGCGCGGGCAGGATGAAATTGAGCAAGTTTGTCTTGTTCACCTTCCTTGGAGGGTTTATGTGGAATTTCATACTTACATATTTTGGATATAAGCTTGGGGAAAATTATAGCATAATAAGCAAGTACTCTAGTATTTTAGACCTTGTTGTATTGACAATAATGGCATTAGTCATTATATACATTGCATACAAAAATATCAGGAAGCACCCTTCTGGAAAGTAATAATATCTTCTGTTGTCAGCTTCTGCTTCCTCTTTATTTTTTCCTCGACATTCTTTATTTTTTCCTCAAGTATAGTTCTTATTTTTTGTTCCTTATTCTTTATTATTGACCGCCTTTCCATGTTTTCAGACTGTTTTATAGAAGTAATATACAGCAGTTTTGATTTAAGAAGATTATTAGCTTCCTTGAATTTTGCCTTAAACTCCAGGAATTTTTTCGTTGCTTCTTCTTTCTCTTTTCTTAATAACATTATTTTTCTAGAAATCTCTATTATCTTTTCATTGTCTTCCTTGTTTTCAAGCCCTGATTGCCTCATTAATGAATGGAATTCGTTTGCAAGCTTTTTATGCTCCATTATCTTGGCAGACAATAATCTGTGCGCACCTATCAGTAACTTAAGTTCAGAATAGCCAAAATATTGTTTTTTGAGGGCATTTATCCTCTTCATGACTGCTTTCTCTTTGTCAAAGGTTAATGCTTCTGTTTCTATTTTTTGCTCTAGCGCCTCAATTAAATCATGAATTCTTTCAGGATCACCCTTTAGCTTGCTCTTCTTGATGAATTCTGCTTTCTTATTATTAAGCTCTTTGATTTCAGAAATCAAATATTTAACTATTCTATTTTGCTTGTTCCTTTCATCCTTGTTTTTGTCATGAGAGGAAAATACTTTAGACCTTTCAGACCTTACCTTTTTTATTTCATATATCAAAATAGAAATTTCTTTTTGTATTGATTCTTTTCTAGAAAACCATGATTCTTTTTGGCTGTTGAGTGCATTAAGCTGGCTTTTAAGCTCATTGATTTCCCTGTTCAATTCATTTTTTGAGGTTTCCATACTTTAAATGAAATATATAAAAATTCTGAAAAACATATTAATAAGACTATTGTTTTTGCCTTTTGAGGTATATCCTGCTGTAGAATATAACTGCGCAAAGAAGTGCCAGGATAATGACATTTATAATCAAAATATCAGTTCTTTTAAAGAAATATTTTGTGAATTCTATTGATGCTGGATTTGCAGAGCTCACTTTTTTGAGTTTGATATTAAATGACATGCTGGATGTTAAGTCTATCTGCTGCAAGAAAGTCTGATAGTTTTGTTTAACAAGTTTTATAGTATATTGATCTTTTTCTAGTGTTAAACTAATAGGAGTGATGCCTTTATAGATGTCGTTAATGTACACAGATGCTCCTATGGGTTCGGAAGAGATATTTATTGTTAAGTTTTGACCGCTAGTATTTTGTGAAGTGCCTGAACCTCCACCGCCTCCAGAGCCGCCGCCTGAACCTCCACCGCCTCCAGAGCCGCCACCGCTTGGTGGATTTGTGCATAATGAAGAATCAACAACTATAAGGTTCTTCTGCTCATACGCAAATGACTTGAATGAAGAATTATCAATGTTTATATTGTCTATCTTAAATATTATTGAGGTATTGTCCGTATAACCTTGTACCGGTGTTGTATATTGGTTATTTGAAATTTTGGCATATGTGGAAACATAACCTGTTTGCTCCAGGACTGTGATGTTTATTACCTTGTCTTGTAGCGATGGAGCATTATTGCTACAGACTATCTGACCATAGAACTCATGCAGTGATGGCGGGGCCTTGTAAACGAATAATCTTAGATTGATTGTAATAAAAGAGAACAGCAGGACTATAAAAATGAGGACAAAGATGAATAGAATATATTTGTCACCCTCTTTTTTAAAGGCCATAGTTTTATTCATGAATTTTTACTTATATACTTTTTGGTTGGGTTGGCTTTGTGCATTAAGTCATTATATAATTCAATATATATTTTGAAAACAATTCTCACATTCCACGGCTCGCGCGACAGCTTTATAAATTTGTTTGCATTAATATTCATATGCTTGCAACAAAGGTGATTAATGCAGGAATTCTTAGTCTAACTAAAACTAAGCTAGATGCTCTAGACCATGAATACAATGGATTCCAGTGGTGGATGCAGTTCAATATAGACAAGGATATTTTAAGCCAGCATAAAAGAGCAAAGGGCTGGTATTATGACACTAAAAAGATCAAATACAAAGACTATCCTCTGGTAATTCCAAAAAACCAGGTATGGTTCAGGAAGAAGAACACAAAACTGACTCCTCACTGGATCAAGATAAGCGTAAGAAAGAGAAAAGGCATTGGATTATGGCTGCCGATCAAGCCGCATAAAGAATTAATGAACATAAAATACCTGAAAGATTCTTTGCTTATTAAAAACAAGAAAGGGAACTATGAGTTAAGATTGATTTTCCAGTACAAAGTGAATGAAATCAAGTATAATAGTATCACTTCCATAGATTTGGGCTATAGTAATATTGCAACAGTTTGTAACTCTTGCAACGTCAAGCCTATTTTCTATGGACGCAATATAAAAGGCATAAGAAGGCATTACAGCTATTTGAGAAGAAGGCTTGGAAACAAGAAATTGCTGAAGAAAATAAAAAAAATAAACGACAAAGAGAAAAGAATCATTGAACAGGAATTGCATAAGATAAGCAATTCAATAGTAAGTGATGCAGCAAAGAACGAGTCATTAATAGTGATTGGAAATTTAAAAGGTATAAGAAGAAAGAACCGCGGCAGAAAGATAAACAAAATACTCGGGCATATGCCTTACTTTAGATTAACCAAGTTTATAGAATACAAGGCAATGCAGAATGGAATCAGAGTGATTAAGCTGAAAGAATATAACACTTCCAAGACTTGTTCAAAATGCGGAAATATCGGAACTAGATTAAATCAGGGATTGTTTAAATGCAATGACTGCAGCTATGAAGTTAATGCAGATTTTAATGCTTCAATGAATCTATTGAAGATGCTGCCGGATTACATGTCTGGCAGCCGGGCTGCTGGCTTAAGCCCAAAAATCGCTCAAGAAGCGGTAAGCACTATAAAGTCCTTGTAGGACTATTTTTTGTGCAAAGCTGGTTGGGTTTTTTAAGTCTGCGAATAGAGTACAGGGATATCAAGGCCATTATAATCAAACCGCATAATGATATGTTCAATGCAACAACTTTATTTATGTTAAGAGGATTGTCATAATTAAATATTATCTCGGAAAAATTGGCTGGTTGGTGGTTTTGAGTTTTATTACCGGGATTATTATTTATATCCCCCCTATTGGTTATTAATGCTCCTAAATCATTAATAGCAATAGCTATAGGGCCAATTCCGAAACTACTGCCAGAGCCACTCGCCGAGCCACTCCCAGAACCAGGATTGCTAGGATTATTAGTAGGGCTGCAAATATCTGTATCAACAAACAAATCTAAGCGTGTAGTCTGGCCTGCTAAAAATTTATATGAAGACACATGTTTATTGTTTACATAAAAATCTAATAGCGTATTGTCTTCAAGGCCCCATATTAAAAAAACTGGCTCATAGCCATATTGTCCATTGAATGTTGTTGTTGATTTTATTAAGATGTTATTTGTTTTTACATAGACATTTAAACCATTAGGAACAGTGTTATTGTTGAGACATTTTACATCCCCATAAAATTGATGGGGCAGTCCTGGCTGGGCGATTACAACGCCAAGTAATATTAGAATCACAAACATTATCATTGCTTCTGTAAATCCAATTTTTAAACTGTTAAGTTTCCTCATTCAAGCTAAATAGGTATAATTTTATTTAAACATTTGCATAAATTACTATAGAAATCGTGTCTTTAACATATTATACAACACAAAAAAGTAAAAGCTAGCCGAACAATGCGCCTAGTCCGGCTGATGCTGCTGACTCATCTAATTTCTCTTCTTTCTTCTTATCTTCTTTCTTCTCTTCTTTTACTTGTGTCATTGCTGGAGCCATGGCAGCTTCTTTTATAGCAGACTCTATGTCGACAGATTCTAAAGATGCCACTAAAGATTTAACTTTTGCTTCGTCAACCTTCGCGCCTGCTGACTCAAGTACTCTTCTTAAGTTTTCTTCAGTTACTTTGTGACCGAGCTTGTGTAGCAATAACGCAGCATAAACGTATTCCATTTTATCCTCCTATGTTCTGTTTTCCTTAATTTTTTGATCTTGAAGCTGTTTTAATATTTCTGAGGCCTTTTCTACAGCCTCTTCTGTATAGCCCACTGCACTTGTATCTTTCTTTTCATGGAGTTGATTACTGTGCTTTTTTTCCCCACTAGACTCTTGAGATTCATTGATTTGCGTTATTATCTCTTCGCTGAATTCAATGTTCGCTTTTGAAGCAAGGGCTTTGCCTTGCATATATGCCTTCTTTATTAAAGTTTCCATAGTGTCTTTTGAAGTATAATTAATAAATACTGCAAGATTAAAAGAGTTTTGGTGTGCCTCTTTTAACCTATTAAAATAGGCATCTTCTGAAATACCTAATATGTCATGTCCGTAGACCTTTCCTTTTTCATATAGGCTAATAAGGTTCATCTCTACTTCCATCGGTTCTATCCCGAGTTTAGTCAGGATCTCTGACTTTTTCTTGTCTATTACTTCGCCTTGCTTCACGAAATTTATGTCGTCCTTTATCGTGATTTTCCCTTCTTGGATTATGGTTTTAATACCTACTGCCCCTAGCTCCCCTATTACAGGACCAGGAGTGAATTTTGTGGGACCTGCCGGTATTATTATATCATGAGGGGCAATTTGGCCAGGCTTTGCGAAAGCGCTTGTCTTGCTCTTGTTTATCATCAAAGCAAGCTTGAATGGGTTCATTGAAGTAAAAATCAAGGCCGGCATTGAATTTTCAAGTACGGGCAATAATTCCGAGATGTTTTTAATTTCATCCTTAAAGTCGTTGATTGCTATACTGATCAGACTTTTTTTGGTTGTAAAGATTATTACGTCATGCTTCTTTATTTTGTGCCTTATTTGCTGCAACGTCGAACTTGGCAATGAAGTCAGGTCGATAATTCCAAAGCAGGGGTATCTCTTTATCAAATTCTTGATTTGCTTGACTTCTTCCTTTTTCTGTTCTGAGACGTATGCTTTAGGTTTCATTTTTGTTTGTTTTCTTCGACTTGGTTTCTTTAGCTTCAATTTCGACTTCTTTTGTCTCTTTTATCTTGGGGCCTTGGTCTGTTACAATAACTATAGGACCCATAGTGGTCTTTACCATAACAGATTTTATATTTGCCTTCTCTTGCGGCAAGGAGTGTATTAAAGAGCTAAAGGCAGAATAGGCATTTTCAGCAAGTTCCTCATTTTCCATATCTTCAAGGCCTATCGAGGCTTTTAATGAAGCATCATTCTTAGTTTGAAGATGGATTGTCTTTTGGAGTCTGTCCTTTAATGCGGTGATTTGGGCTGTTGGAGGAACTACACAACCCGCTTTAGGATTAGGCATCTTTCCCCTAGGTCCAAGGGTTCTGCCAAAGACAGTTGCAATTTGCCCCATCAGGTTTGCTTGGGCTATAAAATAATCGAATTCTGACGCTATCTTCTTGAGCACTTTTTTCTCGTTGTATTTTTGGAATTCTTCGCTTGTAATAGTCTTGTCAAACAAGATCTTTGCCTGAGAAGCCAGTTCATTTCCTACCAAAGCGCATATCTTTACCTGTTTTCCCTTAGAATACGGCAATATGACAAATAAATCTACTTTTTGCTCAGGCTTTTTCAAGTCAATGCCTTTAAGATTGATAACTAAGTCAATTGATTGAGTAAATTTTCGTTTAGGAGAAATCTCTTTTAACTTCTTTATTGACTCGGTGAATATTTTCTTGTCCATTTTTGGCTCTCCTACTTAAAGTAGTTCGAACGAGATTCTTATGCGGGAAATTGATGATATTTAAACCTTTGTTTTTATTTTTTCTTCCTGGTTATCGCCTAATTAGTTAAAACAAAGGTTTTTATTTAAAATTCCGCCTCAAGATATTGATGAGAGAATCTGAATTTTTCTATGAAAACAGCTTAATAGGGAAGTCTTTGATAAATGACTATCTCAAGAAACTGGAGCCAGAGATAAAAAAACTGAATGAAAGTTTAAACTTAAGGTACACCAGCGAATACGGTTTTATCAATCTTCCAGATGACAGGGCATTAATACTTAAAATAAAAAATTTGACCCTACAAAAAAAGGAAAATGATCTCGAGTATCTAGTTGTTATAGGCATTGGTGGGAGCAGCCTTGGGACCATTGCTATTTTGGAGGCAATAAAGGGAAAATTCTATAACCTACTGCATAATACTCCAAAAATAATCTTTGTTGAAAGCCTCGACACATTTTATTTAACCCAAGTAATCCACTTGCTTGAAGATTCCTTTAAATCCGGAAAAAAAGTACTGCTTAACTTAATAAGCAATTCCGGAACAACTACTGAGTCTATTGCTAATTTCGAAATATTGATTGCTGTAATGAAAAAATATATTGATAACTATCATAAATATGTTGTAGTAACAACCGACAAAGGATCTTTGCTCAACAAAATTGCCATTGAAAACAGATTTGAAGTTTTAGAAACCCCAAATTTGGTGTCCGGAAGATTTTCTGTTTTGTCTGCAGTCGGCTTTTTTCCTTTGGCGTTACTTGGCATTGATATAGAAAAATTAGTTTACGGTGCAAAAGTAATGAGAAAAAGATGCTTAAGCATAAAAGAAAACCCTGCTGCAATAAATGCTATCGTGATGTACCTGAGCAACCAGGGAAAAAAGAATATCTATGAATCGTTGTTCTTTTCTATAGAGCTAGAAGCCTTGGGAAAATGGTACAGGCAATTAGTGGCTGAATCTGTAGGGAAGGAATTCACAAAATTTGGGAATAAAATAAATGCTGGGATAACCCCTACAGTAGCAATAGGAAGCAATGATATGCATTCTATGTTCCAATTGTATATTGCTGGTCCAAAAGACAAATTATTGCATATAATAAGCTTGGATAAGACGCCTTCCATAAATATTCCTAAGCACATAGAATACAGTAATCTAGTTAATAATATACAAAATAAGCCTGCGGCCATAATAATGGGTGCAATAATAAAATCAGTAAAATTATCATTTAAGGAAAGGAGCATTCCTTTTACCGAATGCTTATTGAATAGCAATGATGAGTTTTCTGTGGGAGAATTCTTGATGATGAAACAGATAGAGGTTATTTATCTTGCTTATTTGTTCATGGTCAATCCTTTTGACCAGCCAAACGTAGAGTTATATAAAGAAAACCTAAAGAAATTGCTAAAAAGGTAAGATTTTAATAATTCTTGATATAATCAATAGCTATGAAAAAAGAGTTTTTGCCGTACTTGCTGCCGATTATAAGCATAATTGTTCTTTTTGGCATTGTGGCTATTAATCCTAGCATAACGGGATTTGCAGTAAAAAATGTCATGGACAAGGTTTCTGGAAATGTTGTTGTATTTACAGACAGTAATGTTGTCTTGCCTTTAGATTCTATGGTTAGTATTAGCTTAGATAACAAAACAATAACACTCTCGTTAAAGCAGTTCATAGAAAAGAATGGCAGCTGGTATGAAATAAAAAGCGGCTATTACCCTGAAATAGATTATTACGGAGAGGGCTTTAGCGGAAACCACAACTATGCACTAAGCCTAGAATCAATTGGATTAGGTATTGTTGATAATAAAAAAGTGCATGATCTTAAGATTAAAATAATGTACAAAGACAAAATAATCACTCAGAATAGCCAAGAGATAAGTAAGCGACTATCTTAGCAAATATACATAAATCTTTTCAAAAAATAGCTTTTTTTCAGATATTTTCTTAGCATCGTAATCGTATTTCTTAAACAAATCTTCTACATTTCCTGACAGAGAGGAAAAAAGCAGCAATATTTTTCCGGCCTTGTTAAGATGTTTTTTTGCATCCTTGAGGAATTTCTGTATTATTTCATGGCCTTTTTTGCCTGCAGTAGTGATCAATCTTGAGTCTTCTGGCTCGTCTTCATCTAAAGGAAGGTAAGGCGGATTAAAAACAATTAGGTCAAATTTCTCTTTGATATTTGAGAATAAATCTGACTGCACTGCATTTATGCCTTTCTTTCTGCAAAGTTCAACAGACTTCTTGTTTATGTCTGCCGCCAATACATTGCAGTTGTTTTTTATTAAAATCTCTGCTAGATATCCAGAACCTGAGCCCATATCCAGCACTCTAATATCATGAAATTTTTTCAGTTGCTCTGCGATAAGAAAGGTGTCGTCGCCAGGCTCATAGACTAAGTCATAGTTCATTTTAATGCATTAAAATATTCGTGGACCCTTTCAAGAATTGATTTCAAGTAAATTTCCTTAATTTTCTTTTCAAATATAATATTAAGGTCTTCAAATTCTGTCACTCTGTATTCGTTCTGGTGCTTCTCTATAAGAAACAAGTCTTTTAATCTTTTGAGCTGCCGCCGAATATTAGAGGATGCAACTCCCTTTAATGGAAGTTTTTGCGACTTCCTTGATTTTATAACCTTTTCGCGTATTTCTTCTGAATTCAGAAGTTTTTTTGATTTTTTTGCGTCGAGAAGCACCTGAAGGAGGTCTACTATAATATCCCTAGAATCTCCTGGTTGTAACAATCCTATTGAGAGGCATAATTTTCTTATCAACTCTCGCTTAGATGTGGGGTAAGGCTTTTCATAACGTCTTAAAGTAATCTCCGCAAGAGGAGTATCTTTTGAGATTGTTTTTGGCATCGATATTAGAATATCGGGGTTTGTTTAAAAATTTTTGGTTTTAAAGTTTTTCTTCTAGAGGTTTGCAGGCTTCTACTGGAGAGGTTGCAGCTTTTCTGGCCCGCCTTATTATATCTGCAGTCGCTCTGATATCTTTTGGGAACTCTGTGCCACGGTCAAGAACTATTGATTCAAATTTGCCTACGTTGAAAAGCTTTCTTACATATTGTTGTGCAAAATCAGTATCAAAATTCTTGCATGAAAAGATATCCACACTTAAGAATCTTTTTTCAGGAAAAGTATGAATAGATATGTGACTTTCTGCTATCAATACAAATCCAGAAAGCCCCCAGTCTTCCGGTTTAACTCCTGAATACCTGAAAACATAAGGAGGCATAATTTTTGTCATGCCTATCTCTGAAGGCAATTCATCTAAGGCTCTATAAATTAAATTTAGATCTTCCAGTTTTTTCCTTTCGGCCCCGTAACCATCAAGCATCAAATGTGGTCCAAAACCTATACATACAGCATGCTCTCCTATTATAGCTTCGGCGGTCTTTAGCCCACGCCGAAAAACACCACTGCCATTTTGATATGGCTTAGAAGTCTGACCATACTTATGGTTCATATTTGTTTTTTGTAGCTTAACTCCGTAAAATATTCTATTGGAAAACAATATGCAAAACTAGTTTATAAACTTTTCTATTTCTGGGAATTTGTGACGAGAAAATTGCTTAAAAATTCGCAGAATTTTTATTTTGTTAAAAAAATTTTCGAGAATTTCAGCAAGCTTGGCTTTAGATACAGCATCTGAAAAATAAATCCTGGATTGTCTCTATATTTTGTTTCTAGAATATTTTTTATCTTTGGATCTTTCAATGAATCGACTAAACAATCCCAGTCTTCTAAATTAAGTTTGTCAAGAAATTTTCTTATTTTGAGGTGCAAATAAAGCTGCTTGCCTATCTTTGATTTCCAGTTTTTCTCGTAGTTTTGGTTTTTGATTATAGAATCTGCGAGAATTTTTGCTGCTGCGAGGCTCTGCATTATTGAACCGCCAGTAGTTGCCTTTGCCATCGTAGCTGCATCACCGATCAAATAAGTTTTAATATTATTGTGTATGGTAAAGGTCTTTATTTTTGGATTGTAAATTGGAATTATTGACGCCTCTTTTTTAATTGGTGTTTTGTTAAATCTCTGCAAAAACTTATTGAAAGCCTGTGGATCATTGTAGTGGGACATTGTGCCTACTTCGATTTCATCTTCATTCCTGGGAACGACCCAAGAAAAGCAGCCATAATAAGGATAGATTTCTATTGCATTATCGTTCTTGCTCTTTATTATCGCTTTTGCTGCTAGGAAAAACTTTCTGTCATTGAACAGATTTATTGATTTTGCAACTGTGCTCAAAGCGCCGTCTGCACCTATTAAGTAATTTGTATTTAGGCCAAATTCTTTGCCTTTTGATTTTACAATTATTTTTTTATTTTCAGTCCGTATAAAATTTGTATTTTGCCTTATGTTTGCGCCTTTCTTAACAGCCAGGTCTACTATATATTCATTTAATTTCTCCCGGTTGAATATTATGTCAGGTTTTTTGAATTCTAATTCAAGGCAGTTATTATTTGGAGAATAAATCCTGAACTTGCTTACTTTGTTCTCTATTACTGAAGGCTTCACTTTAATAAGTTCATTTACAGGATCTGTCAATATTCCAGAGCATGTTTTTCTGAAGTGGGAATGTTCCTCTATAATTTCAACGTCAAAATCTCTAGCTAAATTATATGCTGCAGAGCCGCCAGCTACTGAGCCACCAACTACGACAATTTTTTCCATTAATGTATTAATTGAATTAAATTTTTAAATTTTGTTTATTCTTTAATTTAAACGAAAGGTTTTTATATTATATTTATATAACTATTGTTATGAAGAGCATTGTAGAAGAAAAAAAGAATGACCCTATTGTGGCCTTAAGCAAAGAAGCTGCCCAAAAAATAAAACTCTTGGCTAAAAAGCAGCAGAAAACAGATTATGGCATGAAGATACAAGCTATTCCTGGCGGCTGTGCAGGATTCCAATATGCGCTTTATTTCGACAAAGAACCTTCAAAGGAAGATATAATAATAGAGAGCCATGGAGTTAGGCTTTTTCTTGACAGAAACAGTTTGCATCACTTGAAGGGTACTAGAATACATTACATTGACAATCTCTATGGTTCAAGTTTCAAATTCGAAAATCCGAATGTAAAGGAGACTTGCCATTGTGGAAAGTCATTTGGTTAAGTGAAATATACACTCACTTAATATGCAAAGAGGTTGATTTAATCCTAACAAATGGAACTTTACAACAAAAATTACTGTACTCTTGAATATGCTGAAGCGATTCTGCCAAGGCTAAAGAGGATGGTTAGAAAAATTGTTACAGTAAACAAAACACTTGAATATATGAGCTCTGTAGAAATAAGCTATGATGACCTCTATAGCGAGATGAGGAACAACTTAAAATTCAACAAAAAATTCTTCAAGTTAAGTTTTGAACTATACAGGCTTTTGGATTATTTGCTTGATAGGGGGATCATAGTAAATGATATAGAATCTGGATTGGTAGACATTTATTCCCTGCATCAAAATAGAGAAATTTTCTTGTGCTGGACGCTTGGAGAGGATTCAATAAGGTTCTGGCATGAGTCAAATACCGGCTATAAGGACAGAAAACCTATAAGCCTATTAAGGTATCACGTTTAAGCTTGCTTGATTTCTTATCTGATTCAAAAGTTTTATAAATACCAATAAAATTTTGCATTTCTATGGAATTAGTAGCTTGCTTGTCTACGGGAAAGGGAACGTGGGGTCATGTTTCTAAGCTTATTCAGGACGGTAAATGGGATAACATTTTTCTTATTACTAACGACTACGGCAAGGAAAACTTCACCAAAGATGATAAAACAGAATTAATAGCTGTAAATATGAATATAGGAATTAATGAATTAAGGGATGATATCTACAATAACCTCAAGGAGAGAATTAAGGGTACTGAGGTTGCTGTAAACTTTATTTCTGGCATTGGCAAGGAGCATATGGCACTAGTTTCCGCATTACTGAAGCTTGGTGTTGGGATAAGGCTGATGGCCCTAACCAAAAATGGCGTGGAAGAGATTTAGAAAGTTTTATATTTCTACATTGGCTGTTTTATGGCATGGCTGCATTTAAGGACTTTCTAAGGGATTCGGAATCTTTGTTTCTTAATCCGATGGCCCTCGATTTTGACTACCAGCCAAAATTAGTTCTTTACAGGGAAAATTTCCAGAATTATGTTGCTTCTTGCATAAAGCCTTTATTCAATAACAGGAATGGGAAAAACCTGTTTATTTTCGGGCCGCCTGGCGTGGGTAAGACTGTAAGCAGCAGGAACGTGCTCAAGGAACTTGAGGAATATGATGATGTAGTCTATTTGATTTATATTAACTGCTGGAAATTCGACACGAGTTTCAAAATTGTAAATGAAACCTGCAATCAGATTGGATACAAGTTCACCCATAACAAAAGGACAGACGAATTAATTAGTGTAATCTCTAGCAATGTAAACAAGAAGTCTGCAGTGATTGTATTTGACGAGGTTGATAAGTTAAAGGATTTTGATGCATTATATAGTCTGCTTGAAGAAATCTACAGGAAAACAATTCTGCTAATAACAAACAACAAAGACTTTGTGATTAATTTAGACAAGAGATTAAGATCAAGGCTTAATATAGAAGAGATTGAGTTCAAGCTTTACAATAAGGAAGAAACAGGGGGTATTTTGAAAAGCAGGCAGGAAATTGCTTTTGTTCCAGGCAGTTTAGATAATGACGCTTTTGAATTTATAGTGGATAAATGCTATGAAGTTCGGGATATTAGGGCTGGACTTTATTTAATGAAAGAATCCGGAGAAATAGCCGAGAATGAATCTAGCAAGAAGATAAATTCTGGCCATGTTATGAAGGCAATAGAGAAATTCCAGAAATCTAGGGTAGCTGATAATTTTTCTTTGGAGCTAGATGAAAAGAGAATTCTTGATATAATAAAAGCAAATTCCGGGAAAAAAATAAAAGAGATCTATGAGATATACAAAAAAGGTGGTGGTGAAAAAGCTTACACTACATTTCATCGGAGAATTAATGAGTTGAAGAAAAACAAGCTCATAGAAACAGAGGAATTAAACATCGGAACAAGTGGCAAAAGCTATATAGTGAAATATATAAGAAGGCTTGATGAATTTTGAGATTTTTGTTTATGCCTAAAAAGGCTATTTAATGCGGTTATGTGGCTTTAAACTTATTATTCTTTAGATGCTATGTTATAAAATATATCTTGAAAACAATTCTCACATTCCACGGCTCGCGCGACTTGCTTATAAATAAATGTTGCTTATAATTAGTCATGGTTAAATCGAAAATAAGCAGAGAAATTGAGGAGAAACTATTAAGCCTTGGAGTTGAAATTATCTATTTCTGGACCTCGGCGGGGAATTTAAGGGGGGATAATAATGACTAAAGAAATTGAGGAAGTATTAAGCGAATTGTTGAGGAGACTTCCACTAGATGATGCTGAGCTTGAAAAAAGGACTTTCAGCATGAAAAAAATTTTGAGGGGTGGCTAAAATGGATATATATTCAGAAGAAGACAGGAGGAAATTGTTTGATGAGGATGAGATAGACGATTTTGAATTTGGGTTTATGGAGGGTTATTGTGATATTGATTGATTTCTTTGTTTTAGAAAAGAATAAAAATGAGAGACATGCTATTTCTTTTCTATGAGATTACTTGCATTTACAGATATTCATGGTGATAAAAAAGCAATAAAGGCTATTTTGGGCTCTGTGAAAAAAGATGATCCTGATATTTTAGTGTGCGCTGGGGATTTGAGCAATTTCGGGGATAATCTTTCTATGCTTATTAATGCAATTAAATCTGTCAAAAAACCGTTGTTGATAATTCATGGTAATCACGAAGATTATGATGAACTTAAGGCATTGTGCGAAAATATTGAAGATTGTGTTTGTATGCATAAAAAAATCTTAAGGCTTGGAGGCTATTTGTTCATAGGGATGGGCGGAGGGGGATTTTCATCACGCGATTCAGAATTTGAGAGGTTCGTAGAAAATAAAAAAAATGAACTGCTTAAAGGGGAAAAAATAATTCTGATTACGCACGGCCCAGTCTATAATACTAAAGTAGACATGATTCACGGACTAGGCCATAGAGGATGCAAGTCTTATAGAAGATTCATAGATAAATATAATCCGATAGTAGCAATATGCGGCCATTTTCATGAAACTTTTGGAAAATTTGACGAGGTAAACAATACATTAGTTATAAATCCGGGAAAAGCTGGCAAGATTCTTGAATTTTAAAAAAAATTTAAAAGAAAAAAAATCTGGAATTTTAAATGTTATTTATCTTCTTTTTTTCTTCTTTGCCATGATAAACACCTCTCTTACCCCAGCTAATGCAGAGTAAATAATAAATTTATAAAAAAGTGTATTAACTTGTTTATATAGTTTTCCATTTTTTGAAAATTTTTTGAAAATTCATAAAAAGAATGTTTTCAGTTTCAATTTTGTCCAATTTTTTTATTTCAGAAATTTTTTTAAATGACTCTATTACATTAAATGGATAATTTCTCTGATTCTTCGTCGGTGACTGGTATGGCGAGTCTGATTCGGTAAGCAATAAATTTAAGGGTGCTAAATCAACCAATGTCTGAAAATTAGAGGACCTTGCTATTAATGGCGGAATTGAAAAATAAAATTTGTTGTCAATTGCTCGCTTAATTAGGTTTTTATTTCCGCCAAATGAATGCAGTATTGCAGATTTCACATTAGAAGATTCAAGCATCTCAATAACTTCAGCCTCAGCTTTTCTGGAGTGTACTATCAATGGTTTGCCAATCTTTTCTGAAAGCTCGATGAAATTCTGAAATGCCCAAATTTGTTTTTTAATTTCATTCGTGTAATGCAGATCTAAGCCTACCTCTGAGATAGCTATGATATTCTCCTTATTTTTTGTTATAAATCCAATTTCACCAATGATTTCCTCTTCTTTCAGTGAAATTGCATCTAATGGGTATAATCCTAAAGAGGCATTTACTATTTTATGTTTCTTAGAAATTTCTAGAACTTTTCTGTTGTCTATCGGATTCAGACCGGCCGATATTAGAATGGATACATTTTTGCCTATACATTCGTCTACTATAGAATCAATCTTGCCGGAAAAATACATGTCTGTCAAATGGCAGTGTACATCAAATAACATAAATTAAATAAAAGCATCTTATTTTTAATATTTATGTATACATTTTTATTGAGCGGGGAAAATGTAAACTTGGCAAAGGAGGAAGTGCTGGCCTTAAGTGGAGCCAAGGAATATTGCCTGGAAGACAGAATCTTGGTATTTGAAGCAAAAAAATTCGATTTCGAGAGGCTTGCATACACTCATAAAGTTTATGAATTGTTATTGAAAGCAAAACCTACAGAATTGATGGAAGAAATAAAAAAAGTAGAGTTTCAGAAATATTATAAAAAGAGTTTCAGGGCAAGAGTAATAAAGATTCCTTCTGATTTAAAGATTGCCTATAACGAAAAATTAATTGGAAGCCTGATTTGGGGCAAGCTAAAAAAGCCTAAGGTGGACTTGCAGAATGCAAAAACCAATTTTGATTTTATATTCACAAAAAATAATGTTTATGTGTGCCTTGAACTATGTAAAATTGATCGTGGCAATTTTAGAGAAAGAGATGCAAAGTTCAGGCCGGGATTTCATCCTTCAACAATGAATGCTATTTTTGCAAGGGCTTTGGTAAATCTTAGCAGAATCGAAGAAAATAAATCCTTGCTCGATCCTTTTTGCGGCGTTGGGGCCATATTGATAGAGGCTGGAATCCTGAATTGCAAAGTGACAGGGAATGACATTGACAAATATATTATGCTGAGATGCAAAAAAAATCTTGAACATTACAAAATAAAAAATTATGTTCTGAAAAATGGTGACGCCTTGAAAATAAAAAAATTAAAAATGGACGCTATAGTGACCGACCTGCCTTATGGGAGGCATTCTAGCTTGCATGGGGCAGATATTCAGGATTTGTATAATAAATTTATGGACAAAAGTCATGAACTTTTAAAAAATAATGGCCGGATGGTAATAGTAATGCCCAGTAATATAGAGATAAAAACTGGGGGTTTCAAGGTCAGAGCGGAAATACTTAATAGGATCCATAAAGGCCTCACCAGGAAGATAGTCGTTCTAGAAAAATCATATCCCTAGTATCGGGCTCAATAAAAACAAGAAAGATTTCTTAATGAACGGCCATAGGTTGACGAGTATCAATGCAAGGAGAAATATGCTTATAGTACCCCATACAAACTTGGCCTTTCTTTCATCCTTGAAAATGCCCATCAACAGAGTAAGGAACATTCTTCCGCCGTCTAATGGCCCCAAAGGAAGCAAATTAAATAAAGCTATTCCTAGGCTGACTAAAAACAGCCATTTAAACAATTGATATATCCAAAGCAGCGCATTTGGGATAAACGTACCTAAAGAATTCTTTACATTGTCCTTTACTATAAATGACGCTGGCTGTGTCCTTACGCCTATGAAGCCTTTGTCTGGACTTTCTGGATGCTTTGCCAAAGTAACTGTATAATTCATCAAATTTGTCCCTATCGGCAGCTTTTCATTTGGCTTTGTTTTATTGAGAATAGAGCTGAACTCCTCTAGATTGTCGATTGGCTTATTGTTGACAGACAAAATCCTTTCTCCGGGCTTTATTCCTGCTAAAGCACCTGGAAATTGCGAATCAACGGAAACAACCTCGACACCCTTATATTCAAACATGTTTCCAACAGGAGACGTAATCATCAACAATATGAGAAAAAACAAGAGTCCTGTAAGGATGTTTGAAAATGGGCCTGCAGAAAAAATAGCTAGTTGTGAGTATTTTGATTTTTTTGCTAGTTGCTCTTCATCAGGCTCGACAAATGCCCCCAGTATTGGGCCTAGGAATAGAAAGCCCGAAGACTTAATTTTCACATTGTAAAATCTTGCGAGAAAACCATGGGAGAATTCGTGGATGCTTGCAACGATAAATATTGCGATAATCCAATGAAAGAAAGAGATGACTCCAACTCCCGGAATATTTACTCCGGGCAAAACCGGAGAAAGCACTGGTTGATTTATTGAAGGCGCAGCCAAAAATTTAAAGGTATACTTCACGATTGTATAAAAAATAAAGACCATTCCTGCAAATCCAGTTAAAACTGATATGAAAGAGAATGTGTTTAATAACGGCCTTGGTAGTTTGGAAATTTTGTCCATCGGCCTTATTCCAATCTGAGACTTGTAGATGAATACAAATTTGCTTTGGACTTCAAATTTGGATTTGTTGGCCCTATAAAAAATGTATAGCAGGATCAAGAATATTACAAGAAATATTAAATCCCAGTTCATTATCATTTACCTTTCTTAATTGCCCTAAAAGCCCTGCTGCCGCAGTTTTTACATATTATTCTGCCTTGAAGTATCTTTTGCATGCTTGTTCTCTGCTTTTTCTTGCACTTTCTGCAGACAAACACGTTATGGAATAGCCTTGCACTTGCTTCCGGTGATTTTACCATTTTATTTCACTTGCTTCAATACTTTTTTGTCAAGGATGATCCAATAAAGTACTGAGCCCCCCTCCTTCACTTGGTTTTGCATCTCTTCGGGAATATCGATGTCGAATGTTTCATATGTTTCAGATTCCATTACATTTGCAATGTTTCCATGTATTGAAAGAACCTGCGCATTTTTCTTCTCTATTATAGGAACTTCGACTCTGTCGCTTGTTGGCTTGATAAATATTCTTTTTTGTTCGTCAACTATGCCGACGGCTTCGATCCTTGCCTTTGTGCTTCCGTGCTTTCCTGGCTTGGAGATCTGAATGTTTTTTACAACACAGGCAGCGCCATCAACGATTACATAGCTGCCAACTTTTAAAGAACCGACATCAACTACCTTTTTGTCTCCCATTTTATGATTAAAGAATGCAGATGATTTATAAAAGTTTTGTTTTAAAAATTTTAAAAAAATTACTTTTTTTTCCCTTTCATTATTTTTTTCATGTATTCTTTTATTTCTTTTGCTTCTTCTTTAGATGTAGTCTTCATTTTTTCCTTATGAGACTCTTGCAGAGCTCTTTCAAGATAATCCAGCTTAGATTTTATATCCTTTATTTGCCTAGAAAGATTTGCCACAGCCAGCCAGAGCTGCGCAACTAGAGGATCTTTAGCAGATCTTAATGCCTCTTCATAATTATGTGTTATGTTAATCTGTGTTTTCAGGCTCTCTTTTGTCGGTTCATCTAGCTTTTCTATCCATTCCATGCAATTAAAATAATAAAAAACTTTAAAAAATGTGCAGTTTCAAGGTTATTTATGGAAATGATAAAAAAACATGATTTTGTGGAAATAGAATATACTGGAAAGCTAAAAAACATTGGCCAAATATTTGACCTGACTGATGAAAATCTTGCAAAAGAAAATAATTTGTATGATGAACATAGGAAATATGGGCCAGTCATCATTTGCATAGGTGAAAACTTCTTGATCCATGGACTTGACAATCAGCTAGAAGGAAAAAGTCTTGGAAAGTATAAATTTGAAATTAAACCTGAAGATGGTTTTGGCAAGAAGAATCCGAAGCTAATACGGATTGTAAACCTGAATGTTTTCTTAAAGCAGAACATAAACCCATTTCCAGGGCTTCAAGTTGATATAGATGGACTTATCGGCACGGTAAGAAGTGTGTCTGGCGGAAGATGCGTTGTTGACTTTAACCATCCTCTTGCTGGCAGAGAACTGGAATATGAAGTCAATATAATAAGGAAAATAGACTCTATTGAAGAGAAATTAAAAAGCCTGCTTAATTTCAAGTTCTATATAGATGAAACTAAGTATGAATTAATAAAAAATGAGGATAGTTCAATTAAAATAAAGCTCAAGATGCCAGAGCATATAGAAGCTAATGCATTAAAAGATATAGAAAAAAAGATAAAAGAGTTGGTTCCAGATCTGAAATCGGTAGAATTAGTGTTCGAAAAAACAACTACTGAAGAATAATTAAATTTAAATATAAGCTTAGTCAAATCTGTTGAAATAAGGTGCTATAGAAATGGTTGATACAATAATAAGAGATGTTGCAAGAAGAAATTCTGGTGTTGATGTGAGTCTTAAAAGAACTCCGCAGAAGACAAGTGAGATTGATGAAGAATTGGAACAGTTAATTGCGCTGCAGAAAGCCAAGATCAAAGTCATTGGATGTGGCGGCGGTGGGAACAATACAATAAACAGAATTTCTGAAGTAGGGATTGCTGGCAGCGAGACCATTGCGATTAATACTGATGCTCAAGATTTGCTTTACACCAATGCCCATACTAAAATTCTTATTGGAAAAGAGATAACCAAAGGCCTGGGGGCCGGAAGCATTCCTCAAGTAGGCGAGGAAGCTGCACGTGAAAGCGAGCATGACATAAGGCAGAAATTGCAGGGGGCGGATATGGTATTTATCACGGCTGGCCTCGGTGGGGGGACAGGAACTGGAAGTGCTCCTGTTGTGGCAGAGATTGCAAAAAAGCTTGGAGCCTTAACTGTCGCGATTGTTACTGTGCCTTTCAGCATGGAAGGCCATAGAAGATATGAAAATGCCATAATGGGGCTTGAAAAACTAGAGAACATTGTGGATACATTGATAGTTATACCTAATGATAAATTGCTTGAATTAGCGCCTGACTTGCCATTGCATACTGCATTTAAAGTAGCAGATGAAATATTGACAAATGCCGTCAAAGGCATCGCAGAACTAGTCACAAAACCAGGACTAGTCAATCTTGATTTTGCAGACATCAGGGCGGTGATGGATAAAGGTGGAGTAGCCATGATAGGTGTTGGGGAGAGCGATACTGAAAACAGGGCTATAGAAGCTGTAGAAAAGGCCATAACAAATCCTTTACTGGATGTGGATATTTCTGGGGCTAATGGGGCTTTGATCAATGTTGCTGGTGGTCCAGATATGACCTTAGATGAGGCAAGAAAAGTAGTTGAGACTGTTTCCATGAAACTTGATGAAGACGCAAAAATAATTTGGGGCGCGCAGATTTCTGAAGATTTAGAAAAAACAATAAGGGCAATGCTAATTGTTACTGGTGTCAATAGCCCGCAGATATTCGGAAGCAGAAGAACCAAATCTTCAGGCAAGAAAAGGTCCCAGATGGAAGAAGAATTGGGCATTGATTTCGTTGATTAATTTGTTTTTCATAAGGTTTATAATTAAATAAATTCTCCAGCAAATTTATGTACGGCTTTACAGAAGAAGAAATAAAACTCCTGAATAGCATTAACACTCCAAAGAAAATACAGGATTTCCTGGATAGTTTAAAAATCAATTTTGAGGAAAATGGTGAAACATGCTTCTCCCCTAGAAAAGTATTGAAATTAAGAAAGGCCCATTGTTTTGAAGGCGCTCTGCTTGCGGCAGCCGCATTAAGAGTTAATGGGCATAGATCATTGATAGTAGATTTGACGACGGCCAGATATGACCAAGACCATGTGATTGCCGTGTTCAAGGAAAATGGGTATTGGGGAGCAATTTCCAAGACAAACCACTATATGCTTAGGTATAGGGATCCTGTTTACAAGTCTGTTAGAGAGTTAATAATGTCATACTTCCATGAATATTATGATGACTATGGAAACAAAAATCTGAGGTCTTATACCATGCCTATTGACTTGTCAAGGTACGATAAATATGGATGGATGACTTCTGAAGATGATGTTTGGTATATCTACAAAGATTTGTTTAAGATGCCCCACATAAAACTAATAAATAAATCACAGGCAGCAAAACTCAGAAAATCTGGCAAGCTAGAAATCGATGTCGGAAAGTTAGTTGAGTGGAAAAATTAATCATGGAATTATTTGGCTGATATTGTTTTCTTTGTTGAGCTTGATTATTGTGTCTACAAAGCTTTCAATCTTTGATTCGTGGCTTACAATTATTGTTTGCCTTGTGTTTAGTTCGTTGAGGACAAGTCTTATCCTATCAAGCTGATCTTCGCTAAATCCATCGGTAGGCTCATCCAATATTATCAAATCCCGGGTATTTATTGATGAGACTAATGTGTTTATTACCTGATTTAATGCAAGCCTGTAAGCAAGGGCAGCAGCAGTTTTTTCCCCGCCAGAAAGATTTTCATATTCTATGTTGAAGCCGTTTTGGTCTATTAACGGCGAAAAATTTTCATCTAGCCTTATACTTATATTTTCTGAATCCATTAAAATCTTGAACCACCTATCGAACAATTGATTGAAATCTGCGTTTATCTTTAACATCATGTGCTTTTCTATGTTCACCACTAAATTTATGAAGGATGAGTCGAGCCAATTCTGCAAGGTTATCAAATCATAAAGCTTGTTTTTTATTAAAGACTGTTTTTCTATCTCTTTTTCTAATTTTTCAAGTATGGACTCAAAATGGAATATTTTTGATTTTATGACAGAGATTTGCACTTCTAGATTAGTATTATCACTGTAAAGGTTTTCTATCTCTTTTTTTATTGAGTTGTACTCAGATTCGTTGTCTTTCATCTTCGAAAGGCTTGTTTCGAGCTCGTGTTGTTTGCCTAATAACTTGCTGATAGACAGTTTTAATTCTGAAATATGACCTGAAATTCTTGATATGTGATGTTTTTTATCTTTATTGTTTTTTATCTTTATTTCTGCCAATTTAAAATCAAAGAGTCTCTTTTCCAGTTCGGATATAGATTTTTTTATGCCTTGCAAGTCTGATTTAAATGAGGTTTCTTTTTTGATAATAACACTTTTTTCATTTTCATACATTAGTATCTTATCTTCCTCTATCTTGATTATATGGCTTTTATGGGATTCTGTGACATCCTGTTTGCATAGCGGACATTTGTCTAACGAAAAGATATCTTTCCTTACTTTTTCAGAGTTCTTTATATTTACATCACATACCGAAATATTGTAAGATATTTCCTTAAGCGAGTTTTCTACAGCGGCTAGATTATTTTGTTTTTCAGATAGGTCTAATTTAATTTTCTCAAAATAACTTATGTCAATTTTTTCAACATCTTCGATAGAAGCAATTGCTAGATTAATGTCCGACTCGGTTCTTAACAAATCATTTTGTTTTTCTTTTAGAGTATATGCTACTATTCCAAGCTCATTTTTAATATTGTTGTATTGTTTTATATTTGATTCTATGTTATTCAGTTCATTTGCCTTACTAGCTAATTTTTTCTTTGTAGCGTCCAGTATAGGATATATTTCGTTAAATTCTTTTTCTAGTTTAGAAATTGAATCTTTTGTATTTGATATTTCCAGTTCTTTTTCTGGCAATGATGATGTCATGGCTTCGTATTCTTTTCTTTTCTCCTTGAAATAAGCCAGTAATATTTTTGCATTGTCTTTAATCAGTTTGTATTTGTCTATGCCAAAAACCTTTCTTAATATGTCTAGCCTCGTATCATTGTCACTAATCAAGATATGTTTCATTTCCTCTTGGGGCGTGTATACAGTATATCTAAAAATAAGGGATTTTGACTTCGTCAATGACTCCCTAGGATAATTTAACAGCTCGAGGATTGCTTGCCTTAATTCCATGGCGCTCAGATCATATCTCTTGCCGTCTATTATTATGAACCCGGAATCCTGCGAAACATTTTCACCGATTCTTTTAAGTGTCCTTCTTATTGAGACATCTTTATTATTGATTTTTAAGTTTAGTGTGACAGATCCTTTGTCTTTTCCGTTCCTGAGGAGGGAGCTTCCAGACAAATAGCCCTTGCTTATTCCAAAAAGTGCAAATTCAACAGCAAGAAGTATTGTGCTTTTTCCTGATCCAACATCGCCAGAAAGCAATATAGAGCCTTCCGGAAACTCGAGTTCTTGGTTTATGTAACTCCTGATGTTTTCCAGCTTTATCTTTTTTATTATCATTTTTCAAATATTGCATTTATGTTCAATATCTTAATTCCCGAAGATACTATTCTAGACTCAAACTCAAAGGTTTTCTCTGCTTCGTCTTTCTCTATGGAAAGCGCGCTGATTAAGTCACTAATCAAAATAGACTCTTTTTCTTTTGTAATACCCTTTAATTGCAAATCCCCTAGACTGGAGCTTATCAACCTGGATTCCACCTCTGACAATGAGCCCGTTTCGACTTTTATAGACTCAAATTCTTTGGTTGAAAGCTTATTCGTGTTCTTCAACACCGCATAGGCTCCTTGTAGTGTATTATAGATTTCCTTGAACTCTATGTCGCTTATTTTTCCTGATTTCAGGGTGCCTTCAATCCTTAAGGTGATGATTTTGTTTTCTGGATTTATGCGTTTAAGAGTTGAGTTGATTTTAGAATTAGCCTCCAAACTAGATAAATTATCGACATCTATGTTTAGGCATGATACCTCATAAAAATTTATCGGGATTCTCTTTATGCTGATTTGCTTGTTCTCATCTACATCCGCAATGACAAAATTGCCGTTCTTTAATGTCTCGACCTCTTCAAAATTGTTTGGGAATAAAGGCCCTGGATAGACAAATAGCCCATATCCCGGAATCTTTTTGTCATAAATGCAGTGCATATGGCCTCCTGCATAATAATCGAAGTTTTTTGGGAAGGAATTCAACGATTCGAAGTCGATCTTTTCAAATGCGACAGTCTTGAATTCATTAATCCCGCAATGAAACATAAATATCTTCAGTCCCGGCTCTTGTTCCAAGGTATTTTTTTCAAGTTTTTGGTAGACAAACCTGTCAAGCCCGGCTCTTTTTCCGTATACGCCAGTTATTTTTGTGTTAGTCTTGTCTGTTGTAAAATTCAGAGTAATCTTGTTGTTTTTTTCTTCAAATTTGGCAACGTTATCCAATAATCCGGCTTTTTCAAAAACATCAATTATTGTTTTGTTGCTTGGACTGTAGTCGTGGCTTCCTGGAATTATATAAACCGAGATGTCCTTATTTTTAGCCTTCTGTAATATAGAAGCAGTTTCCTTAATTAAGTCTATTGACGGCAAGGAAGTGTTAAATAAATCGCCGCTTATCAAAATAAACGCGACGTTCTGATTTATGCATATTTCAATTGCTTTCTCAAAACTTTTTATCCCTAATTCGCGCAGTTTAGGATCTCTCCAAGAGCCGATATGGCAATCAGCCAAATGTGCGAATTTCATGATTATACGATATTAAAAAAGTATAAATTGTTTGCTAATATAATTCTATGACTGCCGAGTCATTAAGAAGGTGTATATTCTCGTCTTTATACCCCATTTCCTCTGCTAATTTTGAAAGCCCCTCTAATATTTCTAGTGTGCCTTGGATTGGAATTATATGCTTTGGCTTTAGTATGTCTATGAAGTCTCTTAAGTCTTCTTTTGCAGCATGCCCAGAAACATGAATGTCTTTAAATATCCTTACTTTCTTGTTTTTTAAATTAGTTTCTAGCTTGGCACGGTTTTCTATATTTTCTGGAGCCGGAATTGTTCTAGAAGAAAATATCACATGGTCTTCTGGAATAAACTTGAAGGCGTATTCGCCATTTGCTATCCTGACTAACACAGAATTTGGCTCGCCCTGATTTCCGGTGCACGCTATTAAGTATTTTCCGCGATTTTTTTCAATAATCTTCAATGCCTTTTTTATTTGATTCCTGTAAGGCAATAACTTTATTTTATTCTTGAAATACACTAGCTTGAGATTTTCTGCAGAGTTTACATATTTTTTCAGACTCCGTCCCATAAAAACCACTTTTCTGTCAAGCTCTTGTCCTAAGTCTATAATACTTTTCAGCCTCGCGATATGTGAAGCGAAAGTAGTCACTAAAATAGCATGGCCTTTATTATCGGTTCCAAGCAAGACATCAGATAGCATTTCCCTAGCGACTTTCTCGCTCGGGGTTTTTTTCTCTTCTGAAGCATATAATGCGTCTGAAATCAGGGCAAGCACTTTCTTGCTATCCCCAAGAGCTTTAAGTCTCGGATAGTCTGGCTTTTTTCCCACAACCGGATGGTTGTCCAGCTTGAAATCATTTGCATAAACCACGATGCCATATTTTGTCGAGATTGCAACTACTACTGTTTGTATTGTTGAGTGCGTAATATTGATGAATTCTATGCTTATGTCTTTCGTGAGATTAAACCAGGATCCTGGATTAATTGCTCTAAGCTCATTTGGAATTTTAATATGGTCGTCATTCAGGGTATTTTTTAGCACTTCTATAGTAAAAGGAGACCCATAGATTGGGCATCTATAGCGCGGAGCCAAATACGGCGCAGCGCCCGAATGGTCTAGATGGCAATGCCCGATGATTATTGCCTTAACATTGTCCTTATAGTTGTCAAGAACTGAATCATCCGCAACAGCGCCTAATTTTATCAGGCGTTCCCTAGTTAAGTATTCTTTTGCTGAATTTTCTTCCTCTATGTCAAGAAGCCTTGGAATAAACAATCCCATGTCCAGGATTATTACATCACTGTCAATTTTCAAGGCACACATATTCTTGCCAACTTCCTCAAAACCGCCAATAGCAAAAAATTCAATGCTCATTTTTCAATAAGGCATGATGATTGTTTTATAAGGTTTTCTAAAATTCTAACCTGTCGTTTATTCTAATTTCTGGAAGTTTTATGCATTCTATTACATAGTAAGCGGGATGTCTAGGCACTAAAAACGGCTGAAATGGATACGCTTTTTTAATGTCCACTATATTTTTTTGTTTGTCAAGCCAGATAATATATATCGGAAAAAACACGAAAAGCATGTGTATCATTGAAAATAGCCTTGAATTGCCTGGGCATTTTAGTATAACTGCTTCATTCAAAGCAGGTTTTTTCCTGAACATTAATCCAGAACTGCCAACAAATCTTGAATTTTCAAAGATTATTTTTTTGTCTTTGAAAATTCTCATTTTGTATTTTATTTAATATATATGTTATAAAATAAAATTCTGCAAAGCGAAATGATTTAAATACTATTCGTATTTTAAATACTTGATGAAAATAACATTTATAGGCACGCATGGGGTTGGAAAAACCGGATTGGCCTGGACATTGGCAGGGCATTTGAAAAAAGAAGGAAATTCTGTTGAAATGCTGCCAGAAGCAGCGAGAATGATAGCTGATATGGGCTACAAAATTAATGAAAATTCTAATGAAAAATCCCAGAATATGATATTAAAAAAGCAGATATCTCTTGAGAATCACTATTCTAGAAAATACGATATTTTGATATGTGACAGGAGCGTAATTGACAACTTCGTTTATTTAATAAGGGTGCTTAAAAATTCAAAAACAAAGAAATCTGAACTCGACAAAAAAATCAAGAGTTATACTACTATGATAAAGGACCATTTTGAAAAATCGCCTTATGACTATATATTTTATGTTCCGATAATAAGCAAAAAATTTGACACTAAAGATAAGTACCGGTCTAAAAACGAAACGTTCAGAGAAGAAATAGACAAACTGCTCAAAAACTACCTTAAAACATCTCGAATATTACTTTCTGCAAACAGTAAAACCCGGTTTATTGCCCTGCCGAAAAAGAGCCAGAAAAACTGGAATATGATTGTAAAGGAGACTTTAAGAGTATAATCCTAGAATATATTTCAATAATTATATTTTTTAGTTGCAAAGTACTTAAATATAAGATAAGAGTTCTGATACAACTTATTGTGTATAAAATTAGTTAGAAACACAATATATTGTGGTTAATATGATATGTCCATTTTGCAAGAACACTAGTACTAGGGTAGTTGACAAGAGAGAAAGCAAGCTACATATCACAAGAAGAAGGCGTGAGTGCCTGAAGTGCAGAAAACGCTTTACCACACATGAAAGACTTGAAGCAGTTCCACTGATAATAATAAAAAAGGATAAAAGCAGAGAACACTTTAGCAGGGACAAGCTTATGGGCGGGATACTAAAGGCCTGCGAAAAACGACCTGTCAGCAATGACTTAATTGACCAAATGGTTGATGAAATTGAAAATGAGGCAAGAAATCAAAAATCAAGCGAAGTCGAAAGCAGTTTTATTGGAGAAATTGTTATGAAAAAGCTAAAGGAAACTGACAAAGTCGCTTACATAAGATTTGCATCTGTTTACAGAGAATTTACGGACTTAAGCTCATTCGAGAAAGAGCTAAAGGATTTGACAAAGAAATAGGGTGATAGACTATGACAATTGCATCTATAAGAGATTATGAAACAAGCACGAACAATAGATTATTAGAAAAGATACAAGAAAGATTAAAAGATCCGCATTATAAACCATTTATGTTAAGAGATTCTTTTGTAAGTAAGTATAAGAATGTTGTTGCTCCTTTTGGATTTAATGGTTTAGGCGAGATAGTTTACTTGAGGACTTATTCTAGACCCATTTCTGATAATGGCGCAGAGAGAAATGAAAGATGGTATGAAACTGTAGAAAGGGTTGTTAACGGCACATATAACATGCAAAAAAGATGGATACAAGAAAGAGGCCTTAGTTGGGATGATGAAAAAGGGCAGGATAGTGCACAAGAAATGTATGATAGAATGTTTCATATGAAATTTTTGCCGCCAGGAAGAGGATTATGGGCTATGGGCAGCCCGATAACTGAAGAAAGAGGCTTATATGCTGCGCTTAATAACTGTGCATTTGTGTCTACTATTAATCTTAAGGAAGATTTGTCAGAACCATTTAAATTTCTGATGGATGCATCAATGTTAGGAGTCGGTGTTGGTTTTGATACTGTTGGAGCAAGATCGATAATGGTTAGGTCTCCTGATCGTAGAAGAAGAATAGAGCCATATAATATCCCTGATTCTAGAGAGGGATGGGTAGACTCTGTTGGTATGCTAATAGATAGCTATTTTACAGGCTCTCCAGAGGTTAGATTTGAATATGATTTAATCAGGAAAAGGGGTGAACTGATAAAAGGTTTTGGGGGCTTGTCTTCTGGTCCAGAACCTTTGAGAGAGGCTCACGAAAAAATAAGAGATGTATTGGAAAAAAACGCCTTGAGTCCAATTACATCAAGAACAATAGTAGACATTCAAAATTTGATTGGCAAATGTGTGGTTGCCGGAAATGTTAGAAGAACTGCAGAGATAGCATTTGGTGATCCGAATGATGAAGAATTCCTTGATTTGAAGAACTACAAAGAGAAGAATCCTGAAAGAGAAGGATATGGGTGGGCCAGCAATAATTCTGTTTTTGCAACTTTAGGCATGGATTATAGCGAAATCGAGAGAAGAATATTAATCAACGGCGAACCTGGGATTGCTTGGCTTGAGAATATGAGGGCCTATGGAAGAATTAAGAATGGGAAAAATTTTAAAGACCACCGGGTCGCCGGCGGAAATCCGTGCTTAGAACAATCCCTTGAAAGTTATGAATTATGTTGCTTAGTAGAAACTTTTCCATTTAAGCATAAAAGTCTGGAAGATTTTGTGAGGACACAAAAATTCTCATACTTGTATGCAAAGACTGTAACACTTGGAGAGACTCATTGGCCACAAACGAACAGAGTTTTATTAAGAAACAGAAGGATAGGCAATAGCATGAGCGGGATAGCCCAATTTATTACTGAAAGAGGTCTTGACGAATTAATAAAATGGAGTGAAGAGGCGTACAAAACCATCCAGAGGTATGACGATATTTACAGCGACTGGTTGACTATTCCAAAATCAATTAAAACGACATCCATAAAGCCTTCCGGAAGTGTAAGTTTATTGACAGGAGCAACTCCTGGAATGCATTATCCAGAAAGTGAGTATTACATACGAAGGTTTACATTAGCTAAAGACAGCCAACTAATAAAACCACTAAAAGATGCTGGGTATATTATAGAAGACGCAAAATATGATTCGAGCAGCTCTTTAGTCCAATTCCCGATACATATTGGTCGTGGGATAAGAAGCGCTAAAGAGGTTAGTATGTGGGAACAATTAAGTTTGGCCGCATTCTTACAAGAGCACTGGGCAGATAATCAAGTAAGCTGCACTGTGACGTTTGATCCGGAAACAGAAGGCAAACAGATAGCTAACGCATTAAATTACTTCCAGTATAAGCTAAAGGGCATTAGTTTCTTGCCAAGAACCAAAAATGGCGCTTATGAACAGATGATTTATGAAGCAATAAGTCAAGAACAATACAAGGAAATGGCTTCAAAATTAAAACCGATTGATTTTAGCAAAATCGGCCTATCTGAAAAAGCAATTGAAAAATTTTGTGATGGCGCTACTTGTGAAATAGATGTTAATGGTAATAAGACTCCATCTTCGATTAATACATAATTTTTTATATTTGTGAAATTTCAAAGTAACAATGAAAATTGTGTTCAGCCTGGGCGGCAGCGTGATAATCCCAAATAAGGTCGATCTTTCTTATCTTGACAAATTCAAGAAGTTAATTCTTAAGCTGAAGAAAAGCCATAAAATAATAATAGTTACCGGCGGTGGGAAAACAGCTAGGAATTATATCAGTGCGCTTGAACAGGAAGGGCTTGACAAAAACACGCTTTCTTATATTGGAATATTTACTACAAGGCTTAATGCAAGATTAATAGCAGCAATATTCAAATTGAAGACGGTCCCAACAACAGAAAAACAATTTTATAAGATGGCAAAAAGAGAAAGGTTAATTGTGACTGGCGCTTTAGGATTTCATCCGAACATGACAAGCGATGGGACGGCGGCTGAAATTGCTTCTAATATCACGGCAGACCTATTCATCAATATAACTAATGTTAATGGCTTATATAATAAAGATCCGAGAAAATTCAAGGATGCAAAATTAATACAAAAAATAAGCTTGAAAGAATTTTATGAAGTTGCAAGAAGAATAAAATTTAAGGCCGGGCAGCATTTTGTCCTAGATGCGAGTGCAGCGAAAATGATTCATGCAAGAAATATCAAAACAGCAATTGTAAACAGAAACACCAAAAATATTGAAAATTTAATTTCCGGGAGAAAATTCATGGGAACATTGATTTCTTAATTTGTAACCACTATAGAATGGTTTAAAATAGAAAGATTTAAATACATATTTTTTAGGATATAGATTCATGCCTATTAATTCCAAGTCTTATGAACCCACAATTTATGGCTCTCTGAGATACTTAAGGGATGTTTTAAAAGAAGACTATCCAAGGGTTATAAAAAGTCTTGATGCAGACAAAGCGACTCATATAAAAAAACCAAGGTTAAAGGAATTGAAAAAGCTTGTAGATAATACAAGTATAAACATCGGTTTGTATGGAATGGGGGTTTTCTTAGCCGATATTTCATTCAGAGAAAGGCCGTTTGGTGGGGGTAGTGAAAACGCTTACCTTAATGGGCTGGCTGTAGGACCTAATGGGCTTGAAGGAAAATTAAGAGAACTTGCTAATATGCGGTTTGATTCTTTAATAAGACATCTTGCGGTTGCAGAGTCAAATGTTGGCAGATTAAGACGACCTGAGCCAAGTCAAAAAGCAAATCTTGGAAATGTGATATATAAAATACTAACAGAAGACTATAAAATAAGACCAGAAGACTATAACGAAGAGGCTGGAATCTTCTTGCATAGGGCTAGATTGGCTTTTTCTGATATAGCCAGCAGGTCCATAATAATCTGCAATGAGGAAGACAATTGGAAAAGGAGATACAGCCCCTCGCAATATTGGGGTTTAACAAAAAAATTGATGAATAGCATAAGGGATTTAAATGATAATCGGAAAAGGGTAGAGGAAGAAGAGAAAAAGAAACAAAAAGAAGCATAACAAGGTTAAAAAATAAGAGATTTCTTCTATTATCATGGCAATTATTGTTACTGGAACTCCTGGAACCGGAAAAACTACAATCGCAAGGCTGATTGCAAAAAAACTGAAGTTCCAGTATATTGATATCAATAAAGTTATCAAAGAGAAAAAGCTTTCTGTCTTTTATGATAAAAAAAGAAAGACAAAAGTTGTTGATGAGAAAAAACTGGCAAGAGAGCTTATAAAATTAATAAAAAAGAATAATAAAGTAGTCATAGATGGGCACCTAAGCCATTTCATTCCTAGAAAGTATGCGAGCGTATGCATTGTGACAAGATGTGATTTAAAGACACTCAAAAGAAGATTAGGGAAAAGACATTATGGCAAAGAGAAAATACGTGAAAACCTTGATGCAGAGCTTTTTGAAGTGATACTAAACGAGGCTTTAGAAAGAAAACATAATGTTTATGTTATAGACACAAGCAATAAGAACTCAATTTCCAAATCTCCTATCCCTTTTTGAATATTCATTAATACATTCTACTAGGTCTTTTTTCTCAAATTCAGGCCATGATTTTTCAAGGAAAACCCACTCAGAATAATTAGCCTGCCATATCAGGAAATTAGAAGTTCTTTTCTCGCCGCCAGTCCTTATTACAAGATCGGGTTCATCTCTCATATAAAGATTTGAAGCAAAAGTATCTTCGTTAATTTTGTCTATAGATATTTTTCCTTTTTTTACAGCTTCAGAAATCTTCTTTACTGCGTCTATTACCTCTTGCCTGCCACCATATGCCATTGCCAGGTTTACTATATGTTTATTGTTGTTCTTTGTTTTGTCCATTAAAGAGTGCATTGCATTTTGAACATCTTTTGGGAACATATAAATGCGGCCAATAAAATTTATCCTAATCCTGAATTTTTCTAGTCTTGGATCCTTCTTTAGTTTCTCTAACTCTTTTTTAAACAATTTCATAAGATAGTCAAATTCTTCCTTTGGACGGTTAAAATTATCCACAGAAAACGCATACAGCGTCAATTCTTTAATGCTGAGTTCATGACACCAATTAAGAAGGGCTTCTACTTTCTTTGCCCCCCATTCATGTCCCATGAATGGTTTAATCATTAAACGTTTAGCAAAACGTCTATTTCCATCTAAAATTATAGCTATATGTCTTGGAACTTTGTTTGCAGCGAGTTTCATATTTGTTTGAAATATTACAAAAATCACGTTTATAAAGTTTTTCCTTGAATTGTTTTTGAAGTTTTAAGATGTTAAATATTCTATTTCCTCTTCGTTAAGGCCGAGGCTTGCTGCTATTCCCAGAGACTTATTCTTCCTGAATAATACTTTAAAATAGGGAAGAGTATCTTTCAAAACTTTTTTAGTTGAGGAATGTGTAGCCTTAGAAATCTTTTCTGAAATTGTTTTTCTTTTCGAGTACTTGTTTTTTGCTATCCAGTACTTCAAAATGCGCCCGGTTCTTTTGTATGGGATGTAGTTTTTGGAATCTTTTGACTTTGCGAAAGAAACACCCGCAGTCATCAAGTTCCCTTGATAGACCATAAGTCGGTAATATTGCTGCCTTATTATACGCCCCTTAAAAACATCTGCCCTAGATAAGGCATTGTATGCTTTTTTTAAGTCATCATTTGAATACTCGAGGGGCAGATTTTCATCAATCCATAGTGATGCTTCATCTAAGTCAATATCTGTATTAAATATTGAATTTAACACTTCATTCGTGTTTTTTGTCTTGAATATAATGCTTAAAGACTTGAATATTGATTCTTTTTTGTTTCTGCTCGAGATTAGTTTAATGTCTTCAGGTTTTATTGAGGTTCTGCCTATAGACAACGCATAAAAGTCATTTAAGGCGGCCCTTAAGTCGCCATTGGCATTTATAGCTATTGCCTTAATAGAGTCTTCATCATATTTTATTGCCAATTTGTTTGCGAAATTTTTTAGTGCTTTTAATATTACAAGATAGTTTATGCTCGGGCATTCAATTAGGTTTGACTTGCTCCTTAATGAAGACAGTTTGCTGCTCCATGGGTCATTTGCAGCCATCACAATGGGGAATTTTGAGCTTTCTATGAGAGAGGCTAAGGCTTGTATGCCGCCGTAATCTTGAGTGCCGAAAAACCCGTCTATTTCGTCTATGAAGATTAATTTGCTGCTAGAGAAAAGGCTTTTTTGTGAAATTGCTGGCTTTATTATAGAGTCTATATTTTCAGAATTCCTGTAATCAGATGCATTAATCTCGAGTAATTCCAAATTAAGTTCTTTTGCAATAGCATATATAGAACAGGTCTTTCCTGTTCCAGGAGGCCCGTAAATAATTGCTGCTTTCTTTTTCTGCTTGCTAAAGTTAAGGATAAAGTCCTTTATTTTTTGGACTGCAAACTCTTGCCCGTAGATTTCGCTTGTGTTTTTTGGTATAAATAAATTCAGACTATGTGTCATTTTTCTAGAAAATTTGATAATAATGCTTCAAGTTGCAGGAACTCGTCACTGCCCTCTACCATTCGAAATTCTATTTCGCCACACTTGTCTATAAGCTTTATTTTCTTCTCGTCATCGATATTAAGATTCCATATTTCTCTGGAGATTTGTTTTATCACATCAATTCCAGAAAGGCCGTGCTTGAGCATAACATCTAGGAGTCTGTTTCTTGATTTGATGAAGTCTTTCCTTGCAATGTTTAAAATATCCAATATTTCTTTCGGTTCGGCAAAACTTACTATGTCATATATCAGCTTTTCAGAGATATTTGCTGAAATTGCTGCGCAGCTCTGGAGAATATTTTCCATTTTCCTTGCATCGCCTTCAGAAACTAGGTATAGGGCTTCGATTGCTTTTTCATCTATTTTTAATTTTTCGTTTTTGCATATGTTCTTTATTATAAACTCGAAATTTTCTTTTGTAAGCGGCTTAAACCTAAAAACAGCACATCTACTTAATATGGGATCGATGATCTTGCTTGAATAATTGCAGCTTAGAATAAACCTTGTTGTGTTGGTATAGTTTTCCATTGTCCTTCTTAGGGCTTGCTGCGCCTCTCTAGTAAGAGAATCGCATTCATCAAGAAAAATTATTTTATGGGGCACATTGCCTATGGCCTTTGTCCTTGAAAAGTCCTTTATTACGTTTCTTACAACATCTATGCCTCGATCATTTGAGGCATTTAACTCAAGGAAGTTTTCTTTCCAAGAAATCCCGTAAAGCTCTCTTGCAATGACTAAAGCCAAAGAACTTTTTCCTATGCCGGCCTGGCCTGTAAATAGCAGGTTCGGCATATTCTTGTTCTTCACAAAAGCTTGGACTCTTTCAACTATTATATCCTGGCCTATGATTTCTGAAAAGTTTGATGGACGGTACTTTTCTGTCCATATAGAATCTGCCATGAAAAATTAGCTAATAGACATAATATATAAAACTGCCGTGTTACATAGCTTTCTGACATACTCCAACCACTAAAGTGATTGGGTTCTAAAGTTACTTGGTTTCACAAGCATTGCTTCTTTAGGGATATCAGTGTTCCCTTTCTGCAAATCACTTTCTTTGCAGAATTGAGGTATGCTGTATTTGTGCAAATATGCTATATTGAAACCTGCATTTGCACCAGAATCCTCAACTGTTCCACATTCCTTGCATTGGAACAGACTTCCTCTTCTATTTGCTTCTTCTATATGACCACATCTTGAACATCTTTGAGATGTATATTGTGGTTCAACATAGAAAATAGGTATTCCAAGCTTTTTGGCTTTATATTCTATCATTTGTTGCAGTTGATAGAAACTCCAAGAGTTCAAGGAATATCTTTGTTTCTTTCTTGTTTTTACAGTTTTTCTTATATCCTTTATGTTTTCTAGAACCAATCCTCCGTTCACTTTTATGATTTCATTTACGAGTTTTCTACTTATTTGATGATTGATATTTTTTATAATCCGGCTTTCCCTATTTTTTATCTGCTTAACTTTCTTTAATTTTCCATTCTTTTGGAGTTGTTTTCTTATTGCTTTGTATTTCTTGTGAACATGACTGCATTCTTTTCCAAGCTTCAAAACTTTTCCAGTGTCAATATTTGAAGCTACAAGCGTATGGTTTGTTGTATTCCTATCAACTCCAATTAAACATTTAGGCTTGCATGTTAGTGGTTCTTCGTAGCTAACTGAAATAAACGCAAATTCTTTTCCTATCTCAATTTGGTTTATCTTTTTAAAATTTCTATTGAAATAAATATCTAAATATAATTTTAAGCAGGGAATATATACTCTATCTTCTTTGATTTTTATTCCCTGATTAGGAATTGTTAATTGGACAGAATTAACATTCTTCAACTTTTTATTTTTAGAATATTTCTTTAGGATTTGATTACTAATCATTGACTTCAATCCAATATGATAGACATCCTTGCTTGTTATGCTTTTTGTTGCTAAGCCATATTCGGCAATCTTTCTGGCAAGTATTAATTCTCTTTCAAAATTCTGTTCGTGCTTTATTTTGTAGGTTAATATCATTTTCCAGTTTGGTCTTCTATATATTTTTTAACAGAATCTTCAGATATATGCCCAACACTTTCACAATAATAACTTCTTGTCCAAAGTGTAGGCAATCTTGATTTTAAATGTGGAAATTCTTTCCTTAGAGTATGGGAAGAATAACCTTTAAACTGTTGAACTATCCAATGAGGAGAAGCTATCGGTTTTGTCTTAACAAATAAATGAATATGGTCTTCTAATATTTCCATAGTTTCAATCTTTGTATCTATCTCCTTCGCTTTCTGATTTAATAGCTGCCTTAATCTTGTTGCTACACTTCCAACTAAAACTTTTCTTCTATATTTAGGACACCAAATTAAATGATATCCTATCTTATATATGCAAGTGTTTGAATGTATCCATCTCTTGCTTACCACATTATTTGTGTGACAGTTAACTATTTAAATATTTCTATGGCAGAAAACTATATATGCTTGCATTCATCCAACGACTAAGGTCGTGGGCTTTCTGCTCACACTGAGCGTAAAAAATGAAAAAATAATCTAAAAATAAAATGCTTGGGCAAGAATTAGAATTCTTCTTTATCTTCCCCAAAGTCCTCTGAATCTTCTGTTTCATCTATAGATTCGCCACTAGAATCATCTAATGACTCCTCTTCATCATGATGCTTTTTTTGCACATCTTCTGTTTCATCTGAAGATTCCTCTGAAGATTCCTCTGAAGATTCCTTGCTTCCTTCGGATCCGTCAATTACCTGTCCAAAGCCTACTTTTTTAGATACTTTATTTATTCTAATCCTGACCTCTTCGCCTGCTTTGGTGTTTGGGACAAAAATTACAAATCCCTTTACTTTTGCTATTCCGTCACCTTTTCCGCCAACGGCTTCTATTTTAACATCTAACTCTTCGCCGACCTTTATGGGGGCAAAACTTCTGTGCTGCTCAAATCCCCTGTCTTTCTTATACATTCTTTTGTACCTCACATTGACTTTTGTTTAATCTAACCTAAGGCTATTTAAGAACCCTTAAACAGACTTTAAGGCCTAGAAAGGCGATTTTATTAATATTTATAAAGGTTTGTTTTGCGTTAGTAAAGCTAAAAAAGCAAAATATTTAAACTAACTTTGGAAGTAAACAATAAATGTACAACACAAGCGAGATTGAACTTAATATACTTGATTTTTGGGAAAAAAAAAGTGTATTTGAAAAACTAGTGGCTAAGAACAAAGGTAGGAAGCATTGGTCATTCATAGATGGGCCAATTACAGCAAACAACCCGATGGGCGTGCATCATGCCTGGGGCCGCACTTACAAAGATTTGTACCAGAGATTTAAAGCCATGCAAGGTTATGATCAAAGATTCCAGAATGGATTTGACTGCCAGGGCTTATGGGTCGAAGTAGAAGTAGAGAAAGACCTTGGACTAAACTCTAAGAAAGATATAGAAGAATATGGAATAGAAAAATTTTCTCTAAAATGCAGAGAGAGGGTAGACAAATACTCAAAAATACAAACAGACCAAAGCATAAGGCTAGGGCAATGGAATAACTGGCAGGATTCTTATTACACATTAAGCGACAATAATATGGAGCATATTTGGTATTTTCTAAGAAAGTGCTATGACAACAAATGGCTGTTTAAAGGCTCTGATTCTATGCCCTGGTGTTATAGGTGCGGAACCTCATTGAGCCAGCATGAGCTTTATGATTCCTACAAAGAATTGACGCACCTTTCATTATTCCTCAAGTTTCCAATAAAAGACAATGAAAATGAATTCTTGCTAGTCTGGACCACTACCCCATGGACTTTGTCAGCAAATGTGGCTGTTGCAGTCCATCCAGAGCTAATATATGCTAGGGTTAAGCAAGGAAATGATGTTTATTACTTGAGCGAAGGCACTTTAAATTCTTTGAAGGGAGATTATGTAGTTTTAGAAACAATCCCTGGAAAGAGATTAATTGGACTTGAATATTATGGCCCGTTCAGAGATGTAGAGGCCCAGAAAAATGTTAAGCCAAGAATTGTTGGTTGGGACTTGGTAAGCCAAGAAGAAGGCACTGGGATAGTGCATATAGCTCCTGGTTGCGGTAAAGAAGACCATGACCTGGGGAAAAAAGAGCGCCTTCCCGAAATTGCCCCTTTAGACGAAGCAGGCAATTTCATAAATGGATTTGGATGGCTTACTGGAAAGAATGTTGCAAACACTACAAAAGACATAGTTAAAGACCTTGAGAAGAAAGGATTTATTTACAATACTAAAAATTACCTTCACCGCTATCCAACTTGCTGGCGCTGCGGGACAGAGCTTGTTTTTAGATTGGTTGATGAGTGGTTTATTGATGTAAATGAAATAAGGCCCCTGATGATTAAGGCAAATAAAACAGTTCGTTGGGAACCAGAGCATGTCGGCAAGCTTATGGAAGACTGGCTGATGAATATGGGCAATTGGGTTATATCAAGAAAAAGATACTGGGGATTGCCCCTGCCGATATGGGAATGTGAGAACAAACATATTGAGGTTATATCAACAAAAGACGAATTGATTAAAAAAGCCATTTCTGGAGTTAAGCAACTAAAAGAACTGCACAGGCCTTGGATAGACAATGTAAAAATAAAATGCATGAAATGCAATAAAGAAATGACTAGGATAAAAGATGTTGGAGATGCATGGCTTGATGCAGGCATAGTTCCATTTTCCACATTAAATTACTTACATGACCGGGAATATTGGAAGAAGTGGTTCCCTACAGAACTTGTCTGTGAGATGAGGGAGCAAGTAAGGCTATGGTTCTACTCATTGATGTTTATGTCTGTGACTCTAGAAAATAGAGCACCGTACAGAAAAGTGTTTTCCTATGAGAAAGTATATGATGAGCATGGCAAACCCATGCACAAAAGCGCTGGAAATGCCATTTGGTTTGATGATTCTGCTGAAAAAATGGGTGTAGATGTGATGCGGTGGATGTATTGCAAGCAAGACCCCAAGTTTAATCTTAATTTCGGATACAAAATGGCCGGAGAAACAAAGCAGACATTGAGCTTATTGCTCAATCTTTCTTCTTACTTAGAAATATCCCTGCAGGGAAAAAAGCCGAGAAAGCCAAAGAGTTTTCAAATAGAAGACTTATGGGCATTTTCTAAACTAAACAACCTAGTAAACAATACAACAAAAAACTTAGAAGGATTAAAGCCAAATATTGCTGCCAAATCGCTTGAAGATTTTTTTGTGGCTACATTTTCAAGATCTTATATACAATATGTTAGAGACAGAGTCCAGTCTTCAATTGGAAAAAATAAAGAATCGGCCATATACACACTTTATGCTGTAAATTTAACTTTATTGAAATTGCTTTCGCCATTCATTCCTTTTATAACAGAGCACCTATACCAGAACAATTTTAAAAAATATGAAAAAACAGAAAGTATACATCTGCTAGACTGGCCAAAATCAGACAAGAGGCAAATAAACAACGAATTGGAAAAAAATTTCGGTGTGGCAGAAAAGATAATGCAAGCAATATTATTTGGAAGGGATAAGGCAAAAATAGGGGTGAGGTGGCCATTAAAAGAAGTGATTGTTTTTAGCACAAACAAAGATGTGAAAAACTGCCTTGAGGCACTTGAAGGCATAATAAAGAAGCAGACCAATATCAAGAAGGTTTCCTATACTAATAAAGACGTTAAGAATGAACACATTGATTTTGAATATGGGAGCGTATATTTAAACATAGAGCTGGATGAAAACCTAGAAAAAGAAGGCTATTCTAGGGAACTGATAAGAAGGATACAAAACTTGAGGAAAAATGCTGGGTTGAAAAAAGAGAATAAAATAGAACTCGTCATTAACACCGATTACGATTTAAAGAAATATGCTGATGAAATAAAGGACATTACTGGAGCTAGTTCTTTAAGTTTTGAAAAGGCCAAAAAACAATACAAGCATAAGTCTGTTGAAAGGATAAAAGAAAAGGAATTTGAGATATTATTTAATGTATTGTGAAATTTAACAACTTTTGAATAGCGATACTTTTTAAATACCTTTATAAAACTTTCTAAGGTTTATAGTTTATTCTGGTCCGATTGGGGGTGTTTTAATGGTTAAGAAAGAAATCAAGATTCAAAACATAGTTGCATCAACATCTCTAGAGCATGACATACCATTAATAAAATTGGCGGAAGCCTTGCCAAATACAGAGTACAATCCGGAGCAATTTCCTGGGTTAGTTATGCGCATTAGAGAACCAAAGACAAGTGCATTGATATTCAGCTCTGGAAAGATAGTATGCACTGGGGCAAAATCGATGCTTAAGGTAAAGGAGTCTATTAAAGGAATAATAAAGAATGTAGAAAAGATAGGCATTAAAGTGAAGATAGTGCCTGTAATAAAGGTTCAGAACATGGTTGCGTCCGGGGCTATTGGCATGGATCTGAATTTGAATGACCTTGCCATGAAACTAGAAAACACTGAATATGAGCCAGAGCAATTTCCTGGGTTAGTTTACAAATTAAACGGTACTAGGGCCACATTTTTGCTTTTTAGCAATGGAAAAATCGTATGCACGGGCACTAGATCAGAAAGAAAATTAAGGGAAGCTGTTGACAAACTAGTTGTTAATTTAAAGAGAGTCAACAAAAAGTAATCTTTTTATTTTTATTTAAATAGGTAGGGAATATGGTAATAGACGCAGCCGTACAGATTGAAAAATTCAAGGATTTTCTAGAGTCACAGTATAATAAAAAAATTAATGAAATAATAAATAGTGGCAAAACATCACTAGTTGTAGATTTTATTGAGCTAAGCAAATTTGATTTAGAATTGAGCGAGGAGCTTCTTGAGAGTCCTGAAGAAACTATCAAGGCTGGAGACATAGCTCTTTCGCAATTAGGCGTATTTCCTAATAACCTAAAGAGAATCAGATTCTTCAATCTTCCAGAAAGTCAATCTGTTACAATCAGAAATATAAGAAGTGTTGATCTGAATAAGTTTATCTCTGTACTTGGGATAGTGAGGCAAGCTTCTGATGTAAGGCCACAAGTAACTATGGCCAAGTTTGAATGTCCGAGCTGCGGCAATAGTATCACAATCCCACAATTAGATTCAAAATTTAAAGAGCCCAGCAGATGTAGTTGTGGAAGACGCGGAAAATTTAGATTATTGAGCAAGGACTTGGTTGATGTTCAAAGACTAATAATAGAGGAGGCACCAGAAACATTAGAGGGTGGAGATCAGCCAAAAAGAATTGCTGTTTTCTTAAGCGAAGATTTAGTAGAGCCCAGGATGGAGAAAAAAACTACTCCCGGAAGCAAAGTAAAGATTATGGGCTTAGTAAAGGAAATTCCTTTAATATCTAAGTCTGGTGCTCAATCAACAAGATACGATTTGATTATAGAATCTAATTACATTGAACCTACTGATGAAATATATGAAGAAATAGACATAAGCCCTGAAGATGAGGCAGAAATCAGGAAATTATCTAGCGATGAAAATATCTATGAAAAGTTAAGAGATTCCATAGCACCCTCTATTTATGGGCATGGAGAGATAAAGGAGGCATTGTCGTTACAAATGTTTGGTGGTGTAAGGAAAGTCAAGGATGATGGCACTAAGCAAAGAGGAGACATGCATATTTTGCTAGTTGGCGATCCTGGAAGCGGAAAAAGCCAAACTCTTCAATTTATTGCTAAGGCTGCGCCAAAAGCAAGATTTATATCGGGAAGAGGAGCGTCATTAGAATTTAATGAGCCCATCATCATCAGGAAAAATGGTTCTATTGAAATTGTTAATATTGGTAGTTTTGTAGACAATAATTGTCAAAATCTTGATGAGGTTTTTGTTAGACTAAAAGAATACACCGAATCTTTATCTCTGAATTTAACAACAAAGAAGATAGAATGGAAGCCTATAAAAGCTGTTTATAGGCATAAACATGAAGATAGATTATTGAAGTTTGATTTAGAATCTGGCAGAGAAGTGTCTACTACAAAAGATCATAGTATATTCATATTAGAGAATGGAAAAACAATTACAAAGCCGGCAAAAGACCTAAAAATTGGTGATTGCGTACTAATACCTTCTAAAATACCCACTACTGTTTTTAATAATCTCCATCCGGAAGTTGCTAGATTTATTGGTTATTATTTGGCTGAGGGGCATATGAGAAACAAAGAGGGCTCTTATAAAATAGAACTTACTTTAAATAAAAAGGAAACGGATATAATTGAAGATATAAAAAAGATAGCTAAAAAACATTTTGACTCTGAAATAAAGGTTTATAATCATGGATTGAATGGGATTAGGGTTGTCATGTATGGGAAGATGGTTTATAACATCTTTAAAGAATTATTGGGTGATGTGGCCCATAAGAAAGCTAAAGAAAAATATATCCCAACAACAATATTTAATTCTAATTTTTATGCAAGAAATGAATTTATTAAAGGGTATATTTCTGGAGACGCTGGCGTTACCAAATCTAAACGGTTAATGTCAGATTTGTTATATCTATACCTACAAAATGGAATTATGGGCTCTTGTAACAAGAGGAATGATTCTAAATCAACAAAAATAAATGGTAGGTGTATAAATGGTGTTGGATACAGATATGATCTAAAAAGTCCGAAAATCGGGAGAAAGTTCTTAAATTTATATAAAAACCCTCCACTAGATAAAATTGGTAATCTAGTAAATAAAAGGTTTCTTGTGGGGGCATCATCTAGTAAGTATTCTAGAGCAAGATTATATAAAATGAGTAATTCTGCATTATTAAGTAGATTAAATTTTATGCAAAAAAATAACGTAGTGTGTAGTAAAGAATTAAAACCTATTTTTGGAGGGTCTATATTAGAGTATTTTGCAGATAATGATGATATTTTTATAAAGACTAAAATTGGCAGAGAAATGTTTATTTCCTTATCTGAAACAGGCACTAAACTAATGGAAGAATTAAATGATTTTAGATTAATTATGGACAGTGATCTTGGATTTGTTCGTATTAAAAGCATAAAAGAAGTTGAATCAAATAGCCCATATGTTTATGATATTTCAGTTTTTGAAAATGAAAATTTTGTGGGTGGTTTTGGGGGAGTTATATGCCATAATACGGGTGCGGGAATTACGGCTACTGTAGTTAAGGATGAATTCTTAAGGGGTTGGGCATTAGAAGCTGGGGCGATGGTACTGGCAAATAAAGGAATGGCCATAATAGATGAACTTGATAAAATGAGCCCTGAAGATAGAAGTGCTTTGCATGAAGCATTGGAACAGCAAACGGTAACAATCTCGAAAGCAAATATTCAGGCTACATTAAGGGCAGAAACTACTGTATTAGCAGCAGCTAATCCAAAGACGGGAAGATTCGATCCGTATACACCAATTGCTGCCCAAATAGACTTGCCACCAACTTTAATCAATAGATTTGATTTGATATTTCCAGTAAAAGACATTCCAAACAGGGAAAAAGACGAAAAAATAGCTCGCCACGTATTAGGAACACATCAAAATCCAAATGCGGCGCAGCCTGTAATAAGTTCGCGTCTTCTAAAAAAGTATATCTCTTATGCAAGACAAAATTATAATCCTGTTTTAACGGATACGGCTATAAATGAAATAATAAAATTCTATGTTGGCTTGAGAAATGAAGGAAACGTTGGAGATGAATCCGGAATAAATAGAATACCGATAACCGCAAGGCAACTTGAAGCTTTAGTTAGATTAAGTGAGGCTAGTGCAAGAGTAAGGTTAAGTGATAAAGTCACTAAGAAAGATGCCCAGAGAGCTATAAAATTGTTGGAATATTGCTTAATGCAGATTGGAATAGACAGGGAAACTGGAAAGATAGACATAGACAAAATATCTATAGGAATTACTGCAACCACGAGAAGCAGAATCCATATTATTAAAGAAACGATTGATGACTTGGAAGCAAGACTTGGAAAAACTATTCCTCTAGAAGAGCTTGTAATAGAGGCTGTAAAAAGAGGCATTGACGAAGATAAAGTAGAGGAACTAGTAGAAAATATGAAGCGTTCTGGAGACATATTCGAACCTAAGCGGGGATTCATACAGAAGATATAAAATGGCCCAATCTAGACAGACTGCCTACAAAATTTGCATTTACGACTTAAAGAATAATCAGCTAATTAAAGAGACTGGAGAATGGGAGCCAAATTATATTTTATTTAATGAAAACAAAATTTCTAGAGTGAATGTTATAGCCCATGTAATAATGAAGAATGAAAACGCCGACAAGAGCTATTCTTCAGTATTACTTGATGACGGCACTGAAACAATAAGAGCAAAATGCTGGAAGGAAGACATTAAAATTCTTAATAACATAAATATAGGCGATATAGTCCTTTTGATAGGCCGGATAAGGGAATTCAACAATGAGATGTATATAACGCCGGAAATAATTAAGCCAATAACTCATGTATGGGCAAAAATAAGGAAACTCGAACTCGACAAATTGTATGGCAAAAGGGAAATTGCAAATAAAATTCCGGAACCCAAAGATATTGGTGCTGATGAAAATATTATTTTGATTAGTGAGGAGAAAATAGTTAATGTTCCTAATGAAAGCAACAGACAAAAGATATTAAGTTTGATAGAAAAGTTTGATTCGGAGGTTGGCGCCGATAAAGAGATTATTATTTCTAATTCCGGATTCGATGATACTGAAACAAATAAGATGATAGACGAATTGATTAAAGAGGGGGAGATATTCCAGATAAGGCCTGGAAAATTAAAATTAATAAGTTAATAAAGACGAAATTGACAAAATTTATCTTGCACAAACTACCTCTTTTTTCATAATTAACCTAAACAAGATTATAATGTATATCTCTTTCTAAAATCCAAAAATTAACCAAAATAAGGTTGTGGCGCTTGTTTTATATTCGCTGTTTTTGCTATTCTTATATACTCATCTTCTATTTCCTGGTATTTCTTTAATTCTTCTGGTGTAATAGATGGTTTTATCCTTTTAATTGCCTCTTGGAAATCAGAAAAGTTAATCTCCAATCTTTCTTGGCTCTTTGATTTCTTAGTCGTTTTATTAGTTTTTTCATTTAAACTAATGTAATTTCTTAAAGCACTCATGCCGGCTTCTCTGCAAGCTGCTTCTATGTCTGCCCCAGAGTAATTTTCTGTAATTTCAGCCAATTTTTCTATAGAGACATCCTTAGCAACCGCCATCTTTGATGTATGCACCTTAAATATTTCGAGCCGCGACTTTTTGTCTGGCATATTAATAGGGATAACCTTTTCAAATCTTCCAGGCCTTAGTAATGCCGGATCTAAAATGTCTGGCCTGTTAGTTGCTGCGATTACAATAACCTCATTTAATTTCTCCAGGCCATCCATTTCAGAAAGGATCGTATTAACTATTCTCTTTGTTACACCGCCGCCAATAGATCTTCTTGGAGCAATAGAGTCTATCTCATCAAAGAATATTACTGTTGGGGCTGCTTGGCGGGCTTTTTCGAAGATCTTTCTAACTCCTCGTTCAGACTCGCCGACCCACATATTCACTAAAGCTGGGCCCTTCACTGAAATAAAATTTGACTGGCTTTCGGTTGCAACTGCTTTGGCCAGCAAAGTTTTCCCAGTCCCTGGGGGGCCATATAATAAAATACCTCTCGGGGGGATAATCCCGAGTTTCTTAAATTCATTGGCATATTTCATTGGCCATTCTATTGTTTCTTTTAACACATTTTTTAGGGTTTCAAGCCCACCAATATCAGACCAATGAACATTTGGGTTTTCTATTAGGACTTCTCTTAGAGCACTGGGTCTAACAATCTTTAATGCCTCCCTAAAATCTTCTTCAGCTACTTTTAATTTTTCTAACATCTCATTGGGTATAGGCTCTTTTTCTTTGAGATTTATATCTGGAAGTATTCTTCTTAGAACATTCATGGCAGCTTCTTTTACTAATGCAGATATGTCTGCCCCTACAAATCCGTGGGTTATCTCGGATAGTTTGTCTAATTTTACATCTTCGGCAAGCGGCATATTTCTTGTGTGAATTTTTAAAATTTCTAAACGGCCTTTTTTATTAGGAACTCCAATAGAAATTTCCCTGTCAAATCTTCCAGGCCTTCTTAATGCCGGATCTAATGCATTTGGGCGGTTAGTTGCGCCTATAACGACAACATTCTTTCTTGTCTTTAATCCATCCATTGCGGTTAAAATTTGGGCGACTACTCTTCTTTCTACTTCACCATGTGTTTCTTCCCTTTTAGGTGCGATAGCGTCAATTTCATCTATGAAAATGATTGATGGCGCTTTATGCTCTGCATCTTCGAATATGTCACGAATTCTTTTTTCTGAATTATGTACAATAAACCCATTTGCAATAAAATTATGGTCTTTTGGCACTGTAAAATCGTAAACATGAGATTCAGATTCTTGAATAAATTTTATGGGCGACCAAATTACATCATTAGTTTTAAGCTTATTTATTTTTTCTATAACATTACAGTTTTCTCCCATATCTTTTAATAAAGAAATAAATCTTCCAGTCTGTGTTCTAGTGTAGCTTTTTACGTATGGATTTAATCCAACCTTTATTAACTCTCTAGTATTAAATGAATGTTTATTTTTAATTTTGTTTACAATTTCATTAATAGGTATTCTATTATAGATTGGTTTGTCGTATTTGTTAGAAGGTATATTTTTTAATTTTTGTTTTCTTTTTTCATGGTTAAAATTTATAGACTCATTAAATTTTTTTAATGAGTCTATATCGTTTATTGTTAATTCATAAGTGCCGTCTTTTTTGTATCTAAATGTTGACTGAATTTGGAACCTTAATAATAAGTACTTCACACCATTAACCATTTGCCTGCTTGAACTGTAATATGAAATTTGCATTCCGCTAGGCACTATATGAACGTGGCCATCTGTGTCGAATAAACCCCTCAAATAGGAGGCTATGTATTCTTTTGGAAGAGTTATTAAATAACTTGGAACAGTTATTGTCTTTGATTTATTTCTTATAGGAATTCCTAGATTCTTAATTAAATTGCCAATTGGCCTAGATGAAAAATAGTAACTGTAGTGCCCATCATATTTTACGTCTTGTATTCCAAACAATCCCTTTATTAATCTCTTAAATTCTGATATAACTTTTTTATCAATATTAGTCAAACTTATTGTGCTTACACCATCATCTTTATAGTTATATCTCAAATGACCATCACCTGCGATTAAACCGATTACATACATTAAATCCTTAGTTATAGCAGAAGGTATTCTCCCTTTCCCTGTCAAGTTAAAATACTCTATAAATCCTGTTTTGTAAAGTTTTTTAATAACCCAAAGGGGTGCGGATCGATTATATTTCATATCTTCTATTTTTTTCGTTTTGACATTAAGAATTTTAGCTACGTCTTTATTAGTGCCATGAAGATTTATTAAGTCCCTTACCCATTCCCCAGAAAATTTAGTGGTGCTTCCGACAAAATCTAGAATGTTTGGTACATCTTCATTAATTTCTGGAAGGGTATTTGCTATAGCTACTTTATCATTTATCTTTAGATCTTTTGTTAAAATCCATTTTGGTTCTATACCATCTAATATTAATAGCTTAGATGTTGGAGTCAATTCAATCATTCCATGAGGGGTAGATATTTTCAGGGTCTTTTGTACGCCTTTGTCATAAACGTCGGAGATTGGAAGAAGTTCTATTTTTTGCTTATCCATATTTAAACCGACTATTTTATGTGTATTTTTATTATTTACAGCTTCAGAAATTGTAGTTAACCCTGTGCCATTAGTAATAACCAATGAATCTTCTGAGACACATTCGCCATAAAATTTATTCATGATTTCCGGCCCATTTACTAGGATGAAGTTTGCCTCGCTTTCATTTGCGACTGCTTTTGCAAGTAAGGTTTTACCTGATCCTGGAGGGCCATGAAGCAATACTCCAGAAGGCGGATCTATTCCGAGCCTTGTGAAAATTTCTGGATGCTTTAAAGGAAGCTCTACCATTTCGCGAATCTTTTTTATCTCTTCCTCTAAACCACCTAGATCTTCATATGTAACTTCTGGGACTTTTTCTTCTTTTATTTCGACTGATTTTGAACTGATTGATATCTGAGTATTTTCAGAGAGTATTACAGCGGATTTTGGATTTGTGTCCACTACAATGAATTTTATGTTCCCAAGATTGAAGTTGCCGATGAAGGTCTCTTCAAAAACTCCCATTATATCGTCGAATGATGGGTCCATTGATGGGCGTCTTCTCCTTCTTGGACCCCCTAAAACTAGGATATCCCCTTTGACAACCGCTCTTCCTAGAAGGTTTCTTTTGAATATTTCTGGGTTTGCCTGTATCATTATACCCTCTTGTGCAGGAGCTATGACCAAAGTTTTTGCTTCTTTTATATCTGCCTTTCTTACTTTAACGATTTCGCCAATGCCGGTGCGGGCATTCCTCCTTAGAATCCCATCCATTCTTATTACGGCTTGTCCAACATCTGTTGGATATGCCCTGTCTACAATGCCTACTGTAATCCTGCTCCCCTCTATTTCTACTATGTCTCCAGGTCTTACATCTATCAAATGCATTGTTTCAGAGTCTATTCTAACAATTCCTTTATAGACTTCTTCCTGCAAGGCTTCCATTACCTTTAATGTCAATTCTTTTTTCTGCTGCATTTTCGTAAGGTATATAACTTAAAACTAATAGTCTTCTATTACAAAAAAAGGTTAATAAACCTTTTGGTGAATATGATTATAACTTCTGGAAACAGTGGAATAGACTCATTTCTTGAGGGTGGTTATGATAATGAAATTACCGTAATTTATGGGCCTGCTGGCACCGGAAAAACCACTCTTTGCTTGCAAGCGGCGTTATGTCAAGCAGAAAATAAAAAGGTTTTGTTTTTGGATACAGAAATAAATTTTTCTGTTGAAAGGATAAAACAACTTTTAAATGGAAGAAATATAAATACCTTGGATAATATACTCGTAACAAAAGTAAAAAGCTTCAAGATACAGCAAGACCAGATAAAAAATATTGCATCGATCATAAAAACTGGTAAGTTTTCCTTGATTATTGTTGATTCTATAGGCCATTTTTATAGGTCTTTGCTAAAGAAGAAACCTGATTTGGCAAATAAGATGCTCTATAGCCAATTAAAGATGTTAAAAGATATTTCAAAAAGGCTGCCAGTTATAATCACAAACCAAGTGTATACTGACATAGATACTAACACTATCAAAATGGTTGGAAACAACATCATAAGTGAATTCAGTAATAAGACACTCAGGCTGGAAAATTTGGAAAAAAGAGTAATTTACTTATTAAAGCCAATGAGAAAAACGGCTTACTTCAAAATTTTAGAAACTGGAATAGAGATTATTTAATGGCTATGCAATAACACTTTTACGCCATTCCTCTTTCGTTTTGCAATTCTTGTTTAAGCAATATGTGAATGGTCTTTTGCCTTTTCTTATTACCAAAACTGTTGAAAAACCGCATTCTTTGCATATGTCTCTTGTCGGCTTTATTAGTGCTTGTTTCGGAACAGAAAAAGTATTTTTGCAATTTGGATAGCTTGAGCAAGCCACAAAATATTGTGAGTTCTTTTTAGAGTACATCAATCTTAAGGCGCCCCCACATTTTTCACATATACCTACATAATTTTGCTCATCTGCTGTTTTGATATTTGCTTCTGACAGGGCAGCCCCTATTTTTAATTCGTTTTCTTTGAATGTTTTAAATATTTTTACAAGGACTTCTTTTGCTTCGTTCAGTATTTCTGTTTCATTCTTTTTATTTTTTTGAATCAATTCCATTTCTTTCTCAAAGTGCTTTGTCAGTTTCTCATCGATTATTTCCGGACAATACTTTTCTAGGGTTTCTATTGTTTTTAGGCCTAAGTTTGTCGCTTCTATAGACTCATTTGTTGTGTAATGCCTATCATATAAAGTGTCTATTATTGCAGACCTTGTCGCCTTAGTTCCAAGCCCTTTTTTCTCCAGGTCTTTTATTATTGATGCAGGAGTATATCTTTTTGGAGGTTGGGTCTCTTTGTCAAGCATAGAAATCTTTTCTATATTTAGCTCCTGTCCCCTTTGCAAGGCAGGAATCTCTTCTTCCTTATAAGGAACATATGGCTCATAAAATTCATACCAGCCTTTTTGCAGTGTTGTTACGCCATTTGCCACAAATTTCTCTTTGTCAACATCTATCTCTAGGCTTGTTGATTGCCTTAATGAAGGCGCTGCAAATGTTGCCAAAGTTCTTTTTACAATTAAATCGTATACCTTAATTTCTCTTTCAGATAACTTCTCGGGGATTTCCCCAGTGGGATAAATCGCTGGATGTGCCGGATCAGATTTCTTGCCATTGTTTGGGAAAAGTTTTTCTCCATTTAACAATAGCTCTGCTAGCCTCTTATACTTCTGTTGTTTTTCTAATGACCTAATAATTGATTGATAATTTAGTGATGTTGGCAATTGATTAGAGCTTGTCCTTGGATATGAGATTAAACCAGTTAAATAAAGGCTTTGTGCTATTTCAAGAGTCTCTTTTGGAGAAATCCTTAAAACTCTATATGATTCTATCTGCAATCCTGTCAGGTCAAATGGATGGGGGGGTAATTGCTTATACTCTTTTTTTTCTAAATTTGAAACAAGTGCCTTTTTCTCTTGGACGTTCTTGAATATCGATGTGGCTTTTTCTTTTTCGAATATTTTGCCATCTGCATGATTGGCTATAATTTTTTTTGATTCGTGGGAAGCAGTCAGCTCTATTTCCCAATAAGGCGTTGCCTTGAAGGCTTTTATCTCCCGTTCTTTGTCTACAATCATCTTCAGTGCGGGCCCTTGAACCCTGCCTGTTGACATAATCTTGTGGTGTTTTGTCGCATTCTTTATTGAATTGGTCAGGGCCCTAGAAGAGGAAATGCCCCAAAAGTAGTCTAGCATGTGTCTTGTTTCGCCTGCTTCGGCAAGGCTATGGTCTATGTCAGGCTTCATGGAAGAAAAGGAATTCAATAAATCTTGTTTTGTGAGCGTTGAGAAATACATTCTGTTAGCATTTTTCTTTTCATAGATGTAAGTTAATATATTTTTAAATATTAATTCGCCTTCTATATCTACATCGCAGGCGTTAATGAACGAGGATGCGTTCTTAGAAAGTGATTTTAGTGAGTCATAGAATCTCTTTGTGAATTTTGCTTTTTTTGAGTAAACATACGATGGCACCCAATGGATTTCGAATACGGGATAGTTTGATGATTTTTTCTTTTCAGAAAGAGTAAAGAGGTGTCCTGCAGCAGAAGCTACAACAATCTTTTCTCCATTATGGAACAATTCGTAATAAGCAACACCATGGATAGTTTTTTTAGTCGGTTTTTTATCTGCCAATGCCAAAGCTATTTTTTGGGCTGCTGAAGGTTTTTCTGTCGTGACTAGGGTGTATGTCATTTTATTAAACTTTTATTATTTTCCCTTTCTTGCCAACATTTATTATTTTTGTTTTCCCAATTTTATCCTCTATGCCTTCAGCTTCATGGACGTGTCCGCATAGCAACAAGTCTGGCTTGAATTTATCAATGGCTTTTCTTACCCCAGAGCTACCTTCAAAATAATCGCTGAATTTTTCCATTATTGATCCTTTAGGATGAACGTGAGTGACCATTATTTTTGTTCTTAAGTTTTTTATTCTTTCATATCCGTTCTTGAGCAAATTAAAAATTTCATCTTCGCTTAACTGGAACAAGCCTATATTTGCTGAGCCGCAACCAAAAAAGCCTATTTCTCCAAATTTTACTGAATAACCGTGTAAATTAGTGGCATCATACAATTCTGCCAAAAAGTCTGCAGTAGCTATAGTTTCATGATTTCCCGGGATAAGCAATACTTTTTTATTTTTTTTTACAAAAGGACCTATTAAGTTATCTGTGCTTTGCTCCTGAAATGTTATATCGCCACATAAGATGACAAGGTCTACTTTTTCCTTTTCTGCCTTCTCGGCTAGATTCCTTGCTAGAGTAATATCCCCGTGTATATCTGAAGCAGCCAATATTTTCATTTTTGTTTTATATTCTGTAGTATATATTTAAATTTAACTGTTATTTCTGGGAAGGTTTAAATATGGATTTCTATACATATTTTTATGGAAAAACTTCAACTATGCAAAAGATGCAATAGTAATATCGCTTACTATATATGCAAATTATGTGGCAAGGCTGTCTGTGCGAACTGCTATGATGGCGGCTTTTGTTTGGATTGCAAAAGAGGAAAAACCCTATTTAAAAAATGAGGAACATTGAGGTAGCAAAACTTTTGTACAAAATCGCTGATATCTTAGAATTTCTGGGCGTGGACTTTAAGCCCGCAGCATATAGGCGGGCTGCTTCAAACATAGAATCTCTAAGCGAGGATATAGGAAAAATATTCAATGAAAATAGGCTTGAGGAAATCTCGGGAATAGGGAAACATATAGCAGAAAAAATTTCTGAATATCTTAAAACTGGAAAGCTAAAATATTACGAGGAGCTAAAAAAGAGAGTTCCGATTGATCTTGACGAATTAATGAAAATCCCCGAAATTGGGCCTAAAAAAGCAAGGTTGCTTTATGAAAGACTCAAAATAAAAAATATCTCTGATTTGAAGGGGGCTGCCTTGTCCCATAAAATAAGAAACTTAGAGAGGATGGGTATAAAGAGCGAGGATTCTATATTAAGAGGTATTGAATTTTTAGAGAAAAATCAGGGGAAGGTTCTTTTGGGTTATGTGTTGCCGATAGCAAAAGAGATTGAAGAGCTGTTAAGGCAATTAAAAGAAGTTGAACTAGTAAACGTCGCAGGCTCTGTGAGGAGGATGAAGGAAACTATTGGTGACATAGATATTTTAGTAGTGTCAAGGAATCCAACTAAAGTGGTGGACTACTTTATAAAAATGAATAACGTCCAGGAGATATTAGCAAGAGGGGAAACTAAAAGTTCTGTAATATTAAGCGATGGCCTACAAATAGACTTAAGGGTTGTAGAAAGAAAAAATTATGGGGCCGCCCTGAATTATTTTACAGGAAGCAAGGAGCATAATATTGCATTAAGAAAAATCGCGCTTTCAAAGGGATTTAAGCTAAATGAGTATGGTATATACCTCGGAAATAAATTTATAGGCGGCAAAGATGAAAATGAAGTCTATTCATTGTTGGGATTAAAGTATATAGAACCTGAATTACGGGAAAACACTGGGGAGATAGACGCCTCGAAAAGAAACAAACTTCCTAATCTGATTAAATATGGTGACATCAAAGGCGATTTACACATACATACAAAGTTTAGTGATGGGCAGAACACAATTGAAGAAATGGCGGCTCATTCAAAAAAAATTGGATACGAATACATCGCTATAACTGACCATTCAAATTTGGCTGTAGCGGGTGGAATGAATGATAAGGATTTATTGAGGTATATAAAGAAAATTAGGAAAATAAACTTCAAAGATCTTGCCATATTTGCAGGAAGCGAAGTAAACATTTCTAAATATGGATCTCTTGATTTAAAAAACTCTACCTTAAAAGAACTCGACATAGTAATAGGATCGGTTCATTCATATTTTAAAATGGGAAACAAAGAGATGACTAATCGCATATTAAAAGCTCTTGACAACAATTACATAAACATACTTGGGCATCCTACTGGAAGATTAATCAATAGGCGGGAGCCATTTGAATTTGATGCAGACAAGGTTTTTGAAAAGGCTAAAGAAAGAAATGTAATCCTTGAAATAAATGCCCATCCAGAAAGACTTGACTTGAAAGATACTATGATAAAAATGGCTAAGAAGTATAAAGTTAAATTCGTGATAAACACAGACAGTCATTCAACTGCCGATTTTAGTTTTATGCGGCTTGGAATCGGGCAGGCGAGAAGAGGCTGGTTGGAATCGAAGAATGTAATAAATTCTTACAGACTACGCAATCTTAAAAAAGCCTTATCTATCTGAGGTGATTTCCTTAACACCGTTCATATAAGGGACTAAAACTGCGGGTATTTTTATTGAGCCGTCTTTTCTTTGGTAGTTCTCTGTTATGCAAGCAATCATCCTTTCTGTTGCGATTGCAGTGTTGTTTAATGTATGAACATAGTTCCTGGCCCCTTTTTCTTCATATTTTGTGTTGGATCTTCTTGATTGGTAATCGAGGCAGTTTGAACATGATCCTAGCTCTCTATAAGCCTTTTGGCTAGGGAACCATCCCTCAAAGTCTATTGTTTTTGTTGGCACCCTTCCAAGGTCTTGTGAGGCCAAAACAACAAACCTAAACGGTATTTTGAGTTTCTTTAACATTTCCTTCGAATTGTTTAGAATTAAGTCAAATTCTTTCCAGGAGTCTTCTGGCTTGCAGAACACAAACTGCTCTATCTTCTCAAAGTGGTGTGTCCTGAATATGCCTTTTGTATCCTTCCCATGACTTCCGGCTTCTTTCCTAAAACATGGAGAGATGCCTGCAAATCTTATTGGCAGATTCTCTGCTTTTAAGACCTCCCCCATATAATATGCATTTAATGCGTGTTCTGCTGTGCCTATCAAATACAAATCTTCATTTTCTATTTTATAAATCATCTCTTCAAAAGCTGCCAGAGGCAAAGCGCTTTTTAATGCATCTTTGTTTAGCATATACGGTGGCTGCACCAAAGTAAAATTTTTTTTCTTCAAAAAATCTATAGCGAAATTAATTAGAGCATAGTTGAGTTTTACAATATCCTTCTTTAAATAATAAAATCTTGCACCCGTAACTTTTGCAGCTTTCTCGATGTCTACAGAATTTAGATTTATAAGGAGCTCTTCATGCCCCTTAGTGGCAAATTTAAATTTTTTAGGCTTTTCTGAAACAAAGATTACTTTATTTTTTGATGCATCTCCGATAGGGACTGATTTGTCAACAATATTTGGAAAATTCTCTATCATATAATCACGGGGGGTTTCTAATTCCAAAAACTCTTGTTCCTTATCATGGATTTTTTTCGGGAGCTCTTTGGATTTTTTTATTAAATCAAATACATCTTTGTCTTGTTTTTTGAAATCGTTGATTAAATTGCTGGTTCGATTCCTTTCGGCCCTTAAATCATCTAAATCTCGCTTTAATGTTTTCCATTTAGAGTCTATATTCAAAAAATCATCTACTTTGCTGGGATCAAGGCCACGTTTTTTAAGACTGGTTTTTACTAAATCTGGGCTTTCTCTGATAAGATTTGTGTCTAGCATTATGCAAACTAATTTTTGGTCTTATTTAAATTTATTTATTGCAGAAATTAATGTGATATCTCGAAATAGGTTCACACCTTATAGGTCTCTCTTCCAAACCTCATAGTGTGTGACATAATTAAGAGACATATGAGGTCTTTTGTAATTGTAAAAATTAACAAAAGTCCTTAAACTACCGAATTCCCACCGTTCATCATTATGGGTTCTCCACCATCTTTCTAGCTTACCGCATGTAGTTGGCTTCTTAATTGAAGCATAGATATGATTTACATTTCTAGAGCTCATATACTCTAGAAACTGGATGTTTCTCCTAGAACAGCATAGTATTGAGTGTCTCTGTCACTCAATGTTTCTCTGGGCAATCCAAACTTTCTCACTCCTCTCTCGAATATACGTAAAGCATTTTCTGTAGTGGCTTCTGTTACATAATCAGATGCTGTAATCAATCTAGAATGGTCATCTAGCCACGCTGTTAACCAGCATTGCTGGCTTTCCTGCCAGCAATAGTCTGTTTGCCACAGACTATTACTATGTTGTCTTTCCCATTTGATATAGTGATACCGTCTACCTTTCTTTGGCTCTTGTATCACTAGATTCCTTTTCTTAAGTTCATTATGTATACGCTTTATTGAAACATGAATCTCTTGCTGTTCCAATAAGCCCTGTATAGATCTTATTCCGTGATTTTGTCGTCTAAGATTTAATATTTGAGTAAGAATATGTTCTGGAGTTTCAGTTGGCTTTCTGCCAACCGTTTTGTCTTGCAAAAAGGATATGCCTTCATTCTGATAACCAGACCATATCTTCTGTACCGCTCTTCTGGTTATTCTCTGAGAGATTGCTATCTCAGAATCAGTTAGTTCTCCTTTTTGCTTTTGTTTAATAATCCATAATCTCTTCTTGAAATTCAACATAAAATATCACCTCAAGAAGATTATTTTAAACAAATATATAAGTGAGAACTAATTATGAGACATCACAATTGCAGAAATTAAAGAAAAAATAAAAAAGATAAGTATATAAATAGAAATCCTTAATATACTTACAGAAAAAAGAGTTAAGTTTATATATTTTATGTTATTTACATTGAAAACTATAGATTTGGAGGGGGTTTGATGGCAAAAAAAGAAGATATTTTCGAAGTGTTTTTTAGGAAAAAGCCGGCAATGATATTAGTCGCGCTAAGAAAGAGCAACAAATACAAGTATGGAAGTGTTTTGGCAAAAGAAGTTGACTGCACTTATTCGCATGCTGTGAAAATCCTGCAGCAAATGGAAAAATCAAGGCTTGTTAGTTTTGAAAAGCAGGGAAGAATAAAAGTAATAAGGCTAACAGACAACGGAGACAAAGTAGCAGAATCAATTGAAAAGATAAGGGAGTTGCTATAAATAATTTTTTAATCCCTCAATGTTAGATATGTGGGTATTGCTAAACAAAAATTCCCGATACCTATTGTCTATTTTTACCTTGTTTCTTTCTAGATTCTTTTTCAAGGAGGAATAAAGTTTCCTACCTTCTGAATCTAAATCTAAGAGGAGCACACATTCATTGGTCAAACTTGCTATTTCCTCCACAAGTTCAAACAGTGGTTTGTTTATAGTAATCACCTTGCCAATACCTAGCTCATTTAAAGTTTTTTTGTCTTTTATGCCCTCAACAATGATTAATTTATTAGATTCTTTAAGTTTTTTAACCCAATCATGCAGAGTATCCATAAAATAGAAAATCAAATCGACAATAAAAATTTATTGGTGTATTTTATTGATGTGGGCTCGACGGGATTTTCAAAACTTTTTGAACCCGCGACCACTCGCTTTCTTCAGCAGGTTAAGAGGTTCACCAATCATATTTCGAGTGCTCTAACCAGACTGAGCTACGAGCCCACGTTATTTCCTTTAAAAGAAGAGATTTAAAAATATTGTGTTTATGAAGAAGAAAACTTTATCCAGATAAATGCCATTATCAGTAAAAACAAGAAGTACATCCCGTTAATTATCCAGAAGAATATTTTCTTCCAATTCAAGGGTATAAGCTTGTAGACTATTATTATTAAACCACTTAAAATAAACCCGGAGATTAATATTGGGACAAACTTATCTCTTACAGAGTCTAAAGCAAAAGCTCTTAAGTCGCTGCAATCTTCTTGAATACAAGATTTATTATATTTTGTTCCTGTACTTGGGTCTTGTATTTCATAGTTTATTGTTCCGTTCATGTAAAAATAAACTAAAATGGTAAAAGTCAATAGAACGAATATGCCGAGGAATAATAAAGCATATAACGAAATTTGTTTGAACGAAATAGGTTTTGATATTTTAGGAGAAGTTGGTTTTTGCTGAGCTATTTGTAGGGGTTTTGCTTCTAGTTTCAACTCTTTTGGTTGAGGTTTTATTATTTGTTGAGTTTGTTTTGGAACTTCTGTTTTGGCTTGTTGCTGAATCTTTTGTGGGCTCATCTGAGATTTTGTGGTAGCTATTGCCTCATTAATTAGATTTAGGGGCCAATTTTTTGCTTTCAATCCCTTGATAATATAATCTTCAGAATAACCCTTTTGCAATGCATTTTTAATAAAGTCGACTATTTTTTGATTAACCATCACTAAATAGTTTCTAAAGCATCTTTAAAATGTTTGTTCATTACTCAAAAATCATAACTAAAATAGTTGCAATAATTTATAAAAGAATTTGTGCAAAGCCATCGCAAACAAAAAGTATATAAAGAAAACATGTTTATTATGCCTAATGAAAATAGAATTAGAAAAGAAACCAAGAAATTCTATACTTATAGAGGGTTTTCCTGGATTCGGTCTTGTAGGGACGATAGCGACAGAATTTCTTATAGATCATTTAAAGGCAAAGAAGATCGGGAGAATAGTCTCTGACAAAATAAGCCCTATGGTGGCTGTCCATGATGAAAAAGTTATTGATCCATTAGGAATCTTCTATGATTCAAAAACAAATATATTGATACTGCATGCGTTAATTGGAATTAATGGGCTAGAATGGGAGCTTGCTGAGATATTAAATCAATTATGCAAGGAAATAAAGGTTGGTGAAATAATCAGCATAGAGGGCATTGGAAGCCAGGCCATAATGATGCCTAATGCAACAGATGCCTCTAAATCTTATTTCTATTCACAAAATCCAAAGAAATGGCTTTCTTCTGGATCTTTACCATTAAAAGAAGGGATTGTAATGGGCGTTACTGGAGCTTTATTGCTCAACATAAAAGATGTTCCATTAAGCTGCTTATTTGCCGAAACTCACACTAATTTGCCTGACTCTAGGGCCGCTGCAAAAGTAATAGAGGTGCTTGATTCTTATCTTGGACTAAAAATTGATTATAAGCCTCTATTGAAAAAAGCTGAAGAATTCGAAGAGAAATTAAAAACTTTATTAGAAAAAGGCAAGTCTGCCAGCAAATTGAAAGAGCAAAAAGACGAGCTGAATTATTTAGGATAAAATATTTAATCAATTCTTAAATGTTTTAATCATCAAATACTCTAATTTTTCCTTAAATGTTTTAGTTATATTGTTGACTAAAGGTTTTAATCAAAAATAAAAATGTTTTGCTATACAATTGCTACAGCAGGATAAAATTTATAAATGATTTGATAATTTTTATTATCTATGTCAAAAGTAATTTTGAAGCTAAAGAGCTTAAAACTGAAGAAGTATGATTCTGCAAAACATATTGTTGATATAGACCTAGAATATTTAGAAAATGACAGGTCCTATTTAATAAACAAAAAATTTAATCTCGATGAAAGCAGCCTGATGTTTGCAAAAAATTTTCTTACAGAAATAAAAAAACAGGCAAAAGTAAAATACAATTTGAATTTTGATGAATCTTTTGATAATTTTGTCAATATACTTCTCGACGAGGAAGATGTCGGGTACACTGAAGAGAGGCTAACAACAGCATTGAATAGGATAAAGGAGAGAGTAAGAAGTTTCAAAAGCATAAGAAGCTATGACAATTACATAAACAAATTTCATGACCTGAGCAATTTTTCTATGGACTTCAAATAGTTATACCTTGAAGAATTTTCTTAAATCCTTTTCCTTCTGTTTTCCGTCTGAAAGTCTGACCTTTCTCCAGCCGATTAACTCTGATTTCTCCTTAGAGTGACAGTTTGGACATACGGTAGGAATCTTGTCTGAAACGTTAGACATCCATTCCCAGCCGCATATCTTACAGTGCATCGTATAACGAATCAATCTTTTATCCTCGCTGATCAATAGTTTGTCTTTAGTTATCAAAGAATACCAGAAATAATCAACAAGAGGGATTATTGCTAATAGAACCGCAAGAATCAATGTATTTTTTATTAAGTCTATCAAGAAGAGCGAAAGTAATATAGACAAGAATAAAATAACATATATAGTAACGAATTTATAGTAAACTTTCATTAATAACTATATGGTACAAACTTATTTAAAGATTGTCTAAAGGACTCTTAATTTTTTTGAGTTCAGTAGAAGACACATGAGTGTACCTTTCAGTGGTATTTAATGATGAATGACCCAGTAGTTCTTGTATCATTCTGATATCTGTTCCACCTTCAAGCAAATGAGTAGCGAATGTATGTCTAATTGTGTGAGGGCTCACTTTTTTTGTTATATTACATTTAGCGGCTGTTTTCTTTAATATTTTCTGTACATTTCTAGTCGTAATAGTTGAGTTCTTTCCTGGGAATAGGTAATCTTTGATGCTGAAATGTTTTAAGTATTTATCAATTGTTTTTACCACAATATCTGATATAATAAACATACGATCTTTAGAACCTTTGCCTTTTCTAACCCAACCCGTTTTGTTATTTAATTCTATATCACTTAGTTTAAGTTTAACTAATTCTGAAACTCTTAAACCAGAAGAATATAAAATTTCCATGATTAATCTTGACTTTAATGTGGCCGCAGACTCTATCAATAATTTTACTTCTTCCTTTGTTAATACTTCTGGAAGTTTTTTTGGGATTTTTGGTGTTTTTATCGTCGGAACTTTCTTTTTTAATATTTCTTCAAAGAAAGATTTTACAGCTGCTTTTTTTAAAGCAACAGATGCCAAGGCTAATTTTTTATCACTTATAAGCCATGAGAGATAGTTTTTGATATCTTGCTCATCCAATTTTGAAATATCCTTGTTCGTATATTCGAGAAACTGATTAGTGTGAACTGTATAAGCATTTATTGTTTGTTGAGAAAAACCTTTTAATTTAAGTTCTGTTGTAAAATTTTTTATATTTTCTTCTCTATCAACCTCTTTTTCCATATAAGACAATAAGAATTATTAGGGATATATAAAAGGTTCGGTTAACTTTGCGAAATGTTTAAAAGGGGTATATATTGTGTGAATGCACCCATGACATATAGAGAACTTCATTATAGAATTGAAAGGCCTGGCAGACTCGATGGAATTTGCATAACTGCAGAGATTGGTAATGAAAATTACCATACAAGATCAGAAATTGCGCAGGATTATAGACTTTTTATAGACTATACTGATTCTGTTGGGCGTCAGCAGAGTGTTCATTTTATCGATAGAAATCATAGGAGAGGAGTTTTAGAAGAACAAATATTAACCCTGATTAATCAAAAGATTAGATACAATAATGGAAAAAGAATTATTAATCTCTTAAAAGAAAGTCTAAAAAACTTAGATGTCGGCTCTATTTTAAAATCAGAGACAAAAAATGGCCAATCAAAACGTAATTAAAACAGAAAAAAGAGATGATGTTCGCGAGTATAAAATAGACATCCCTGCAAAAGGATTAATAAGCATAGTAATACAGGAAGCGAGCATATTTACCCTAGAAGCGGCAATATTGCCCGTCTATCATCCAAGATCATTCCAAATTTCAGTAAATGACAATGGAAAATATGCCGGGCTTGTGGACAATAATCTTGGTGGCCGGGTTTATGGCTATTTAAGAAAAGATGTTTATGAGTACTTGCATACTAATTTAGATAAATTGCCCCTGTCCAAGATTCCAAGAGATAAGGAAATTCTAGAGAGATTTTTGGATGAATTTAATTCTAGAAGACATATAACTTATTAAAAATGTTGGAAAATTTTGTACTCTTTTCTTTTGCATAAATAGTTACTATGTAAAAATCCTTCATATAGGTTTTTAAGTTAGTTTTAGAAAGGTTTTTAAGTTTTTCTTTGTTTTATTAGTTTTATAGTATGTGAGGTATAGAAATGAAATCATTAGAGAAAATAGCAGTATTTGGCTCTTTATTAATCGCTTTAAATGGGTGTAATAGTAATCAAAGGTCTGTGAATAGACCTATTGAAGACACACAGTTTATAAGTACTGAAAACTTATTCGGGGCCGTAGATTTATTTCCTGTAGACATCGCTCGCCATACCAGACTATATACTCTTCAAAGAGTTGTATCAAAAGATGTTAATAATGATAAATGTCCAGATATTGTGGCGGAATATCTATCGCATGATAAAACAAGTACCTTAATTGGGTGTCGTTATGCGTATCCGGGCTATGATAGTCGTGATTTTTCAGCTCCAAGGTTTGTAGAATTTGCGGATACTCGTTCTAGTCATTTCTACGATATAATTAAATAAAAAGATTAGAAAATAGATTTTGTTCGTAGAGGGTTTAGTTAATTCTTT
>JBBSWI010000019.1:0-9106 GCA_038046405.1 Nanobdellota archaeon | reverse complement strand
AGTTAATTCTTTCACGTTGACAAGACAGGTTCTTGTCTATCTTCCGGTTTAGGAAGGTTTTTAAAAACATAAAATATATAAGTCCAAGAGTCACATTACATACATGGAAACCAGTATTGAAAGTTTACATAAGGACTTACAGGATATAAAAAGGAATATATATTTAATTAAACATATTTTATCTGAAGAATTTGAATTAACAGATTATGCAAAAAAATCTTTAAAAGAAGCCAGAAAAACTCCTAAAAACAAATATATTTCTAATGATGAATTAAAAAAGAGACTTCTAAGATGAGTTTTGAAATAAAATGGTTTCCTAAAGCTTCTCAAAATTTATCTAAACTACCTAAATTCCAAATTGAACGTATTTTTAAAAAACTTGATGAAGTTAAGCTAGAACCTTTTAGATTTTTAGAGCATTTTGAAGGAGAAAAAGTCTATAAATTAAGAATTGGTGATTACCGAGCTTTAGTTGATGTCGATTTTGGTAATAAAATATTGTTTATTCAAGTTTTTGATAAACGAGGCAGAGTATATAAGAGATAATAAAAGGTTCAGTTAATTCTTTCGCTAGGACAAGACAGATTCTTGTCTATCCTCCGACGAAGGGTTTTTTAAAATCATAAAGTATATAAGCAAATAATTGCTAAGAAAAAATATGACTATGGAAACTATAACTATACCTAAATCTGAATATGAAAGAATGAAACAAGAGTTAAAAGTACTTAGAAATATTAAGTTATATCAACGTCTACTTGAATTTGAGAGCAACATAGGCAAAGGAAATAGATTTACTAGAGAGGACTTAGGGTTTTAGTATCTTACTTTTAATTTTTTCTATGATTTTTTGTTGTTTTTCTGGACTACTTTTCATTTCGTATTCAAAAACATAAATTTCATTTGTAGGTATTTTATGTTTAAAATAAAGTCTTATTGGTGGATGCTTGTTTTTAAGCTCGTAAATAAAAAGTCTTGAATCTAGTAATTCTCCGGCACCTGGACCTTTTTGCTCTATCTTATCTAGCATTTTAGCAAGAATTCGCTTGATCGCTTGATTTTTAGCAGCCTTCTTTAACTGCTTAATCATAACATCATCAAAGACTAAATTGTAAGGCATAGATATAAAAGAGTAGTTTAGATATATAAACTTTAGTCAATTTCGTAGAGGGTTCAGTTAATTTTTTCGCTAGGACAAGACAGATTCTTGTCTATCTTCCGAAATGATTAAATATTAGTTTTGTTTGTTAATTGTATGAATAATAAATTTGGATTGGGTTCATTGATTTCTGGGAGTTTGTCATTAATTTTAATAGCTGTCGATTTCATTCAACTGATATCTAATAGAGTTTATGGATATATCCCTTCCTGGATTGGTAGCCCTTTATTTTATATAAGCTTAATATTGGCTATATCTTCAATTTTCTTAGCCTTATATAAGAAAAGTGTTGTATCCAGTTGGACTGCAAGGATTGGCTTGATTTTTAGTATAATCTATTTCTTGATAAGTTTTTTACTTTATTTGGCTACTACAACGCCTTCTATTTAAGAATTTTAGTAGACTTATAGGTTTTGTTCATAAAAGGTTCAGTTAATGCATATTATGAGAACCTTTGACTTCTTGAATTTTTTGCATGATTTCCTTAGTATACTGGCCCATATGAATCATTCTATGATGGTTTGGACATAAACCCACTAAATTCGCTTCAGAATTGTTCTTTCGGTTCTTGTCTATGTGATGTAAGTCAACTGCTTCTTTAAAACTGCAGACAATACATGACTTTGTGATTTGTCTGTATAAATCAGTAGATATGTTATGAGTAACTTTAATGTTGAAATTCTTTATACTATCATATGTTACAGTCTTTTGGTAGCAGTTATCACATAAACCCTGGGCATGATGGACTTTTTCTAATTTACATAGTTTACATTTAATTATGGGCCTTTTCCATATGTGATTTCTATAACATCTATAACATACTCCTTTACGAAATTTATTATGTTCTTTTCCACACATTGAGCACATCATTTTAGTTCGCTATTTATGAACTATTTAGAATATAAATAGTTTTCTGAAAATTTAGTAATTTAGAGTTTTGTGCCTCCTTGTTTTAGTTTAAAGAAATATTGATGTTTATATAGATTATTGTGAAAAAGAAGAAGGATTTAGGTGAAGTGACTATTTAACAAACTCTACATGGGGCAGATCTTTAAATTCTTTGTCGCCGGTAAGGAACTTTATGTTGTGTTTTAATGCTAGTGTATAGCCTATGCAGTCTGCATATGAAAGATCTGATTTCTTGTGTTTAAATCTATATTTTGAGGCTTCAATAGCTATTTCTGTAGTTATGTCTAATATTATTAAGTCTAGCTTCTTTACTATATTTATGGAACAATCCTCTCCAAATTTAGTCAATAATGCATAAAAAACCTCTGCCAGGTTCAAAGAACTTGAAACAATGACCTCATCTTTAAATTTGCTGTAATTGTTATTGCCGTTAATTATCTCTAGAATAGCATAAGAATCAAAAAAGTACTTCATTATTAATCATCTTTCCACAATTCTTTGTCCACTTCTTTCAATAATTTTTCTGTATCTAGTCTTCTTGTCCCAAGTATACCAAAGATGTCCTTAACTTTAGTATTTCTTCTATTTTGCAAAGTTATCATAACTTCTGTGTTTACCTTAAGATTTTCTTCCCTAATTATATGTTTAGGCAATATTACCCCAAAAGAATTCCCCCATTTCTTTATTCTTGTGATTATTTCTTCCATAATAGTTATACATGTATAACTAGTATAAAAATGTTCTGTTTTTTGATTATTATGAAAAAGAAAAATGATTTGGTTACAAATTAATAATAACTTTATTCTTTCCTTCAGCATATATAGTTACCTTTTCGTCTGGTTTAAGATTAAGTTTTTTAGCCATATCTCCAGGAATTCTTAAAAGAACTGAATTTCCAGATTTCCAGAGTGTTACTTCTTTCCTTGGAACACCCCATAAACCCGCTTCTTTTAACTTATTTTCCACTGTTTCCATGCTTTCTTCAGGGAAGTACTTTTCTCCACATTTTGGGCATATTTCTATGTCTAAAACTCCGCAATCTATGTCTTCAATTATTACTTTTTCATTTTTCCATTCTATAATCCCGCCACAAGGGCAAGGATATTTTATTTTTTCCATTTTTTATACCTTTTAATAAACAGTTATTGGATATATTTTTCTGATTTGTTTTATGTTGTATTCCCTATATACTACTTTAAACCATCTAAATTCTGCTATTATTGAATGATCTTCTCTTACTCTTTTTATTCCTTTCTGTACCGCTTCTTTAATATTTTCTTTTGTTATTCCTCTTAATCTCATTCTCTCAAATATATGCTCAGACCGAGATTCGCTGTCTTTATGAATGTTAATATTTGAAAAAGCTATATTTACCTTAATTTCGGCCATATGTATATAAGTGTATAAAAGTATATAAATTTATCTATTATAATTATTTCTTAACATGTTGCAAAATAAAAGTTTTAATCTTTGCTTAAAAGTTTTAATCATCTTATTTTTAATTTTTGATCCATTAATTTATAGAAGGTTATTGTCCAAAAAGGCATTATCAGTATAAATAAAAATTCCCCTATTGGGAGCCATCCTATCCTGATTCCTATTAATCCGGGCCATTAAAACTCCAATAGCTCCCCCATGTAGCATAATAATCCCAAGCAAGAGATAAAAAGAATATCATTCCAGCAACTATAAATCTCTCTTTTCGTGTACGATATAAATGTATATGAAATCTATTTTCCATATATAATGCAGACAATAAAAATATAGAGAGTATTATTAGATATTCCATATTTATTCCCCTAAATGGTGCTTTTTTAGTTTCTTGTTTAATAAATCTGAAACTATTATATCTGCGCCGGCTAGTTCTGGAACTATTACATGATCTGCGCCGGCTTTCTTCAATTTATTCACTAAGTCGAGTTTATCTGCGCGACCATATATCTTAATTCTTGAATTTAGCTCTTTTGCAGATAGTATGACAAGAATGTTATCCTCTGCTTTTGGCAATGTAATTATCAATGCTTTTGCTTTTTTAATGCCTGATTTTAAAAGAGATTGATCGTGGTTTTCATCTACATAAAGAACAAGATAGCCTTTTTTTGAAAGTTCATGCGCTAATTTTTTATCTTTATCGACTATTAAAGCCTTTTTACTGTATTTTTTAAGCAAATAAGCGACATGTTCTCCAACACGGCCACCACCGTATATGATATAGTGGTCTTTTAAAGCATTGATTTTTTTCATTCTAGTCCACCTCATGATGTTCTGATATAAATGCCCTTCGATTACAAAATCCATTATGCTCCAAAACGAAAACCATATGACAAAAGTGCCAAAAATCATTAAAACTACTTGAAGAATCCGCTCTTGTAGATTAATGTAATCTGGAGGAGCATATGCAAGAGTCTCCAAAGTAAGAATTAAAGAGTCTGTAAAATTAATACCCCTTATATTGGAATAAATAATCGTTGTGATCAAGAATAAACTTATAAAAATTATTAGAATTATCTTTATTTTTTTGGCGAAATTTGATGGGTCAAGTAAAGAAACTGGCATGAATTTAATCTATAATGAGAGTATATAAATCTTTTTTACTACAAAAGAAAAAAAAGAAAAAGTATTGTATTAATTCTATTTAGCTTAAGAATTAAAATTTCTTGTGTTTTTGATAACAATCTCGGCAATAGACTGGTTTGCCTTCGATAGGCTTGAAAGGAACTTCGCATTCATTTCCACAGTCTGCACAAGTGGCTTTATGCATGGTTCTTTTAAAACCGCCATCGCCACCGCCATAATTTCCGTATCCCATTTTATTCTTACTCCGTTTTATTTATATGTTTATACAAAGTCTTCATTTAAAAGTAACTTTGTATTGTTTTTAATCTTTATAGGTGGTTTATAAAGCTATGCATTTTCAAAAAGAAAAATTTAATAATACATAGATAAGTTGTATTATCATGGGTGTGTTTGATTTTCTAAAAAAAGAGGATAAATTTGACAAAAAATTTAGAAACCTGCATAAAAATTTAAATGGCTCTTTTTCTAATATTAAAAAAGATATGGAAAATTTTGGAAAATGGGTGACACATTTAGAAAATCATCGAAACCACCATTATTCTAAAATCGAGGAATTGGAAAAGAGAGTCTATTTGATGGAAAAAATGCTGGAAGACGTAAAATACGGCAATGAATTCGTCCAAATACCTATAGCATCTAAACACAAACAAACAGCTATCCGTTTCAAACAAACAGCTGTTGGTGTCCAAACAGCTGTCCAAACAGGCATTCAAACAGCCAATTTTCCAGAGAGATATGAACTTGTAGACATATTAAGGAGTTTAACTGTAATGGAGAGGGCCGTTTTGTGGACTCTACTGAATACAGACCTAAAAATGAGCTATGATGACTTGTCTATACTCCTTGGAAAAGATAAATCAACGTTGAGGGGCCAAATTAACAATATAAAGCGGAAAAGTGAGAGCTTGATTTCGGAATTTACTGAAATAAATGGCAAAAAGAGGTTCTTCGTCGATGAAAATTTGAGAAAAGTAATACTCAAGAGCATAAAAAATAATCAAACAAGCATTCAAATAGGTGTTTCTAAGAAGAAAAGGCGTGAGAGTGAGAGTTAAATAAGCTTTTTTTGGTAGGGATCTTGATTATTATAAATATTCATTAGGCGGGTTTTGAGGTTTAGTTGTCTAAATTCTTGTGGAATTGATAGTAAAGTGAGCTTATTATTGATTTTCTCTCGAGAAATTGGAATATTCTTCATTATTATGTGTCCAATATGAGTTCTTATACATCCAGAGGTGAGCTTAAGATATTTAGATATGTCATCATAAGTGACCTTGCCAATATCATCTTCTAACTGATAGAGGGTGAGATATATCAAAAATTCTTTCTTAGTCAGACCCAAAAATGACTTGTCGACGGTAGTAAGACTATCAAAATTGGCCTTTTGGAGGTTTTCTCTATCATTTATGTGCACAGGAATGTGCACAGGTGTCTGCATATGTGTCTGCATATGTGTCTGCATATGTGTCTGCATATGTGTCTGCATATGTGCACAGACCCCTTTATTTCCATTGGAACTTTTAAAAAAATGTTTATTGTTTTCATCTTCTTTTTCTGTAATAATTGATATTTTTTCTATTTTACTAAAAATAAGGTCAATTTGTTCTTTTTGGGAATTTATTAGGTTTTTAAGTTCTAGAATTTCGTTTTCTATCTTGTTTATGTCTTCTTTTACCTTTAGAAAGGAATTTTTTACTTTTTCCTCGAAATCTTGGTCAGTCATTCTTGATTTGGAATATGAACAAAATTTATAAAATTATTGGTGTGCATAGGTATGTGCACAAGTGCACAGAATGTGTATGTGTGCATACAATTAATTCAAATTTAATTATCTCTCGACGGAGAAATGTCTTCATAAAACTTATTGAACAGTTTTATAAACAAATCTTGATTTAATTTTATTCCTGCATTTAGAAGCGTTGATGCTAAGCAAATACCGCATGATTTTTCATCTAAATTGGGAAATTTAAAGGCTAATAGAGATTTAATCGTGTGTTCGCATAGAAATCCTTCGTTAATTTCCAAAACAATGTCTTTATTTTTGACATTCTTTATTTTTATTTTATCAAGAGTTATTTTAATATCCCCAAGGTGAAAATTAAACTGGTTAGTTTTTTTAAACCCGTGATTAAATAATTCAACTTCTATTAAAGAATAAATGATTGACTGTTTATCTTTATCTAGAAGTGTCAAGTCTAGACTGTTTGACGTTATAGGCATCAACTTATACACTCTTCCCAGGTATCTTAGGTTTCTTTGCTTTATTCTGTGTTTTAAGCGCTTGTTCTTGACAAGGTATGCGTAGGTAAAAACAGAGTTTTTTGATCTTATCCTTTTTGTTCGGATGTACATATATTTAGGCACTACAATTAGGAATATAAATTTATGCGTTTTGAAGGCTATAAATAGTATATTTTATGTTTTACACCCAACCAAAATTAGTGGGGGGCGATGTTTTCTATTTTACTTAGTTATACAAAAATAATTTTTAACTTGACAGTTGTGTCTCAATAGAAAATATAAATAAAAATTTCTATTATAAAGTTTAGGAGTATTTATAAATAAAAACAATTTTACTAGTTTCATGGATGAAGAGCTAAAGATTCTTAAGATCATGAAAGAAATGAAATGCTCTTGGGAAGAAGCTGTGAAAAGGTCCAAAGAGAGAAAAACTTTGAGTGAATTCTTCTAAGGAATATATGTTTTGTTTATTGCTAATGTAACTTTTTTTGTGGTTTTTATTTTGTCTAAAATCCTGTCCATTATTTGGGACCTTATAGTGCCGCGATTCCTTGCATGAACTATGTAATGGCATCTTAATTTAATGAAGTTCTCTGAAAATTCCAGCCTTATGATTGGCTTGTCCACTATTTCCTTCCCCAAAATTGTGAATTTTTGCTTCCTTTGTTTCCAGCGCTCTGCATTCTCTTTCATTACATTACCTATTATTTCTGTTGCAGAATCTTCAATTATTTTAGAGGCTTCTTTCCAGTCTGAATTATAGGTTATAGTAAGCTCAACTGTGTCCCATATGTATGAAGAGCCTCTTGTGTAGTTTGTAATGGGCTGGGTGAGGACATATTCGTTAGGAACGGTGATTGCACGACCTGCCGGCTCATCTCCTGAATATGAAAACTCACTTAATGAAGTATACATTATATTCATATCAAATACATCGCCTTTTACATTTCCTATCATCACTCTATCACCTATCCAATAAGGCCTTTTTGTGATTATTGTCAGCCATCCCACGAAGTTTAGAATCGGTTTTTGCAATGCAAAGGTAATCCCAAAGCCGATCAATCCTAGAGAAGCTATTAGCGTAGCAAAATTCTTGAAAATAATTGAAAGTGAAATTAATATAACAATAAACCACACTATTACCCTGTAAGGGATGTTAAAGAGCAGTATGTCTTGCTTTCTGCCTTTCTTTTCAAGGTTATTTTCAATTTTCTTTAAAGTGACTCTGATAAACGTCCCTGTTGCAAGAATTATCCCCAGCACGATTAAAATCTTTGGAAGATTCTCTAGAATATTTAATTTGATCAATAAAAGGAACTCTGGAAAATTTGATGCCATCTTTGGGAGGGTTACCAATAAATAGACTGAGAGTAATAAGACGAACAATATAATCAATGTTATGTTTATCGATTTCTTTAGCTTCTCAAAACTTGACATAGTCCTAGTGATGTAATGACGTTTTAAAAAGATTATTGTTTTATTTTTTATTTTAGTATCTCGCCCGTTTTTCTACTCCATAATAATAGGTCTAACTCATCAATAGGGATATTTAGAGTATGGGCGAAATCCTTCATTTTTGACTCTATTTCTAGATATTGTTTCTTATTCTTTGGAGCATTATTGTTGCTAAGAATGTTAAATTCAAGCAATGTATTAACTATGTGCTTGTCTAGAATGCAATAGCCCTTAAGACCGATATTGCGAAGAAAATGAGATGATTCTTTATAGCCTAGGCCCTTTATATTTTCAGCAAAATAGTCCCTTAATGATTCTTTGTCTGTAAATGAGGCTATTTTTTGCTTAATCTGGAAATTTAAATTAGTTTTTATAAATTGTCGCGCGTCTAGTATATACTCGGCCCTTTTATTTGGGAAGCGGTAATTTGCCTGTATTAAAGCATTACTTATCTGTTCTTTAGCACCATTAAGAAGCAATGGCCCTATATGAATTATAGCCTTGATGCCTGATTTCGCTGATGAATTTGCGGTTAGGATACAAAAACATAGCTCTTCAAAGATTCTTAAATCTGATTCATTAATTAATATGGAGAATTCTTCAAGCCTCGCTTGAATTCTGGGCTTTCTTAAGGCGTAGAGACTATGAAGCTCTTTTATATTGGGCATTTGGCTTGTTTTACAGAAAAGATATTTAAATCATTCTATCATTGATTAAGCTTTGCACAAAAAGTAGTCCTACAAGGGACTTTATAGTGCTTATCGCTTC
>JBBSWI010000018.1:0-43927 GCA_038046405.1 Nanobdellota archaeon | reverse complement strand
TTAAGCTTTGCACAAAAAGTAGTCCTACAAGGGACTTTATAGTGCTTATCGCTTCTTGAGCGATTTTAGGGCTTAAGCCATGCGCCCGGCCATCAAGCATATAGTTTGATGACATCTTCAATAGATTTATTGAAGCATTATAGTCTGCATTTATTTTATGTTGCAGACAAAAAGTTCAGGCGTTCTATCCTGTTTTAGTGCATCTTATTAGTGTTTAGTACTAACAATCATTCAATCAGTATTACTTAAATAATATATATTTATAAAGCTGTCGCGCGAGCCGTGGAATGTAGGAATTGTTTTGAAGATATATTTTATAGTGTATAATATTTTAGTTCTTATGAACACTTTATGTGCAAAGCCCATTGCTTAGAAAGATATTAATACTTTGTTTTAAAGCGGTTTTTCCTCCTGAAAATGATAAGCTACAAAAAGAGCCTTATAATGAATCTGAGCTTAAAAAAACATTGAATCCGGTGCTTAGTGAATGGTTTTTTAGCACATTTAAAGAATTCTCGATACCGCAGCTTTATGGGGTGATGGAGATACACAATAAAAACAATATCCTTATCAGCGCACCTACGGGCGGAACGAAGACCCTTACTGCTTTTTTAAGCATAATAAATGAACTGATGTATTTAGGCGAGGCAAATATGCTTGAAGATATGATTTATTGCATATATATAAGCCCTTTAAAGGCCCTTTCCCGAGACATAGAGAAAAATCTCCAGGAGCCATTAGAGCAGATAAATAAGATAGCAAAGCAACATAAAAAAGAAATAAATATAAGGATAGGGCTGAGAACGGGCGATACTTCTTCAAATGAAAAGAACATGATGCTCAAAAAGCCGCCGCATATTTTGATAACCACTCCAGAAACCCTGGCAATTACCCTGACTTCGATAAAATTCAGGGAATTAATGAGGCAAGTAAGATATGTGATAATTGATGAGATTCATGCACTCGCAGAAAATAAAAGAGGTCAACACAACAATACCGAGCCCTTTTGCATTTAACATAGTGTTGCAGGGCTATACAGATGTATTAAAGATTGAGGACAGAATAGAATTCTTGAGAAGGATGCATCAAAAATTGATGGCAAAAATAAGTATTTAAACACACAAAAGTATTTAAATTAGTCTGGGATAAACATTATATGGCAAGCTATTTATGCAGAGGCTGCGGCTATAAATTCAGACCGAGAGGAATGAGGAAGGGAGAGACCCCAAGAATGTGCCCTGCATGCGGCAGGACAGAAAGCCTGATGGAAAATGAGGGCTTGATTAATAAGTTTTTGCGGGAATCTGAAGGATCTGACATTTAGGCAATATTTTTAACTTTAATTCTTTTTATTGCTTTATGGAAATATATAAAGACATTGATATCGTCGATCTTGGGCTGTATATTAAAAAGTGCAAATGTTTAATAATATCAGATCTGCAGATAGGCTTGGAAGAAAACCTGACAAAGAATGGCTTTCTAGTGCCGAAAAGGCAACTAAATCTAATAAAAAACAGGCTCGAGAAAATTTTTAAGATAGTAAAACCCGATACCGTGATTGTTAACGGCGATTTAAAGCATGAGTTTTGGGGAGATAAACAGACAGGAATGGAAAGAAACTTTAGAAGTGATTGATTACATATTGGAGAATTCTAGAAAATTAATACTGATACGGGGAAACCATGATATTGCGCTTGGGCATATTGCAAAGAAAAGAGCAATATCTCTAGTGGAATACTATAAGATTAAAAACATTATAGTGTTGCATGGTCATAAACTTATTTTAAACTCGTTAAATAGTGGGCTTATTATAATTGGCCATGAACATCCAGCAGTTTCATTAAAGGAAGATGCAAAAGTCGAGAAATACAAATGCTTTTTGAAAGGAAAATACAACAAAAAAACAATAATCGTGATGCCAAGCTTCAATATGTTGAACGAGGGAAGCGATGTGCTTAATGGAGGGGTAATGAGTCCTTTTTTAAAACAGGGGCTAGCTGATTTTGAGGTTTTTGTTGTTGAGGACAAAGTTTATAGGTTTGGAAAAATTAGGGATATGAAATGAGATTTTTTAAAAAATGGTTTAGTAATGACAAGGAAGAGCCTACAAGTGTAAGGTTTGATGAGATAGATATATGGCTGAATGGTCGGTTGAGATTATATACTGAAACAAAAGATTCCTTTGAAAGCATAAATAGTGCAGTTGATGAATTAAAGAAGGGCATTGGCTATCTTGAGAATATTAATTACGAGCCCGGTACAGAGCCTTTAATCAAAACTAGGGTGCAGAACAATTTAGACTCGTATATAAAACACCTCAAAAACTTTTTAAACAAAGTGGAGTCATTTACGAGCGTAGAAGAAAACAATGCCAAAAAATACTGCGATTTGATAATTTTTGAACTTAATAAATTCAATAACAAAAGCAGGAGGAACTTCTACATAATACAGACCTTTTTTGGAAACAAAATAAACAAAATAGTGCAAGACCTTAAGGAGATTGGTGTGCGTATTTCTAAATTAAATAGTCTTATACTGAATGATAGATATCTTATGGTGTCTGATATTTATGCCAAAATAAACTCGATAAGATATTACTATAAAATAAACAATGCCATTACTAATGAGAAAAACAATTTAGAAGAACTGCAATCCGGCATAGAGAAAGATATTGTGGTAATTAATAATGAGATTTCTAATATAAAAAACAGCCTCGAATATAGAGAATATGAAAATTTAGAGTCTGAAAAAGAAAGGCTTGAAGAAAATCTGGAAAAAATAAAGAATGACGTAAACAACACTTTTTCCGGTGTGGAGCGGGGATTAAAAAAACTTTATTATTTGAACCATTCTGCAATTTTAGGGAAATATTTAGAAACATCATTGACTTTATTTGATGACGCAGAACTAGAGATTATTAAATATTTGCGTGAACTTGAATCGTGCATAAAAACCAAGAAGATAGATTTCTCCGGGAAAAATGAGAAAATACTTGAATCTATCAGTTCCATAACTAGGGCTGCGTTAATATTAATGGTAGAAAGATACAATGAATATGTAGAGCGGCTAAAGAATATCAGAAAAACGGTCATGGAAAATAAGTTTATAAACCTCCTTCTTGATTATGATCATAAGGTAAAATATCACCAATATAGACTGCTGCAAATCAAATCCAGTATAGACAAGCTTAACAACAAGATTAATAGTAATGCAATAGAAAGTCTAAAAATTGGGCTGGAAAAAGATATTTATGCGCTGTTAAGCGAAAAGATAAATATAGAAATCTAACCGATGTAGGCTTTGTCTGCTGGGGCTGCCTTAAGGGAGGGTAAATTAAGATGGGCTGGAAGATTTACTTCTTGAGCTAGAGTCAGTGCCTTTACGTGACACCTATAAAGCACGTTATTAAGCAACATTTCTAATAATTTGGTATCTATCTTTTTATTTTTCTTCCATTCTTTTTGTATGTCTTTTAGTTTCTTAGATTCGTCTGAATAAAGTATTGTGCCGTTAATGGTTATATTCCCTATATCTGGATCGTAAACGAGCGAGAATTCGAACATAAACTTTAATACCTCCTCGATGTTGTTTAATGGAATTTTTTCTAAATCAATATCCTTAATCCCTAAATTGTTTTTAATCTCTATTTTTTCTGTTACCTGCTTCTTCTTTTCTACTTCTATTTTATCAAAATTAAATCCTATTATTGGCATTTTTATATTTTCCAAAGACGAAGATATATAAATGTTTTGATTTAAAAAGCGGTTTTTAAAAAGTCACATCTCTTCGAGCATATCTATGTTTAATAGCTTAGCTGCATTCCAGAGTACTTGCCTGCAAGAAACAACTAGGATTAATCTGGCATTTTTAATTTCTATGCTCGAGTTTATAACTTGGTGCTTTTGGTAGAATTCATTGAATTTTTGTGCAAGCAAAATTAGGTAGTGTGCGATTACTGACATTTTATAATTTTTTGCAGACTCCTCCACATAGTCTGGAAATTTATACAATATATTCAATAAATCTATTTCCTCTGGTGTATTCAATAGGCTTGAATTAAATTTTTTAGGAAGTTTCTTGGCTTTTCTTAGTATTGAATTTGCCCTTGCGTAGGTATATTGAATATATGGCCCTGTTTCTCCTTCAAAAGATATCGATTCCTCAGGATTGAATACTATATCTTTGAATGTTTCGTATTTCAAGAAGAAAAATTTAATTGCACCTAAGGCTATCTTAAATGACCTTTCATCCAATTCCTTTTCTTTGAGCTTATGCCTTTTTTGAAGCTCAAGTTTTGCCAAAGAAACCATCTCCCTTATCAGATTGTCTGCATCAACTATAGCACCTTCACGGCTTTTCATTTTTCCTGTTGGCAATAAAACATAACCGTAGCTTAGATGATAACAATCCTTATAGTGCTTGAATTTTAGCAGGCTTAGGATTGCAAACAGCTGCTTAAAATGAAGACCTTGCTCGTTGGCAACAACGTAGATTGATCTTTCTAAATCATATTCCTTAAACTTCAAAATAGCTAGGTAAATATCCTGTGTAATATAAAGGGATGTTTTGTCAGACCTTATCAAAACCTTGTTAGGGAGCTTAAGGCTTGAGAGATCTGCCATTATGGCTGAGTCCTCTTCCTTGAATATATTTTTTTTGTAAGCATTAATGACTGTATTTTTGCCTTTTTCGTAAATTTGGCTTTCGTAATACACCTTATCAAATTTGCTTCCCAGAATATCATATGTCTCTTGGAATCCTTTGTATACCCAAGAGTTCATTTTCTTCCATAAATCCAGTGTTTTTTTGTCTTTCTTTTCCCATAATGCGAGCATATTCTGGGCTTGCTCATTCAAGGAAGGGTCTTCTTTTTCCTTTTGGGAGAACAAAACATAAAAATCTCCAACAAAATGGTCTGGTTTTTTGTTAGGTTTTTTGTTATTCCCCCATTTTGAGTAAGCTAGCATGCTCTTGCAGATATGGACACCCTTATCATTGACCACACTTGTCCTGATAACCTTATAGTTGAGGAAGCCCAATATATTTGAGAGGCTCATACCTATCAAATTGTTTCTTATGTGGCCTAGGTGAAGTGGTTTGTTGGTGTTCGGAGAAGAATATTCTACCATAACCAATTTTTTCTTTCCCAAATTTGCTGAGCCGTATCTGTGCCTGTCCTTGAGGATGTTTTTTAACGTGATTTCTGCTAGTTCTTTTTCTTCTATAAAGAAATTCAGATATCCCTTCTTTGTTTCTGTTTTTTTAAGGTATTTAGATTTTGGGAGTTTGTTTCTTATTTCTTCCGAAATTTGCATTGGCGACTTTTTTAGTTTTTTTGCCAAGTCAAAACATGGAAGAGAATAATCACCTAATAATTTATCAGGTGGAACCTCTATAATATTTTCTAGGTCTTTTCTTTTTAATTCTGTATTCTTTGATATTAAATATATGATATGCTCTTTAAAAAAATTCATTTTTGTTTCATGATTTTGTTTAGTATCTGCTTGTTATTTTTCCATACTAATGCTTCTTTTAACACTTCTTTAATATTTGTTACTGGTATGACGGTTACTTTTGGTTTTGAAGTATCTGTTAGTGTTACATCTTTTTCATTTGCTTTGGGTATTATAACCCTTTTTATTCCTGCATCAATTGCGGCTTCTATTTTTGCTGTTACACCACCTATAGCAAGAACTTCACCCCTAACAGACAGGGAGCCTGTCATTGCTGTATCTTGTCTTACCGGAACATCTTTTAGGGCGGAAATTATTGCGGTAGCTACTGCTATTGATGCTGAGTCTCCCTCTACACCCTCTTGGGTTTGCAAGAATTGGATGTAAATATCGTATTTCTCCTTAACATCCTCACCGAAATATTTTAAGATTATAGCAGAGACATTCTTTATTGCCTCTTTTGCTATTTCCCCTAGTTGTCCTGTTGCAATAAACTCTGCTTTTTTGCCACCAAGAGTTACTTCTGATTCAATAGGCAAGACTATCCCAGAGAATGCGGCTGAAGACCCTATTACTGCAAGTCCATTGACACGACCTATTCTTTCTCCTGTAACAATTATTACTTCGTATTCTTTTTTTGCTTCGATATAGCGATCTGCCAATTGCTTTTCAAGTGTTCTTGCGATGCGTTTTGCCTGTCTTATATGGTCTGCTGTTACAAAATTTGAATTATCCTCTAATGCCAAATCCCCGGCAGCCCTTACCAACCCACCTAATTCCCTTAAGTGCAATGTAAACCTGCCTGCCCGATTAGACATCCTTTTTGCTTCTGTAATTATCTCTTGCACAGCCCCATACGTGAAATGTGGTATTTTCTTGTCTTTTGTTACTTCTTGTGCAACAAACCATGCTATCTTGTCTCGGTTTTCTGGAGTGTCAAGAATAGTATCATTCATATATATCTCGTACCCATAACCCCTTATCCTTGACCTTAATGCCGGGTTGATTCTTTTTATTGTTTCTAGATTACCTGCGGCAATCAAAATAAAATCACATGGGACTGGCTCTGACCTTACCATTGCCCCTGAAGATCTTTCAGACTGGCCGGTTATTGAATGCTTCTTTTCTTGCATGGCTGAAAGCAATTCTTGCTGTGAATGGGGCCTTAGAGTGGCTATTTCATCTATAAACAACACGCCGCCGTTCGCTCTATGGATCATGCCTGGAACAAGTCTTTCGTATGCTGGAGTTCCTAAACCGCCTGATTGCAATGGATCGTGCAAAACGTCTCCGAGCAAGGCGCCTGCATGAGCGCCTGTTGCATCTAAGAAAGGCGCTTTTTCTTCTGTTGAATTATCTATAATTATTTTTGGGATTGGTGTTTTTTCGTTCTGCCTTATTCTTCTTCCAAGATTAAGGAAAATTGCAAATGATGCAATAAATAGCATTGAGCTTATTAATGCGGCGGCTGCGAGAATATCACCATATTCCTTTCTTATCCACCAAGGTGTTATTAAAGAAAAAATTATGAGTATGAAAAAAATTATATTTTGTACTCTTAAATACCCAATATTCTGGATTTTTGATTTTGTGACTATTTCTTTCCCCTTGCCTTTAGGAACAATCCTTATTAAAGGTATATTCTCGTCTTGTATGTTTGGGAATGAAAGAATATCAACAAGCTTTTCCTTTGGTAATAACTCTGCGAGGGCTAGACCTATCATTGACTTACCAGTCCCAGGCTCACCAATTAATAGAACGTGGCGTCTTTGTTTTGCAACTTTTCTAATCAGTTTAACTGCTTCGTCCTGACCTATAATCTGATCAACGATATTTTTAGATATGTTAAGGTCTTTTGTTGTTTTGTATTTCAAAGGTTTATGTGCCATATATATTTAAAAGAAATTAGCTTTAAATATGTTTTGAAACTAGATAAAACTAGTTAAAAATTATAAACATGAAAAATTAAATTATTTCTTCTTCAGCAATAACCACAAAGTCGCCGACTGCTGTAACTGAGCTATATGGAACTAATAAGTTTCCTTGATTGTCTTTTTCTAATTCTAGGCCTTCAGCAAAGCCAGTGTGGTTCTTAAGGACTACCTGTATTAATTCTCCTGTCCTTGTTTCAAAAACCAGGTTTCCAACCTCACCAAACTTACGACCGGTTTTACTTACAACAGTTCTTCCCAATAATTGTCTGGAGTATTTTCTTTCTGAGTCTGCCATTTTTTTACCTCGCTTTTTTATTTTATTAGTAATAACATGTTTATAAAGCTTTCTAGGTTGTTTGGCTTTGCACTAAAATCGCTCAAGAAGCGATAAGCACACTAAAGTCCTTGTAGGACTACTTTTTGTGCAAAGCCTAGGTTGTTCTTAATATTTTAGAATATATAGATTGATTCTTAAATTATATATTTAAAAGAAAAAATATACTTGAAAGATATACCCTCCCACCTTTATTTCCTATGGAAATGATATTATAAAAATTATTATAAAAATAAAGAATAATTTTTCTATTGGAAACAAAATAGATTTAAATTTAGCTTATTTTTCAACTGTTTTAATTATTATTTTTATATGTTTTAATTATAAATAGCTTTAAATTTAGCTTATTTTTCAGTTTTAAGGTCTAAAAATTAAGTTTTTTCCACTTTTAAACTTTTTCACTTTTAAATTTAGTTTTTAAATTTTTCTATAATATAATATATATGTTTTAATAGATATATATATATATTTTATTTTTTATTATTTTTTCTAAAGGAAACCATGGTGTTTATGTATTGTGGTAACATAAATTTTTATATAAAACCAGCTTTCAAAACTATTCCATTGGAAATAATGGTCTGGGAGTCTATATTTAACAATAATAATATTTATATAAAAAATCAGAATACAATTGAAAAAGAGGGGGTCATACAATGAATCATAAAAATTTAGGAAGCTTCTTTGAGAATTTTTTAGATAAAGAGCCATTATTTATCAACAAACAAGTTTTGCAATCAAGCTATACACCTGAGACAATACCCCATAGGGAAGAACAAATAGAACATGTTGCAAGTATTTTAGCACCATGCTTAAGATTAGACAAACCAAGCAATCTTTTTATTTACGGGAAAACAGGGACTGGCAAGACACTAAGTATAAAATATGTAATGAACCAACTGATAGAAACAGCAGAAAAGAAAAATATACCATTAATAACAAGTTATATCAATTGTAAACTAAAGAGAGTTTCTGACACTGAATATAGATTAATTGCACAATTGGCGAGAGAAGTTGGTTGCAAGGTTCCTGCTACTGGACTACCAACAGATGAAGTTTATAGGATTTTTTTAAATAATATCGACAAGAATAAGAAGATATTACTCTTAGTATTAGATGAAATAGACCAATTAGTCAAAAAAGCAGATGATGAGATATTATATAATCTAACAAGACTAAATTCAGAATTAAAAAACGTGCAAATATCTATAATTGGTATATCTAACGACCTTGTTTTTAGGGACAGTCTTGATCCTAGAATAAAAAGCTCTTTATCTGAAGAAGAAATACATTTTCCACCATACAACGCAATACAGCTACAAGACATATTAAGGGAAAGGTCAAAGAGAGCATTTAGAGATAATGTAATTGAAGAAGGTGTCATAGAGAAATGTGCTGCTTATGCTGCAAAAGAACATGGAGACGCAAGAAGAGCACTTGAATTATTAAGGGTTTCTGGGGAATTGGCAGAAAGAAAAAATGAGTCTAAGATAATAATGAAACATATCGATGAAGCTGAGGAAAAAATAGACCGGGACAGGATTATTGAAGCAATACACATGCAACCAAAACAGTTCCAAGTTACTATGTTATCTATATTAACAATGTCTACCAAGACAAAAAATCCTATATTTACAGGAGAAATGTATGAAGTATACAAAGAATACTGCAGTAAATCTGGATTAAAACCATTAACGCAAAGAAGAGTCTCGGATATTATTGGTGAATTAGACATGTTAGGTATAATTAATGCTAAAGTTATAAGCAAAGGAAGGTATGGCAGAACTAAAGAAATCAAATTAGCAATTCCTATGTCTACTGCACAAGAATTGACGCAGGGCTTAAAAGATGGACTAAATTTATGATGATGACTTATGACAAAGAAACTGTAAAATATTTTTTAAATAATGGTTACTTGGTTAGCCCAGACTTTTTCGACGAAAAGTTTCCTAAGGAAAAACTCATAGAGTTAATTATTAAAAAAATAAAAACTCCGGAAAAGCCAATAGTGCTCAATAAAGACTTAATCCCTCTTCTAAGCAAAGATAAACCAATTAATGACATTAACTGGAGCGAGTTTGAAAAATCAAGGGTTTTTTATGAGAAGCAAAAAGATGGGCGGATATATAACACTTTCTTAAATATACTTAATACTGAAAACAAAGAGGCAGCATTAGGTAATTTAATAGCAGAAATAAAAAATGATGATATTGCTAATAAAACAGACTTATTTATTGATGAAGAAGAAAATGATTCAGGAGCTAATGTTATTGTATTAAATTCTTATAATAAGCCATCAAAAAAAAGAGAGCCACAAGATTTTACTTATTATTATAATAATCGTTATGAAGCATTAAAAAAAATACTTCTAAACAGAACAGAACTACAAAATACAGTTTCTATAAATAGAATAATTTCAAAGAGCAACAGGGAAGATGTGACAATAATTGGCATGGTTAATGAAAAAACAATTTCTAAAAATGACAATATAATCCTTATTATGGAAGATCCAACAGGAACTATAAATGTGTTAATAAGCAAAAACAAACCAGAGATATACGCCCTGGCACAAAACATAACCTTAGATGAGGTTATAGGAATTAATGGCATGCTAAGCAATAAATTTATATTTGCCAATAACATATTTTTTCCTGATGTAGCTATTAATAACAGAACAAAAAAATTCGACAATGACGTTTATGCAGCATTTATTTCAGATGTGCATGTGGGTAGTAAATTATTTTTAAGAGAACAATTCTTAAGATTTATTAACTGGCTTAATGGAGACTACGGGAACAAACAACAGAAAGAAATAGCGAAAAAAATAAAATACCTGTTTATAGTTGGCGACTTAGTGGACGGGGTTGGTGTTTACCCGGGCCAAGAAACAGAACTCGAGATAATAGACGTGATAAAACAATATGAAGAATGCGCGAATTTACTAAGCCTTATTAGAAAAGACATAAAAATTTTGGCATGTGCCGGACAGCATGATGCATTAAGATTATCTGAACCACAACCACCACTAGACAAGATTTATGCCAAGGCAATGTTCAATATCCCAAATCTTTTATTATTGTCCAATCCATCTTTTGTGAATATAAACTCCACAAAAGACTTTGAAGGATTCAATATCTTAATGTACCATGGGGCGAGTTTTCATTATTATATTGCCAATATAGACTATCTTAGGCATATGGATTCATACAACAACCCCCATTACGTATTGCATTATTTGATACAAAAAAGACATTTAGCACCCACACATGCTTCAACAGTATATGTTCCGGATGTAAATGAGGATCCATTAGTTATAGACAAGGTTCCAGATATAGTGGTGTGCGGGGATATGCACAGATTGGATATTTCCCAGTATAATAATATATTAACCATAAATTGCTCATGCTGGCAGGCAAAAACAGACTTCCAAGAAAAAACAGGCAATAATCCAGACCCAGCAAAGGTCCCCATATTTAACTTAAAAACCAGAGAAATAAAAATACTCAATTTTAATGATTAATATGGACACAGAACAATATTTTCAGGGAATAGGAAACTATGTTGATAAGGTTTACGATATCGCAAAAACAGCAAGATCTAAAAGTTTAGATCCTGTTGATGAAGTAGAAATAATACCTGTAAGAAACATGGGAGAAAAGGTAGAGGGCTTAGTATCCATAATACACCCCCAGATAAAAGACAAAGGAATTCCAAATAGGATCGTAGAATTAGAAGAAATCTACGGAAAACTGGATTGGCGTGTCGCTTTAACTATGGCCTTGGAAATAGCCCAAGAAAAATTCTGCAAATTCAACAATAAGATAGAAGCTATAGAAGCTGGGATAAGGGTCGGATTTGCATATATCACCCTTGGAAGCGTATCAAGCCCTTTAGAAGGCTTCGTTAAGTTGGTAATAAAAAAGAGAAAAGATGGAAAAGATTATTTTTGCATTTTTTATTCCGGGCCTGTGAGGAGTGCCGGCGGGACAGGAGCAAGCGTTTCTGTTTTAATAGCCGATTACTTAAGGAAACAATTAGGTTATGACAAATATGACGCTACTGAAAAAGAAATCAAAAGAGCATACACAGAACTTGTAGACTATCATGAAAGAGTTACCAATCTGCAATATTTTCCAAGCGAACAGGAAGTTGAGTTTCTCGTCAGCCACTTGCCTGTGCAAATAGACGGCGATCCTAGTGAGAAATATGAAGTCAGCAACTATAAAGACATAGAAAGGATAGAGACCAACAGATTAAGAAATGGCTTTTGCCTAGTTATTGCAGAATGCCTTGCACAAAAAGCACCAAAGGTTCTTGCACAACTGCAGAAATGGGGCAAGGACTTCAGCATGAATGACTGGGACTTTATGGCGGAGTTCGTAAGCCTGCAAAAAAAACTGAAGGCCAAACAAAAAGTAGATGATACCCAAGAGAAAATCAAGGCGGATTATACTTACATAAAAGATATAGTTGCTGGACGGCCCGTATTAACTTACCCTTTAATGAAAGGTGGCTTTAGACTTAGGTATGGGCGATCAAGAAACACCGGGCTTTCAAGCATGGCAATACACCCGGCCACGATGGCAGTCCTAAAAAACTTTATAGCCATAGGCACACAATTAAAAGTCGAAAGGCCTGGAAAAAGCACTGCACTAGGGAGCTGCGACACTATAGAAGGGCCAATAGTAAAATTAAACAATGGAGATGTCATATTTCTGGAAGACTTTAATACAGCCTTAAACTATGCAGACAAGATTAAAGAAATCGTGTTTTTAGGTGATATATTAGTAAATTATGGCGACTTCTTGAACAGGGCACATATTCTAGTGCCGCCAGGATATTGCGAAGAATGGTGGGCTATGGACATTGAAAATAAAATAAAAGAAGGAAAAAAATCAAATATAGATAAGGCTTTCCTGAAAAATATTATAGAATCACCATTAAAAACAAAAGTGAACTTTGATGAGGCTTATGAAATATCAAGATTTTTTGATATTCCTATGCATCCAAGATATACCTTGCATTGGAAAGACATATCTGTCAATGAGTTTAAAAGACTAGCAGAAAAATATAACACCTTTGAGATTATTAAGACTAATCAATTTAAGATTATTATGCCTCTAAACACAGAGGTAAAAAAGATTCTGGAAAAACTCGGCCTTCCACACAAACAAGTTTCGGAAAATATCATTATAGAGGATGATTGGGCAAAATCACTATTGCTTGGCCTTGGAACATTAAATAACAACAAAAAATTTGATGATATTACTTTTGATGATTATGAAGATACACTTGCGATTGTAAATTTCTTATGTGATATAAAAATAAGGGACAAGAGCGGAATTTACATAGGTGCGAGAATGGGCAGACCAGAGAAAGCTAAGTTGAGAAAGCTTACTGGCAGCCCACATGTCTTGTTTCCTGTCGGAGAAGAGGGTGGAAGGCTAAGGGCATTTCAGTCTGCAATAGAAACCAGCATAATTTTTTCAGAGTTCCCTATACAACACTGCAAGGAATGCAACGAATACGGAATTTACAGAACATGCCATAAATGCAATAAAAAAACGATTAAGGCATATTTCTGCGAGAAATGCAATAAATTTTATGAAAAAGAAAAATGCGGACTTCATGGAGACAACCTTACCTATAATAGAAGGCCGATAAATATAATTGAGTACATAGAATCGTCAAAAAAAAGACTAAATCTAATACAAATTCCGGGGCTGATAAAAGGAATAAGAGGCACTTCTAATGAAGACCATATCACAGAAGACTTAAGCAAAGGAATACTAAGGGCAATGCACAATCTCACAGTAAACAAAGACGGCACAATAAGATATGACATGACAGAAACTTCGTTGACACATTTCAAGCCATTAGAAATAGGGACCTCTATTGAAAAACTAATAGAGCTTGGCTATGAACAAGATATCTATGGAAAACATCTAACAGAAGAGAACCAAATACTTGAGCTAAAAGTACAAGACGTTGTATTGCCCACATGTGCAGAATCCTTAGAAGAGGGCGCCGACATAATCTTATTCAGGATATCTAAGTTCATTGATGATTTACTAGTACACTTCTATAAACAAAATAGCTATTATAAAATAAAAGACAAGAACGACCTCATAGGACATTTGATCATAGGACTTGCACCCCATACTTCTGCAGGTATTATTGGGCGGATAATAGGGTTCAGCAAGACTCAAGGATGTTATGCGCATCCGATGTGGCATTGTGCCATTAGAAGGGACTGCGACGGAGATGAATGTGGAATTATGCTATTGATGGACGGATTATTGAATTTCTCAAGAAAATTCTTGCCCGCCCATAGAGGATCGACACAAGATGCGCCATTAGTGCTGACAACAAAACTCATCCCGTCAGAAGTTGATGATATGGTATTTGACATGGACGTCTGCTGGAAATATCCCCTGGAATTTTATGATGCCTGCTTGAACTATAAGGCTCCAAGCGAGCTGAAATTAGACATAATAAAAAGAAGACTTGGCACAGAGAAACAATACAAAGATTTTGGATTTACCCACGATACCTCCGACATTAACCTCGGTGTAAGATGCAGCGCCTACAAATCATTGCCTAGCATGCTCGATAAAGTAAGAGGCCAGATGGCCTTGGCAGAGATGATCAGAGCCGTAGATACAGACGATGTCGCAAGATTGGTGATAGAGCGGCATTTCATAAGAGACATAAGAGGGAACTTAAGAAAGTTTTCGATGCAGCAGTTTAGGTGCTCAAAATGCAACCGAAAATACAGAAGGCCCCCATTGATTGGAAAATGCTTAAAATGCGACGGGAAAATAATATTCACAATATCAGAAGGCTCAATAGTAAAATATATGAAACCAAGCCTGGAGCTGGCGAATAAGTATAGACTCTCTCCATACCTAAAGCAAAGCCTGGAAATTACTAAAAGTAGAATAGAGAGCTTATTTGGAAAAGAAAAAGAAACACAATCCGGATTAACTTCGTGGTTTGAGTGACAAAAATTTATATTTTAAAACACCTAAAATAATTTATGGCTGCAGACAAAATAATAAAAGAGCAGTTAAGACAAACAGAAATCATGACTATGCTGTCTGAGAAAAGGACTATCTTGTCTGAATTAAGGACGTGGATTACTATGGTGCTGCTTCCCATGAGCATAATAACGGCAGCCCTGGCAATAATAAAATACAACCCTGTTATTAAGCCGACTGTATTCAACATAATAATAATCTTTTCTGTAGTTTTTATTTGCGCTATAATCTACTTTATTATGAAAAACCTTAGGGATTTGTTTAAACTGAACCGAAAAATATATAGAATAGAACTGCCCTGAATTATTAAGCACAAAAATTCTACACTTAAAGACTATCCCGGGCATTAACAACTTTTAAAAATATTCCTTTCTTAAAATATTCATGAAAATATTAAAAGTGCCTTATTCACTGGGCGCACTGGAAAAATCAAAAGGCCTTGAAAAAGGCCCAGATTCTATAATAGGGCAGCTTAAGGACATATGGCTATCTGAAGATTTTAAAAAGATTGATTATATTGTAGAAGAATTAAAAATAAATTCAGAATTAAAAAAAGGACTGGACAAGATCTTCGATGAAGCAATCAGCAAAATAGACGAAAAAACTCTTTTTCTTGGAGGCGACCACTCTATTACATATAGCTGCTTTAAGGCATTCTCAAGAAAAAACAAAAATTCATGCCTGTTGATATTCGATTCGCACCCAGACTGCTATAAAAGCTTTGAAACACCAAGCCATGGAGACTGGCTTAGATACCTTATCAAAGAAAAGGAGATAAACCCGAAACAAGCAATATTAGTCGGAATAAGGAATCCGGATATTAAGGAGGTAGAATTTCTCAGAGACAACAAAATAAAATTTTATACGATGAAACAATTGAATGAACTTGACGATTTTTGCGACATGCTCATGGAGACCTGCAGACAATATGAATCATTGTATATCAGCATAGACATAGATGTGATAGACCCTGCCTTTGCCCCGGGCACTGGCTACATTGAACCCGGGGGATTTACTTCAAGGCAGTTTATCCTACTGGTGCAGAGATTGAAGCTTTTAAAGAATCTCAAAGCAATTGATATTGTTGAAGTTAATCCCTTAAATGACGTCAACAATATGACTTCTAAGCTTGCGGCAAAGATAATAGCAGAGTTTATGTGATTATTGCTCATTATATTCTTTGTTCAGCAGACGATCAATCTCAGAAGCCTTTTTGGTCCCTATTTTTTCTATTTTCTTTAACTCCTCCTGACTTAGATTTATTATATTCTTAACACTCTTGAATTCATTCAGCAACGATTTAGCCAAGGTCGGGCCTATTCCTGGAAGGGACTGGATAATAAACTCCTGCATTTCAGAGTCAGACATAGGCTTCTTTTCTGCACGCAACAAAACATCTCGAGATTCTTCCTTTTGTTCTCTCAATGCAATCACTTTAAACAATGCTGCCGTGTCCTGTATGTTTTTCGTGAACAAAATCGGGACATTATAATTTATTGCTATAGAAGCTAGCATACCCCTAATTGCATTTGGATGGACTTTCCTTATAGAATAGATATCTTCTTCCCCACATATAACTAATAGTGGATTTGGAAAATTGTTTCTTAGACCCTTTATTTGTTGCAGCAGCCTCGAATCGATTATTGAATTTATGAAATCCTGCTTTGTTTTGAACTCAACACATACGCGATCACTCAATAAATAGTCTCCGGACGGAAGATTTTCAGAAACTACGATTATGCCAAGATTTAGCAATTCCTTAACAACGCCAGAACTTTTCTCACGGTAATCCGCAATAACTTTCAAAGAAGGACTAGTATCTATAAATCCGGTTATTTTCTGCTGCGAGACTTCAGGAGTTTCCAACTTTAGTTTCTCCTTTAAGGAGTTTAGGACACGATGCATTCTTTTTTCTTTATTGAATGAAACCCAATGATATACCTCATCCCTAGTGTTTTTCGCCATGAGTATTATTAGTTGGCCTTTCTGATGCCTAGCAGTCCTGCCACGCCTCTGAATTGAACGTATTGCACTAGGGACTGGCTCATAAAATATTACAGTATCAACTTTCGGGATATCAAGGCCCTCTTCGCCTATTGAGGTGCTTACAAGAACATTAAAGATACCTTCCCTAAATCCACTTATCACGTCATGCTGCTCTTTTTGGCTTAAGCCGATTCCACTTTTTTTTAATTGGCCCACAAATAGCTTTGCCTTTATACTATTGTTTTTGTTCAATTCTTTTTCTATGTGCAGAGCAGAGTTCCTGTAGTGATTGAAAACTATCATTTTTGCGCCCGGATTTTCCGCGAGTTTTTCAGTGATTATTTCTTTAAGCTTTGTTAGTTTTGGATGATCTATGTTATTGGAATTCAATTCCTGAAGCCTTATAAACGCCGATTTGAAATTTACATCTTTTATAAGATTTTTTGCAGCCTTAGTCTTTGAAGTTTCACCGTCCTTGAAAACACTTTCAACATATGAAAGAGCAGTAAAAATGCCCTGCGTCTCTAGGATTTCTGATGCGTGATGGAGCTTTATCGTTTCAGCAAGCAAAGAAATAATGTGCCACAGAACAAAAGTTTTATCTCCTCTAGCTATTCTTGCCTGCGCCTGCTTTTGCACAGATAAAATATCTTTTTTTGATATAGTGTCTGGATTTATATTTGATATCGCATTGAAATTCTTCAGCTTGACTAGTCTTTGTGCCATTGCCTCTTTTAAAAATGATTTTATTTCCAGAAACTCATCAGGCAAATCAACCTTCACCCATTCTATAGACATGGCCTGCACATAAGGAGCCACATCAGCATCCTCTTCTGTTCTTATCTCTATCTCTTCAATAAACGCATTTTTACACACTTCAGATATCTTATTTAAGTCAGAGCCTGGAGAAGCAGTCAATCCTACAATTCTTGGATAATTTGCTTGCTTATTGTAATTCTTGCAGATGGGCACATAATCATAGTTACCTACACACCTATGAACTTCGTCAAGAACAAGAAGGGAGACACTTTTTATTTCTATACTTGATTTTAATATATCATTTAAACAACCTTGTGGAGTAGAAACTACAATTCTTGCATTATCCCACAGATTTTTTCTTTTTTCAGGGCTTACCTCACCAGTAAATAAAGCCATTTGGCCTTTGTCAATATTTAATGAATCCAAAAACTCGTTATAGATTTGATTCGCCAATGGCTTAGTGGGCGTTAAAAACAAAACTTTCGAATTCGGGAAACTATTAAGCCGGTAGGCGCTGATTAAGATAGCTGTTTTCGTCTTTCCCAGGCCTGTCGGAAGAACAATAAGGCAATTTTTGTTTATACAAGACTTTAGTATATTTTCTTGATAGGCCCTTGGTTGGAAGTTCCTTATTTCTATCATTTTTCTTTAACATATATGTTTAAATATGTTTTTAAATAGACCTTTTTATGCTCGCCAAATTTTTTGGAATATTGGATTTATTGGCTTGGCTGAGCCTAGTACTGTTTCAGCTCGGCTTATTTAAAAATATCCTTTTTGTATTTGCTCTATATCTTTTGATAAAAGGATTTTTATTTTTTCCCGATTTAATCAGCTTATTAGACGGAGTTACGGGGGTATTCTTTTTACTTGCTTTCTTCGGGATATTTAGCACATTAACATGGATACTTTTTATATTTTTGATGCAGAAGTCTGTATTCAGCTTATTTTTGTGAGAAATAGTAATATGTTATAGTTGTCAGAAAAGCTACTACTACGGCCAAAATCAGGGCAAAAAAGAAATTAAGAGAGCCTAACAACAATAAACTCAAAATTATAAAAACCAAGAAAAACAAGTACGTGAAAGGAGATTTGAAAAGTATATTGCCGCCGTCTAAATTAGGAAATGGAAGCATACTATAAATAGAAATCATAGAGCTTATCAATACGCCCTGATCCCAATTTAGTAGCTTGAAAACTATCGCAAGAAATAAACTCGCCAGAGGACCAATAACGCTTATTAATATTACCTCAGTTCTTTGCAATTCCTTTAATTCTTTATAAGACCTTAGTTCTATACTCGGACTTAATTTAGAACCGCCTATTGCAGCAAAGAAAAACTTTCCCTTTGAGACAAATGCAACAAGAAGGCCTATAAATGCACCAATGTAAAAGCGTTCTATCTTAAACCAGCCAATTTTCATAGGGAATGACGGCCTTCTCCTGAAATTTAGCCTGTTTATGCCCCATAAGCGATATTCTTTTATGACCAACAGTTTATCTGCCACATATTTTTGGACGAGTTCACGAAACAAAACGGAAATAACCACAAATACAAACACAAAAAACAAATTCGACAACCAAAGGCTTAAAACAAAACTTGGGCGTTTGTCGTCAAAACCGAAGATAAAACTAAGTATCAGTATCCCCAAAATCAAGTGCATCTTTTCAGTTTTATCGAATTTTATGTTAACCACTTCTCAGCAAGCTTATCAAACCATCTAAATGGCCCGCACCTACAACAGCCAATATCTTCTTGTTTGAATACTGAGCCTTAATTCTATTTAAATTTTTTGCAATTACATTGTTGCGCTCTTCAATCAAAGCCTTATGGAACGATGGATAGCGTTGCCTTAAAATTTTTAACACAACACTGATAAATTCTGATTCAGGCACTTTGTTCAAGTCAAATCTTGAAATTTCTATGCCCTCTATTCTTTTTACAAAAGGACTCCTTATTAAATCAAAAAACAACCTTGCCTTTTCCTTGAAAGTTATTAATTGAGAAAGTCGCTTTAACGTAACTCGAATATCTTGGTCGATAAGGCATAGTTCCTTTTTGTTCTTGAGGGCAAGGTTTATTGCAGTGACCATCTCTGAGCCAGGGTCAACACCGACAATCTTACCCAGCTTTTTTTGCACTAAAGAACCTATTATGCTGAACAAGTAGCCTTTAAACCCCACAACCTTAATGTCACTTAAGCTAATTTTCTTCTTTTCTGGATTGAGCAATGCATCAAACCTCAAAGGATCAAGTTCAAGGGCTATAATATCCGGATTTTCATTTAAAATGAAGCTTCTTACCTCGTTTATGCTTTCTCTTGAGATATGGGATGTTCCAATTATGCTTAGATTATCAAGATTGATTGTTACCATTTCAAAAAGAGAAAAATATATAAAGTTATAAACATTTCCTGTAGAAAATAGCAGAGAAACATACTGGACTATAAAAGGAGGATTAAAATGGCAATCAAAACTATGCTTATTACAGCTGTATACGGGGCAGAGGTCTTTACAGACAATGGAGATTTCTTTGGAGTGGTAAAAGAAGCAGTTTTAGGCAATAATAAGGTTACCGGCTGGCGAATTGAAGCAGTAAAAGGCTCTTACCTAAGCAAGGTTTTAGGCGGGGCTAAAGGCGTTATAGTGCCACATAATTTGGTTAAGAGCATCGGTGATGTTGTGATTATAAGCAAAGGGGCTTTGCCTAACTATGAGGAATCTTCTTCCGCTGGAATGGAAAAGCTAGAAGGCGAAGAAAAAATATAGACAAAAACATAACTTTTAAATATTACTCTTTTCTTTTTTATTACTTATTATGGCGAGTCCCCTGCAAAATGCTATTGAATTTCTAAGAGAGTTTGGACTCTTTGACGTAGTGCTGCCCTTTCTGCTGGTTTTTACTTTAGTCTATGCAATACTTGAGAAGACCAAGATTCTTGGAGTAGAAGGCGAAAAGAAAACTGAATCATCAAAGAGGAATCTCAATTCTATGGTGGCTTTTGTATTTGCTCTAGTTGTTGTAGCTACAAATAAGATCGTCACTGCAATTAATACAGCGTTGCCGAATGTTGTTTTGTTATTAGTAGTGTTTGTTGCATTTTTGTTGCTGATAAGCGTATTCTCAAAAGACGAACAAATGGACTTTGCAGGCAAACACAAAGGATATTACAAGTTCTTTGTATTCTCAAGCCTTATTGCGATCATACTAATCTTCCTAGGATCAATTACAAACTCAAAAGGACAGAGCTGGCTGAGTTTTGTATGGGATTATGCACTAAACAATTTTGAAGGGGCTGTTGTGAGCTCGATAATATTTTTTGCAATATTAATGGGGGCAATTTTCTGGGTGGTAAGGCCTGCTCCAACTGGAAATACTGGAAATAGGGGTGGTGGCTGATGGTAGTTGAATCATTTAATTTCAATTCGTTATTCGGAAATTTACAGGCATTTGGCTTTTATGATTTCTTGCTGCCATTTTTGCTAGTGTTTACAATAATATTTGCGATGCTTGAAAAGACAAAACTGATGGGCCTGGAACAGGGAAACAAACCAAGAACCAATATCAATATGCTACTGGGGTTGATAATATCATTAATTGTTGTTGTGCAGACGGGCATAGTAGAAATTATTAACATATACCTTTCAAAAATGGCACTGTTTATTGTGATAGTGTTGATATTCCTTCTAGTATTAGGTGTATTTGGGGCTAATGTCGAGAGAGGATTTTCAGGTGGCATATTGGGGATTGCATTCATAATTTGCATAATCGCAGTATTATGGGCTTTGTCACCCGAATTGGGATTAGGGGATTTTTTCAACAGATATTATATATTTACAGATGCTGATAAATCGTTATTGCTTTTCCTGGCAATATTTTTTACAGTGATATGGTTTGTCACAAAAGGCCCTAGACGAGCAGGTCAAACTAATGTATTTACCCAGATTGGAGACATGTTAGGTGGTGGTCCCCCGGGCCATGGGAGACATCATTAAAATATGGCTACGGTACTAGATGTTGGATTGCTGAAATTCTTCCTGCCTGCATTCACTTTCATTTTTATAGTAATTTTGACTTATGCATTAATGAGAGTTGTATTACAAAAAATTGATGATAGAGCGAGATGGCTTGCCGCAGTGTGTATTGGGTTAATTGCCTTGTTTTCCGGGAGCGCAATAGACCTAATAAATTTTGTCACACCATGGTTTGTTGTCATATTTGTATTCTTGTTTTTGGTTTTCATGAGCCTGATGTTTTATGGGGTAGAGCAGCCAAAAGTACTAGATGCCTTAGGAGGGATTAATACCATTGTTATAATAGGCATATTAATATTGGTGTTGGGAATCTCACAGGTTTTCGGACCGGTCTTTGATCCTTATGCGCCAGGCGGGCCAACAGAAAAAACAATTGGCGGAGAGACGATAAAAACTTTATTTCATCCAAGAGTTTTAGGAGCTATTTTTATTTTGATAATAGCCGCGTTCGCAATACAAAGAATAACAGAATTTAGCGGTGGCGAAAAGAAATAATCACTTTCTTTTTCGGCCCTTTAATTCATCAGCGACTTTTTGAAGATCTTTAATATTTGATGTTAAGGGCTCTAATATTTTTTCCATCACTTTTTCCAAAGCCTTTATCTCGGTGCCTATTTCCCTTACATCCTTATCGTACTCAGAAACCTTTCCAAGAACAGCTTTCTGCAAATTTTCGAGCCTTTCCTGGGTTCTTATTAACTCTTGTTTTATGGAAAGAATGTCGGTCCTTACTTTTTCCCGCCATACTGTTATGTCGCCGAAATCTTTCATGAAATCTTCCCACTTCTCTTTTATTATTGACTCTGCGATTTCCTCTATTTTTTCTGTGTATGTGTCACGGGCAGGCGCAAACCCCTGGTATTGTGGGATTCTAGATTCTTGGCTTTGGATTTCCGGCCGGTAGCTAGGAAAACTGTTTTGGGATTGAATATCAAATTCTGGCTGGTTAGGCTGGTTAGAATAATTAGAAGACTCTTGGCCTGAGGGCGAGGGAGCATCTTCAAGAGAAACGCCTTGCGAGACAGCATCTTTAATTTCAGACTGGTTCATGGCATCAGAAATCTCTTGCAGAGAATACCCTCCAGATTTCAAGTTTTCAATAACTTGGCTGTTGCTGTATCCTTGATTCCTAAGATTAATGACTAACTCGACAGGGGCTGGTCTAGGTTTTTTTTCGGCCACGTTTTTTCACAGTCTTTTTTAATAGATTATTAAGCTGGTCTTCTGTAACAAATTTCAAAGGGCTCCACATGTTAATATACTTTTCTAATACTTTAACGTCCTCTTTCTTCGCGAATGAATCAAATTCCTTTATCAAAGTTCTTAAGGTATCTTTTATTATGAAAACATCGTTCTTTATTTCTTTAAGATCTGAATTTAACGAGTCTATTTGTATCATCAATCTTTTATGGGAGTCAATCATATTCTGATTGATCAAGAAAATCCTGTCTCTAGCTAAAGAATACTTGCTTTCAAGTACTCTTGTTCTTCCCGAAAGTTCATTCATTTCTGAATATTGCTCGTTTTGAAATTGCTCTGCCATTTTTACAAAATGAATCGAAAATTATTTTAACTTAATAGGCAACATAAACTTTTATAAGTAATAAACGTTATGTTGTTTATGTTAAGTGGTGATATCATTGTTTGCAAAAAAAATAAATCCTGGAAGTTTTGAAATTCTTAATGAAGGAGAAGAAGAGGTAATGAAGATTAATTACGAAGGCCTTTCTATGCTGCCAAGTTTAGAAGATAGCAGAGAGTGCATGGCAGATACAATTGACAAAATAATACAAGTGCCAAGCGTGAACAGAATCATATTCTACCAAAGAAGGAATTATGAATACGGCTATGAACAAGCACAAGTGTTAAGGGAAATAGCCAACATTTACAGCCACTTAAACAGGCAAAAAAAGCTTCTCACTAACATCAATGCCTTAAATTATATGCAGAAATCTAATGAATTAAAATTTATCTTGGAAAACCTAATAAAATCAGACCCTATAGGCGCGTATGTAGAGATTAAGAGATTAATCAGAGAAGAAAAACTATTCCTTGAAAAATCAATAACGAAAGAAGAAATTAGGAGAAGCAAGGCATATTTAGACATTTTGATTTATGTCTTCAACCTTCTTGACAAGTCAAAACTTGTAAAGATTGCAAGACCCTATTTAGATGGCTTTTCTGTCGGCAATAGGGGAATCTATAAATCAGTGTTCAAGGCAAGCATCACGCCAGAGTTCATGATAACAAGACTTTTGGAAGACATCCCTTTAGATGCAATTGAAGTAGATGCCTATAAAATAGATGAAGACAACGAGGTTTCAATTTATAAAACCAGTAATGACATCAAGTACTTGTATAGCTTAAATCCAATAGAATACCAAATCTCAGAAGAAGAATATGATTTAGTGGAAACTGCCAGGCAAGTTCTTTCAGAGCATCAGCCAAAGTCAGAGGAGTTTGTCAATCCAGAAAGAATAAGGCAGACTTTTTTTAATATTGGAAGGGACTTGATTACTGAACTGGCCGAACACAAAGGAATCGACCTGGAATATAATCGGGCCAAAAAACTGGCCGAAATTCTAGTAAGATATACTGTAGGATTTGGGTTAATTGAAATCTTGCTTAAGGATGAAAAAATTCAAGATGTGAGCATTAATGGGCCTATAGGGGAGACAACTGCCTTTATAGTTCATCAAGACTATGAGGAGTGCGTTACAAATATAATACCCAGCAAAGAAGATGGACAGAGCTGGGCAACCAAATTCAGGATTATAAGCGGAAGGCCTCTAGACGAGGCAAATCCGGTTCTAGACACAGAATTGACAGTTCCGGGAGCAAAAGCAAGGGTAGCAATAATCTCCAACCCATTAAATCCTCTGGGGCTAGGATATTCTTTCAGAAGGCATAGAGACAAACCTTGGACATTGCCATTGTTCATCAACAACGGAATGATAAACAGCCTAGGTGCAGGGCTATTAAGTTTTTTGATAGATGGCAACAGATCTTTGCTCGTAGCAGGAACTAGAAGCTCTGGAAAAACCAGTTTTCTCGGGAGCATCATGATTGAAATAATGAGGAAGTACCGGATGATAACTGTGGAAGACACCTTAGAACTAGGAACAGAAGCTATGAGAAAACTTGGGTATAATATTCAGCCAATGAAAGTCAGAGCAGCTTTGGCTGTAGCGGGTGGAAGCGAAGTTGCGGCTGATGAAGGCATCAGAACTAGTTTAAGAATGGGGGATTCAAGTTTGATTGTCGGAGAAGTTAGAAGTTCTATAAGAGGTTGTGAAGAAGTTTTAATTGTTGAGGAAGGACTTACAAAAAGGATCCAAATTAAAGAATTGGAAGGAAAAGATATTTCTAATATTTATGTTCCTTCCATGGCTTTTGATTTAAAGTTTAAGTTATGTAAATTAAATGCATTTGTCAAACATCCTAAAAGAAATAAGCTTTTGGAAATAAAAACTAGGACTGGAAGAAGAATTACAGTAACTCCAGATCATAGCCTATTTACACATAAAGATTTTATGATAGTTCCTATAGAGTGCCAAAATATAAACTCTGGCGATAAGATAATAATACCAGAGAAGATTCCAATAGCATATAATAATATTTCAAGACTTAACATTTTCGACATGCTGTCTGATGAAAATTGCAGAGCTGTAGGTTATGAAGAGAATTTAAAACAAATTATTAAAAAAATAGGTTGGAAAAAAGCCACTCAAATTTCTAATATTAATGATGATGTTTATAGATATTTAAGAGAAGGTATTCAACATACTAATATTCCAATAAACACTTATAAGAATCTTATAACTGAATCAAATTATGGCACCAGCCTTGAGACTATTAAAATTAAGAAAGGGACAAGTAACACTTTAAATGCAGAGATTCAATTAACTAATGATTTTTGTAGATTTTTAGGATATTACGCTGCAGAAGGTTTCACAGATAAAAATGGAAATGTTGTTTTTTCTAATGGTGATAAAGTTATTATTGCTGATATAATTAACTTATCAAAAAAATTATTTAATATCAACCCAATTGTAAGGATAACAAAGGGCTTAGGATTCTCTACTCAAATGAAATTATGCAACAAAATACTAGGATTATTAATCAAAAAACTAGGGGCTGGTCGAGTTGCGATTGAAAAAAGAATTCCGGCGATTATTTTCGGACTTTCAGAAGACAAAATCTGCGAATTTTTGAAGGGTTATTTCGATGGCGATGGAACACAAACTTCTGTAAAAGCCAGTGGAAACCGGGTTTCGTGCTCCACCATATCAAAAGGCTTAGCAAATGACATAATGTACTTACTATTAAATTTGGGCATTGTTGCAAGAGTTTATTACAAAAAACCATATGGTATTGGCAGGAATACAAACTATACAATAGAGATTAAACAAAGGAAATATGTAGAATTATTCATAAATAAGATTGGTTTTAAAAAATATAAAAAAGAACTGATTTCTGGGAGTGTTCCTCACAGCAATCTAAATACTGTAAATTATGATATAAGTATTCTAGAGCAACATGTTAAATTAAAAAGGAAATTTAGACATTTGAGAAAATACAATTCGTGTGGAAAGGAATATTTGAGAAAGGTTGTTGAAGAATCTAAATTTACAACACCTATTATAAAGAATTTTGTCAACGGAGAATTCTTTATTGATGAAGTAAAAGAAATTAAAGAGATTATATTAGAAGAAGGAGAACATGTTTATGATTTATCCGTTGGGCCCGGCCAAAATTTTATTGGGGGGTTTGGCGGAATTTTATTGCATAATACAGAGGCGCAGGCACTTTACGAGGCTATGAGGGTTGGAGCTTTAGCGAATGTTGTTGCTGGAACGATTCATGGAGACAGCCCCTATGGAGTTTTTGATAGAGTTGTTAATGATCTGCAAGTTCCAAAAACCAGCTTTAAGGCAACTGACATAATAATAATCGCTAATCCCATAAGGACTGCAGACGGCCTGCATAAAAAAAGAAGAATCGTAAGCATCACAGAGGTAAGAAAAGAATGGGAAGAAGATCCTTTAAGGGAGAATGGTTTTGTAGATCTGATGAGATACAATCCAAAAACAGACCAGCTTGAAATGACTGACAACTTAATAAATGGTGATTCTGATATCATAAAATCTATTGCATCTAATGTAAAAGAATGGGCCGGCAATTGGGATGCTGTCTGGGACAATATCATGTTAAGGGCTTCTATAAAAAAGACCTTGGTTGAAACCGCGACCAAAATAAAAAATCCTTTATTACTGGAAGCGGAGTTTACAATAAGAAGCAATGACGAGTTCCACAGAATTTCCGATAGTGTAAGAGAAAAATATGAAATCATAGATACAAAAAGAATATATTTCGAATGGAACGAATGGCTTAAGAAACAGATTAAACTAAAAAATAGTTTTGCATGAAAAGAGGTTGATTGAAAATTAACGATAAGGAAATAGAGGACATTCTGAATAAGTACCGAGACCAATTAAAAACAAAAATTGGAAAAACAAATAATAATGAATATATGCCTAACCGCGATTTTTCTAGAGAGTATATAACATTTAGGAAAGAACTGCTTGGCAATAATATAAGTGTTTATGAAAGATTATGCAATCTTTCTGAAAAAATAATTAAGGTAGACCCTGACAAGAAAGAAAGCCCAAAGTTAAAAAAAAGCATCGAAGCGGCTCACTTAAATATCACTACAACAGGAACTTCTAGCTTTGCAACATTAATTGGATTCATGATTTTTGTTTTTGGGGTAGTATTCGGGGTAATGCAATATTTCACTACCAAAAGCCTGGTCACCATATTGTTACCTTTACTGATTATGCTCTTTGGGGTAGTGATAATAAAACCCATCACGAGAATTCCAAATTATATGGCGTCGAGATGGCGCTTAAAGGCAAGCAATCAGATGGTTTTATGCATATTGTATGTTGTGATGTACATGAGGCATACCAGCAATTTAGAACATGCGTTAAAATTCGCAATTGACCATATACAAGAACCTTTAAACCTCGACTTGAGGAAAGTCTTCTTTGATGTAGAGAATGGAAAATATCCCACTTTAAAAGAAAGCCTTGACAATTACCTTGAATCCTGGCGTGAATATAATCTTGAATTCGTCAATTCTTTTCATTTAATAGAAGGGAGCTTATACGAGCCTAATGAAGCCAGAAGAATCGAGATTTTAGATAAGAGCTTAGAATTAATCCTTAATGGGACTTATGAAAAAATGCTCCATTATGCACAAAACCTGAAAAATCCAATCACTATGATACATATGCTCGGAGTCGTGCTGCCAATATTGGGATTAGTTATATTGCCATTAGTCAGCTCTTTCATAAAACAAGTGCCTGTCAGCAGCAAAATAATCTTTTTGATAATACTATATAATATATTCCTGCCAGTGATTGTATTTGTCCTTGGAACAAATGTGCTGAGCAAAAGACCGACTGGATACGGAACTTCTATTGTCAACCTGAAAACAAAAGGCAATTTTTATACAGCATTAATCGTGACTTTGTTGTTTATTTTTATAGGACTAATGCCATTATTTTTACATTTGATAAGCAATCAGGCTGATTTTGAGCTAGGGATATTTGGAAAATTTCTCGATTATAAATGCGGCAATGAAAATTGTAGCGGGCCTTATGGGACGGGCGCATTATTATTCAGCTTGTTCATTCCATTAGGCATTGCTTTTGGATTAAGCATTTATTTCAATAGCAAGTCAAAACAAGCGATAAAGATAATGGATGAAACCAAGACGCTAGAGCAGGAATTTTCAGGCAGCCTGTTTCAATTGGGAAACAGAATTGGAGACGGGGTGCCTGCAGAAATAGCCATTGAAAACATAAGCGATAATATGAAAGGAACTGCGACAGGAAATTTTTTCAGGATAGTCGCACAAAACATCAGGAATCTAGGGCAAAGCGTCGAGGAGGCAATATTCAATTTAAAAAATGGAGCTATTTTAAAATACCAAAGCCCATTAGTCGAGAGCTCGATGGAAGTTTTGGTGGAAAGCTCAAGAAAAGGGCCGCAAATTGTGGCAAGAAGCTTGATTAGCATAAGCAACTATATAGGGCAGATTCATAGCGTGAATGAAAGATTAAAGGACTTGTTAAGTGATGTTATGTCAAGCATGAGGAGCCAGATAAGTTTTTTGGCGCCAGTAATAGCTGCAATAGTAGTAGGCATAGCTTCTATGATAGTCAGTGTGATTGGAAAATTAGGCGAATTAGTAGAAAGTGCCAATCTGTCTGGCAACGGCGATATTCCAACTGGAGGCTTAGATGCAATAAGCGGGTTTTTGAGTATTTATGACACAATACCTAGTTTCTTTTTCCAAGTCATTATAGGAATTTATGTTGTAGAGATAGTTTATGTATTGACTGTTCTAGCAAATGGAATCGAGAATGGGGCTGACAAAATAAATGAGCAATACCTTCTCGGAAAAAACCTGCAGATGAGCACGCTGCTTTATTTTGGAATCGCATTAATCGTCATACTGATATTCAATGCACTGGCATCTTTAGTATTAACGACAACTAACATTTAGGAAGATTTAAATATAAAATTCCCGATTTTTCATACATGGAAAAAAGAGGTATCGCCTTTAATACTCTTGTTACTTTAATTTTGGTGATTGTTGCAATATTAATCATAGGAGCATTAGTAATTGGGTTGCTGAAAAATGTATTCCAATAACAAGAAAGGCACTGCTGAATCTTTAACAGGGATTTTGATAGCAGTTATTGTTTTAGTTGTTTTTTTTATTATATTCCCCTTAATCAAGGAAGCTGGCAGCAATACAATAGACAAGGACACATGCAAGGCAAGCGTACTCGCGAATTCCAAAAGGCTTGAAATAGCAGGGACTGAAATAACCCCTGGATTAAGCGACTTAAAATGCCCCACTGCCAGAATAACTGTTAAAAAGCCAGACAAGATACAATTAAGCTTAGCGAATCAGATGTATGACTGCTGGGACAAGTTCGGGCAAGGCAAGATAAAATTCCTTGATCCAGAATCAGAAACATACTGCATAATATGCAGCAAAGTTTCATTTGATGATGAAGCGAAAGGCAAGCAGATTAACGGCTTTTTAAATTACCTTGCAGAAAACAAGATAATGGATGACCGCGGAAATCCAGTAATGGGGATTAATTACACTTATTTGAGATATTTGACAGATTACGAAACGAAACAAGATGAATTAGATAAATTAAAATCTGTGCAAGGAGATATTATAGACACAAATAACGATTATGCAGTAATGTTCTTGTATTACAAACAGCAATTAGAGGGAAAACCCGGAGGAATTATTGGAGGGGGGGTGCGAGGATGTATTTTTGGAGCTGTCGCAGGAGTTCTTGTGGCAATAACAATCCCCGGTGCAGGATTGCCTGTGGCAGCCGGTCTAGCCATTAGCAGCTGCAAGACTTTTGGTTTAATCGGGAGCGCGGCAGGATTTATGATTGGAAGTGATCATGCAGCTGATTGGGCTGCAAGAGTTGTTACTGTGCCATATAAGGATATAAGCAAACTAGGATGCACGGCATTAGAATGAAAAAGGGCGAGATTGAAATAGATCAGTTAATGATTTGGCTTCTGGCTTTATTAGTCCTTGTTACATTGATTTTCATTGTTTTTATGTACAAAGAAAAAATGATCGAGCTGATAAGAAACTTTGGAAATATCCTGAGGTTTGGAAGATAATGGAAAAAGCCTGGGTTGCTCTTATAATTATAGGCATAATTACAGTAGCCATTGTAGGGCCTTGGTTAAGCACCAATTTAATTAAATTAAGTAATTTCATTTTAGGAAAAGGCTTCACTTTAGACATGAAAGAGATAACAGACCAAGCCTCCGATAGATTTTCTTATTTAAAAACAATATTGGATAATTGCGCTTCAAAACAAGACAATGACTGCTTTTGCACAAATGAGAGAATATTGTTTCCTACAGATTATAGAATTTTAGTCGAGAATGATAATAACTTCAAAGGCAAAATAAGCCTGATTTCAAACAGCAAGCAGCAATTGAATTATTTTAACCTGCCTATTGAATCCTGTTACATGATAAAGAAGATCAGCGGAACTACTCTGAATAATAAGCTATTTTTGCATTACGCTTCAAAATATGAAATAGAGCTTAAGAACAAGAAATACGAGTTCAGTCCAGATTATGTGTTTTACAAAACTGAAGGCAAGCTATGTATAGTAGACAAAGCCTTCCTGAACACTTTAAACAAAGATTCCATATGCCAAAATTAAACCAAAAAACTTAAATATTCCAGCAGTTTAAATTTCTATGTTATGGTTATGTTAAGAAACAAAAGAGGCATGGAACTTTCTATGAATGTCATCATAATTGCAATAATTCTTATTGTGGTTTTAGTGGTTATGTTATTGTTCTTCACTGGCGGAGCCTCAAATGCCATAAAGAGATTTTTCGGGATTTATGCCACTCAAACTATAGACACAAGCCAGGCAATACTGAAATGCAATTCTTACTGCGGCAATTACGAAACAACCAAATTAAACGTGTGGCAGCAGAACTTCTGCGGGGAAAATCAGGATTCTAGGTTTGATATAGACACTAATGGCGACGGAAAAGCAGACAGGACAGGAATTACCTGCGTAGATTTAGGGACAAGCTGCCCAAGTATGCAATGCGGTGCATAAGCTCAAAATGCATAAAAATGCAGAAGAATTATCTTTACAGACAATAGTAATTTTCATAATTATAATAGTTGCTTTAGTCATAATAATACTAGCTTTCAGCGGGCAGTTCGGGAACATAGCCCGCTATTTTTCTGGAATAATAGATTCGATAACTAATTCAAACAGCCAGCCAAAAGAATTATTAAACAAGTAAAATGAACAAAAAAGGGGAAGAGTCAACAAGCAGCTCCATAATGGAGGCTGGAACTACTGTAATATCCATCATGGTTGTTTTATTGATAATAATACCAGTAGCACTAATTATCTATGGCTTGATTTACAAAGATACTGGCGTGAAAAATTCATTTCAAGACCTAACTTATGAAGTCGATAAAGTAATTAAAACAGGCAAGCCAAGCATGGCTGCATTGTATTTATCTGATAAATATGACTTAGTTGCCTTTACTAGCCAAAACTTAAAATCTGGCAGATATGACAAACCAACACAATGCGGCCTGGATTATTGCCTGGCAATATGCAAAAAAGGCCTTGTTTTTGTTAAGGACAATTGCGAACCGCCCATTGCACATAAAAGATACCAGGAAATAGAACTGATTTTTGATGAAAATGACCCTGTGCTGGTTTCAGGAACAAAGGGCATAGTGAATGTAGACATAAGCCAACAGGACAATAAAATCACGATAAAAAAAGCAGCTTAGTTAGGTTGAGAATATTTAAATAGACCTTAGAATTTATCTTTAATATGAAGAGAGGTGAGATAACTGAGGCCAGTTTCATAATATTTAGTGTAATTATAATTGCTTTAATATTTCTATCATTTGTTTTATATTTAAACAACATAAGCAACAACAAAGACTTCAAAGAAAGATACCATATCAGGAACACTGGTTTTTTGATTGACACTATCTATTCAAGCCCAGGAAACCTGCACTATGAATATGATTTAGGAGACATCTATAAATATATCATAAACACAGATGAAAATAAACTCATTATTAAATCAAACGACCTTGGAATAGGGAAATATCAGAGATTTACAAGAAATAGCATAATTGCAATCGATCAAAAAAATAATTTTGGCGAGATTCTAATCATAGACAAGAAAGACATCAATATTGCGGTTAGCTTAACAAACAAAAAATGAAAAAAGGATATATATCGAGCAAAGTAATCTTCTGGCTCGCGCGTCTGATTTACCTGATCCCTATATTAATCATCATGGTTTTAATTATAAGTCTTTATCTTGCAAGAAGCATAGACACGACCGAATTAGAATCAGACATTTTGTACTCTAGAATAATTTATGGAAATAATTGCATATTGCACAACAATGGCGCAAGGGAAGTTCCAGGTACGATAGACATCGCTAAACTAAATGAGGATGGATTAAATAAGTGTTTTGATGTTAAAGACAAAAAAATAGGCCTCAACATAAAAATGCTAGATGACAAAAATAATATCCTGAAAGATACCACAATCAACAAAGATGTTTATGAACTAAATTTGGCATGTAAACTAAGAAAATCTAAATTTTCCTGTTATGACAGGAAAGACTATGCGCTTTATTTTGACAATGAAAAAATACAAAATGGAATAATTTATTTTAGCACGGTGATAAAAAATGAATAAAAAGGGCATGTTTGGAGAGACGTTTGTTGAGATAGCATCATTATTTGCAATCATCCTGGTGCTTATCACATTTTGGTATATACTTGCATATGCTCCGAACTTAAAGGCAAAGCAGGAGATATCACAAATTATTGGAGCCGAAGAAAAACTTACCTTGATTAACTTGATGAGGAGCAACATAAATTTCGACATAGACAATGACGGCATTTTAGAAAATATCAATTTAGCAGATATGCTAGTTTACTCCTACAAGAATGATAACTATAAAGCATTCAATGGAGTAATCAAGGAAAAGTTAAGTGTTCTGTTCAAGGACCGCAACTGCAAATGGTCGTTGACTGTGTTTGATGGGCGCAAGATAATAAACTCTATCGGCTCTATCGGGGAGTTTAGCAGCGTTAATAATGAGGGCACTGCCAGAAATAAAAGAATCCAGTCGGCATCTGTTTTATTGCCTGTTGACAATAAAAAAATGCTTACAATAAAATATGGAGACAATTTAATCGAGAGTGAAAATGGCTCTTGCTAAAATCAAAGGAAGAAATGGAAGCTTTATATTTGGGCCATTATTACTAATCATTGTAATAGCGATGCTTACTATAGCCGGATTTAAACTAATAACCTTAGAAAAATCAGTGCAGAAAAAACAGATTGGGGAAATGCAGATTGAGTTGCTCAATACATATAATGACGGCGAAAAAGCTTTATTTTTCATAGAACAAAGCTTGAAATATTCTGGCATTAATGCGCTCCAAGAATTCTACAGCAAGGGGGGCTATTTTTTAAATGATTGCGGTACAATAAATAACTACAACTTATGGATGAAGGGGAGCCAAAAATGCTTCTTAGATAAGAAAATGGCTTTGGAGCAGTTCAGCGAATTCCTGACAAGTAATTTAAATGAGTATGCCGCAAATTATAACCTACCTATACAGAATAAATATGTTGTGAGGGAAGGAAAAAACACATTAATCGCTTCTGGAAATGAAATAGAATTCTACAAAGAGCAGTTCAAATATTATGTAATGCCTGCATTTAATGTCCCTTATAATGCAGAAGTCAGCAATATAGCAGATTGGAGCAATAAAATAAAAGACAACATAGACAAATGCAAGAACAATATAGTCTGCTGGAAAGGTATAGACAGCAATATTAGAGTTGTTGAAAGCAATAAAGTATTTTATTTTGATATTGATTACAAGAGTGTTGGATTTTTTGAAAAAAAACCATTAGTGTTGAAGTTTGCCCTCGACTTTAATGAATACAATCCCCTGTTTAGTGTATTGTTACCTTAATTGGTCTTACCACAAATTTTAAATATATCATCCAATGATTAGTAATATCAAAATTTATGGAGGAAAAATGACAGATGTAGACAAACGTACGATAATTGCAAAGTTGAGCTCAATTGAATCTTGTATTCTGTCTATTAATACAATTATGAATAAGGGAGAATGGATAGATAAAAAATTCAGGAAAAAAAAATTTGATTTAAAAGAAAGGGAACTATTACAACTAAATGATAAAGATGTTAGCGAGATGAAAGCAATTTGTAATCAGATTACATCGGATGCCTCAGAAATTATGAAATTTTTGCGTTAAAACTATGAATTATCAATTCTAGCCATTTATTCTCAGAATTTAACTTTAATTCAGTTGCTAGTTCATAAGGTCTGCATTTGATAGCTTGATGTAATCTTATGAAGTTATAATAAACTTCCATGCCCCTCATAATAGTAGAGGCACTATCTATACTGCCATGAAAATTTCTGAAGGTTTTTGTACGTTCTCTTATGGAGTTATGAAGTCTTTCTATTTTATGGTTAAATCCTCTCTCGTTAGCTTTTACAATATTATGTATTATTTGGGATTTAGCTTTTCTTTTGTTAAGTTTAAATGATTTATGCAAAGCATGGGGATAAGCATTAAGACCATCAGTTGTAACTATACTTATCTGATTAGCTGTCTTTTTCTTTGCATTTCTTAGAACGTTAATCAATCTAGGCATAGTTCTACCATACATGAAATCACTAGCAACCATGTAACGAGTTTTTGTGTCCATGCAATCAACAAACCATGATTGTTTGCCCTTTGTAGAGTATTCCATCTCATCAACCATTAATTCGTTGCCTGTTTTCAGTGGTATCTTATTTGTGTAATCATAGATAATATTTGAATATTTGATAACCCATTTATAGATAGATTTATGGCTTGAATTATGTGGATAAAAAGCTTTTAGATGGTCTTGAACTTTACGAGTTGAAACTCCTTTATAGAACAAATCTAAGCATAATGTTATCTTTCTAAAATCATTTCTCATTCTATAAAAAGGAGTTTGAGGTATAAATTTCTTATTACAGTTATTACAGTAATATCTCTGAACTTTTCCATCTTTATTAGTTTGAAAATATCCTCTCTTGACTACATTTTCACTTTCACAATGAGGACATTTAATTTCTTTTTTCATATATATTCATGTACATGAATAAGTATATAAACCTTTCGGTACATGAAAAACACCGGGATTCCCGGTATTTACAAAAGACTTATTAAGCGAATATTACTCTCATTTTTATGAGAATTCATCTTCCAAATAGTGTTTGGATAGGTAATATTGACCAATTTATTAGCTCTTTTGATAATTCCAATACCAATATTTTAGAAATAACCTCTCATAAGAAATGGGTTTCGGTACACCCAGTAGTTTTGTGTATGATAACTGCGTTAGGTTTGCTTATGAATAAAAATAATAAAGAGATTAGTTTTGAAAAAATGGAAGCAAGGTCAAAACATTATTTTGAAAGAATGGGTTTATTTGATGTTCTTAATTTAGATTCTGAAATGAAAGTTGAACACCACGAACCAACTGGAAGATTTATTCCTATTCAAATAATAAAAAATACTTCAATGCTAGAAGATTTTATTAAAGAAATGATTCCATTGCTTCATCTTCAACCTGAAAAAGTAGAACCAATTAAATATATAATCAGCGAATTAGTAAGAAATGTTTTTGAACATGCTGAGTCTCAGAACGGAGCAATAGTTTGCGCTCAATATTATAAAAAAAGTAATACTATCAGAATAGGTGTAGTGGATAGTGGTGTAGGCATAAAAAATACTCTTAAAAGGTATTATCATCCTGTCAGTGATTTAGATGCGATTACTTTAGCTTTAACTCCTGGGATAACTGGAACCACACATAAAATAGGTGGAACTGCTACTAATGCCGGAGCGGGATTATTTTTTATAAAATCCCTTACAAAAATTAGTAGAGATTTCTTTTTAATATATAGTGGTAATGGTGCATATAAGTTATTAAAAGATAATAAAAAAGAAATAAAACTATTTTCTGATCCATTAAAAGATCATCATTCAAAAAAAGAAAGTTATCCTCACTGGCAAGGAACTGTAGTCGGTATAGACTTATGTTTAAATGAAACGCTTAATTTTAATAAACTCTTGGATTTAATAAGAAACGTATATAGAGAGAGTAGAAAAGAACAAAACAAAGCGAAATATAAAAAAGGAAAATTTATTTAAATGGAAATAAACATTTATCAGAAAGTTGGCAGTTTTGCAGAAAATAAGGACATCGCTAAGAAAATAAGAATAAAAGAAATTCTACCTATTTTGGATGCTAACAGTGATATAATATTAGATTTCAAAGATGTTGAGTCTGCTACACAATCTTTTATACATGCTCTTATAAGTGATGTAATTAGAAAACATGGAATAGAAGTTTTAGATAAAATTACTTTTAAAAATTGTAATATTACGGTTAAGAAAATAATAGAAATAGTAATTGAGTATATGCAAGACCATACGTAATGATTATTAATTATCAAAATTTTTTTCTAAAATTATTTTATCTTTTTCTAACGTAGCTTTTAATTCTTTTCCTAGTAACTTAGAATCTTGAACTACATCTTTAGGTAAAATAACAATATACCTTTTATATTCCTTATTACCTATCTTTTTATCTAGAACTTCTCTAATCTTCATAATACTATTTAGGTACATGAACTATTTAAAGATTTCTGTACATGAAGTCTTAAGACCAATTAAAGTAACAATACACCTGTTTAGATAAGTATTTAAATAACTTCCATTGTTTAGGCTACAAAATGTTCAAGCTAAGCTATGCGCAAATTATTGAAGAGATAAAAAACAAGACAGGGCTTTCTGAAGAAGAAATCAATTCTAGAGTAGACAAGAAACTAGCTATTTTAAGCGATTTAATAAGCAAGGAAGGGGCAGCCCATATATTGGCCAATGAGCTTGGCGTGAAATTATTCCCTGAATACAGTGAAAAGAAACTAAAGATTAATGGATTGATGCCAGGACTTAACTTTATTAATTTAGATGCCAAAGTAATGGCCATTTATGAAGTAAGAAATTTCAAGAATGAAAAAAGAGAGGGTAAAATAGCAAGCTTGCTCATAGGGGATGAAACAGGAATTTCCAGGCTGGTCTTATGGGACACTAAGCTCATCGAGCTCATAGAGTCTGGAAAGATAAAGGAAGAAGACATTATCACGATAAAGAATGCATATTGCAAAGACAACAATAGTTCTTATGAGCTCCATATCGGGAGCAAGGGCGAGATACTAATCAATCCACCCAATGTTGCTATTAAAGAAATAAATAGCAGCAAGATATTCAATCAAAAAAACATCAAGGACCTAAAAGAGAATGAAACTATTCAAGTTAATGGCACTATAGTCCAGGTTTTTGAGCCAAGGCATTATAGCGCATGCCCAGAATGCAACAAGAAAACAGAATTTGTAAATGGAACTAGTTTATGCAATCAGCATGGAAATGTGCTAGCGAAAGATGTCCCGATACTGAACTTCCTAATAGACGATGGCACAGACAGCATAAGGGTTGTTTGCTTTAGGGAACTTGCAGATAAGATGCTTGGCAACAAATTTTCATTAATAAGGGAGAATCCCAGCGAATTTGAGCCTATAAAGAACGATATTCTAGGCAACCAAATAAAAGTTACTGGAAGAGTAAACAAAAATAATATGTTTGACAGACTGGAATTAAATGCACAAGAAATACAAGACCTCACTCCAGAGCAGCTTATTCAGGAGCTAAGCAAAGAAAATTGATGTTCAAAACCCATCTTCTAATATCATTGCTCATAGGAATTTTTCTATTCCCTTTTTTTGACATCAACAAGTTTGTTTTTGTTCTATTGATTATTTTGGCAGGATCTTTGCCTGATATAGACTTGCCGAAAAGCAAAATCGGAAACATGTTCAAGCCACTATCCTTGATAATAAACTTTTTCTTTGGGCATAGGGGATTTTTCCATTCCATATTCTTCCCATTAATATTGTTATTTGTTTTTGCATATTTCAACAAACTGACTTATGGACTGATTATTTTTGTGGGTTATACTGGTCATTTATTAGCAGACTCTTTAAGCAGAGAAGGAATAAGCTTTCTGCAGCCTTTTTCTAGGTTTAGAATCAACGGATTTTTGAGGGTAGGCGGGTTTCTTGAATATATACTGTTCTTTTTACTGCTAGTTTTTACTGTTTTAAGCATACCAAGGATGTTTTAATATACACTATAAAATATATCTTCAAAACAATTCCTACATTCCACGGCTCGCGCGACAGCTTTATAAATCTTTTTGCCTTAATATCACTGTCCGCAAGGACAATGAAACAAAAACCGAAAGGAAAAGGAGTTGATTTCTATGGAAAAAAATATGCCTGTAAAGAAATGGAGAATTGGAAATATAGAGTGCAACATCTGGGAAAATGAAAAAACAGCCCAAGATGGAAGTATTCTTGGATTTAAGACTGTAAGCTTGAAAAAGAGCTGGAAGCACAACGACCAGTGGCACGATGCCCAGATACAGCTTAGAAGAAATGACCTGCAAAAAATTATAGTCTTGATGCAGAAAGCACAAGAAGAACTATTTCTAAACCAAGAACAAAGAGAAAAAGAAGAGGACGATTAAAATGGCAGAAAAAAAAGAGAAAAAAGAAATCACCATAATTGACTTGCCTGGAGTGGGGGCCGCTACAGCAGAGAAACTGAAGGATGCTGGATATGACACTATGCTGGCAATCGCTGTTGCAAGCCCTGGCGAATTAGTTGAATTGGTGGGCTTTACTGAAGCTACAGCCAGAAAAGTTATACAAGCGGCTAGGAATGAGCTTAAGATGGGCTTTGAGAGTGGGGAAGATCTGCTGAAAAAGAGAGAGCAGGTAGAAAAGGTAACCACTGGAAGCAATGCCCTCAATACTATGCTTGGCGGCGGTGTAGAGACTGGTGCTATAACAGAATTTTTTGGTGAATTTGGTTCTGGAAAAAGTAGTGTAGCACATCAGCTTGCTGTTTCTGTTCAATTACCCAAAGATAAAGGGGGGATGGAGGGTATGGCCGTTTGGCTAGATTCAGAATCAACATTCAGGCCAGAACGTATAAAACAGATTGCAGAAGCAAATGGACTTGATACACTACAAGTATTAAGAAACATTAAAGTGGCGAGATGCTTTAATAGTGATCATCAGGTGTTGTTAGCAGAGAAAGTAGAAGATTTAATAACTAAAGATAAATTGCCCATAAAACTTGTTATTGTGGACTCTTTGATGAGCCATTTTAGGAGTGAATATGTTGGGAGAGGGACTTTAAGTGATAGGCAACAAAAAATAAACAAACATATGCACACACTATTAAGATTAGCAATATCACAAAATGTTGCAGTATACGTTACTAATCAAGTTATGGCAAAACCAGACACTTTCTTTGGAGATCCTACTGTCGCAATTGGGGGCCATATAGTTGGGCACAACTCGACTTACCGCGTGTATCTAAGAAAAGGAAAGAAAGGAACTAGAGTTGCTAAATTAATAGACGCTCCGCACTTACCTGACTCGGAAGCAATATTTATGGTCACTGAAGGCGGGATAAAAGATGTATAGATAAGTTTTTTAACTAATTATTTCTTTTTATTTTTATGAAGCTGCTTTTTGTGGTTACAGGAATAGGATTAGGACATGCTACAAGAGTCGATTCTGTAATAAGCGAAATAAAAAAACGAGACAAAAACGCTAAGATATGTATAGCAGGCTATAAAAGCTCCTTAGATTATTTTAAAAACAGCGGATTTAGAAAAATTAATCTTAACGGTGTTGATTATTCTTCTGAAAACTTTAAAATAAGCATACTTAATATTTTAAGGAAAAATCTCAACTTCCCAATAAACTTTCGGAGAGACATTAGATTATTAATGGAGAATATTGAAGAATTTAATCCTGATTATGTCATAGTAGACTGGGAACTATCTGGATTGGTGGCTGCTTCAAGATCAAATAAAAAAGTCGTGCTAATATTTAACTACGACCCTTATATGTTTGATTCATTCATAAAAAAATTCAAGCTTAATAGGTTTAAGATATTGCAAAGGAGATTTGTCGAATCAATATACAACCTGGCAAATAAACGGGCAGAAGCGATATTTATCCCCGGGCTAAAGAACAAGAAAGAAAACAAATTCCATTTCATAAATTTTATCGTAAGGAAAAATCCCGATGAGTTAGAAGATGAAGATATTTTAATGAAAAAATTAGGCTTAGCAAAAAAGCCCATATTGATTATGCTTGGCGGCTCAAATTTTGGATATGATCTGCTAGACAAGATGAAGAGTGTTCTTTATGAACTCCCCAATCAGGAGTTTATTATATTCGGGTATGACAGAGACTTTTCAAACAAGAACATTAAGTCTTACAAATTCAAGGAAAATTATTTAGAATACCTAAAAACAAGCAAGGGCGTTATTATGCTCGCGGGGCATTCCAGTTTTGCTGAGTGTGCAGTTTTTAAGAAACCCTGCCTTGTCTTTCCCATTAGGGGACATGTGGAGCAAATGCTGAATGCTTACACCATAGAAAGAACAAAAATAGGCCTTGTAAAATACCTGAAAAACATCAAAAAAGAAACTATAAAGGAAGACATAGAAGAATTCATAAAAAAGATTGATGAACTGCAAAAAAGAGCAAACAATTTAAATATTAAGGCAGATGGCGCTTCTAAAATAGCAGAATTTTTGATTAAAAGACATCAAAATGGTAGAGACTAGAGAAACCAAAACAAAGATACAGGAATCTCTCGACAGGATCCAATTAATTGAAAATCAAGAAGTTTTCAGCAGGAAACTCGAATACATCTCGGAGATATGCCGGAATAAAATCAATGAATTAAAAAAACAGAAGTGACATTACGCTCCTGCCGGGATTTGAACCCGGGCTACAACCTTGCTGCATCGAACCGCAGGGTTGCGTCTTTTTTGGGTTTTTAGGCTATCCAAGCTAGACTACAGGAGCAATAGTGAAAATCTTTCAAAACCTTTATAAACATTTGTTTAAACTCAGACATGAAAATGAGAGTTATGAAATGCAGCTCATGCAAAACCTCAGTAGCAAATATGACGGGCGCGGTAAAATTCACCTGCCCAAATTGCAATGACAAAGAAATAGTTAGATGTAATCATTGTAGGGAAATTGCAGCAAGATATAAATGTGAAAACTGTAAATTTTCCGGGCCCAATTAAAATGTCTAAAGTCGTAGTCACGATAAAAATAATGCCCGAGGATCCTAGCACTAACCTTCATGATGTAGAAAAAGACGCTAAGGATTTAATAAAGAGGTTTGGATTAGAAGTCGGGAAAGTTGAAATTGAGCCAATAGCCTTCGGGCTTAATGCACTAAAGCTGATATTCGTGATGGACGAAAGCAAAGGGGGCACAGAAGACCTTGAAGATCAGCTAAGGAATATTGATGGCGTGAATTCTGTAGAAACTATTGATGTAAGAAGGACTATAGGATAGATTTATTAATTCTGCAATAAATGCAATAATCTCTATGGAAAAATTAAATCCAGAGCAAATAAAAGAGCTTAATGAAATATCCAGACTTCCGGCAGACCAACAGCCAGCCAGGCTTCAAGAATTTTTAAGCACACTAAGCGAAGAACAGATAGAATTCTTGAAGAGCCAGCAGCAAAAAAGCTGCCCTTTTTGCAGCATAATCTATGGCGAGACAGACTCAAAAAAAATTTATGAAGACGACCGGATTATTGCGGTGCTCGACATAAATCCCGCGAATGTCGGCCACTTCATTTCTTTTCCTAAAGATCATGTTAAAAGTTCCGCTGAGATGAAGCCAGAAGACCTCATGTATCTAATAAGTGTAACTAACTTATTGGCAAAGAAAATGCAGTCTGTCGTAAATGCAGAAGGATTCAACATAATAATGTCCAATGGCTTAATTGCCGGACAAAGAACAGAGCATTTTATAGTGCACTGCATACCAAGATTCAAGAATGATGGCGTTGATTTTTCATGGAAATCAAAGAAAATCGACGAAAGCATTAACTCAGCCATCTTAAATGAATTCAGCGATTACAAGCCGATGGCCCAAGAAAAGCCAAGGAAAAAAGAGCCCGAAAGATATGAAGCCTATTATGAAGAAGAAAGAATTCCTTGAGCAACATAAATAATAATGTTCCCGAATATTATACTTACTATTAATGTTATTAAAAACGCCGGGACAAATGGCAAGCCTTCTTTTACAATCACATAATGTATTTTTTTCTCATGCCTCATTAAAAGCGAGATATCTTCCTTTGTCAGGCCTGTTTTTCTCGGAGTATAAATCAACTCCTTATTTATATACACCTTTTCCAAAACCCAGTCTCCTTCAGTAAGCTTTTGAACAGGTAATTTCTTGAACATGCAAACATCTTCAACGGATTTAATCAGCAAGGAGAAGTAAAACATCGTAAATAGCAAAAGAGAAGACAATATCACAATAAATTTTATGATTTCATCTATAAAGAAAGAAAACAATAGCAATGCAAGAACCACAAATGAAACTATGTACCGAGCCTTTTTGTTTTGTTTCATTATTTTAGAAAAATTCTCTTTTAACTTATGATAGTTTTTCAAGGCCAAGTAAATCACCCATAAAATGCCGTATAAAGAAGCTATAACCAGAAGGTTCATCAAGAATGTTACTATAAAAGGCAGGTCATAAAGTGTTGGATTAAAAATATCTGCAAATGGTTTTGGATAGCTAGAAAGCAAAATGCCCAAGCCCATCAACAATTTTGCATCACCTCCGCCCCATTGCCTAGAGTAGTACATCAAATTGGCTATTATAAAACATAACAAAAACCCGAATAACGGATTAATTAGGAATGATGTGTTTGAAGAAATAACATAGCTGATTAAATTAAATGAAATCCCTATGGCAATTAGACTATAGCTTATCCAGTCAGGAACCTCCCTAGTCCTCAAATCTGATATTGAGGCAAATAAAAGCCACAAAAAAGCCGTTATAACGAGCAAAATGCCAATGTCCATGGTAATGTTAAAAATAGCTTATATAAAAATATTATGGGCTTTGCACAAAAAGTAGTCCTACAAAGACATTAAAGTCAAATCAACACTAAAAAGTCAGGAATCTATTTAAAAGTCAAAGCCATTATTATGGAAAGGTTTAAATAATTTATTCTGGCTAAACATGAAATGCTTACTGACAGAGAAATATTAAAACTCGCTGATGACGCATATAATACTTTCCTAACGGCTTTTTTGGTGGAATGCCAGTTTGAAGTTGCCTCAATAAATAAATTCATATCATTGATAGACAAAAACACAAAAATGCAAGGGATTCTTAAAGATCCTTCTTTGAAGAGCCCGAAAGATATTTCATTGCCTGTTTTAATAACGCATGGGGAAAAATTCAAGGTGACTTTTTGCAACACCGTGCTTTCAAAGATACTTAAAGGATTCTCAAAAGAAAAACAAAAGATGTTTATTATGGCACTCACCATGCATGAGCTATATCATATCGTCAACAAAGTTGAAGATAGAATGTTAAATTCATATCCCTTCATAAAATCTGATAAAAGAGCCTTGCAAGAATTCAAGGAAGACTATAAAGATATGTACGAGATACTTGAAGAATCGAAAAGAAGATTTAAAAAGAGATAGGTGTTTTTTTAAGCTTTGCACAAAAAGTAGTCCTACAA
>JBBSWI010000017.1:0-17940 GCA_038046405.1 Nanobdellota archaeon | reverse complement strand
TAAGAATTGCGGAACAATAGAATCATAAACATCAGTTGAAACTCCGCTTCCCCGTGTTTTTAATACAGATTCAGCTTCATCAATAAATATGACCACAGGGCTTTCATTTTCAGAGGCAGCCTCTCTTGCAGATTCATAAATTCTTCTAATATTTGCTTCTGAATTACCAACCCATTTATCTAATATCTCTGGACCATTTACCCTAATAAAGTGACCATTTGTGTTTGTAGCTCCCATTTTCCGATTTACTTGAGCAAGATTATATGCAATAGATTTAGCAATCATTGTCTTTCCACATCCTGGTGGACCATACAATAAGATTCCTTTTGCAGGCTTTCTTCCATATTTTTCAAAGACTTCTCTATGTAAAAAGGGTTCTTCTATTTCTTGCCTGACTTTTGCTATTGTTGCTTCTAACCCACCAATATTAGCCCATGGAGCTACTGGGACTTGTTCAAGAGCATATCTTGTTCTTTTCCTTGAGAATCTTTCTACTGCAACCGCTTTAGAAGGATCTAACATCACTTCATCTCCAGGCTTAACTCCTTCAACAGAATTAAGAACAATGTAATACTCACCTTTGTTCTGGACTCTTAATCGGTCATCTAAAACTTCGTCTACCATTGCGACTTCTCCACTAAGAGAAGCAAATTCAGAATTACCAATGACAGATTTAGTCATAGGATTTAATGTCACTCTTGAACCTCTTTGAACTTTTCCTCTTAAAGATTCATCAGAAGGAATTTCATAAATTCCAGCGCCATCTATTGATATTCTCGCCATCTTTTTACCAACGTCCAAAACAGTACCAGACATATATGGCGGGCTTTTCAAGCGCTCTAGTTCTTCTTGTAATAGCAAAATTGTCTTCTGCATTCCTTCAACTTTTTCGTCTCTTGCCATATTATTTTTTTGCCTCTTCAATATTTTTACTTATTAGTAGTATTTAAATCTTTCGTTTTTGTTACCACTAGCAAGTTATTATTGTATGCACATTACTGGACTTTTATCTCAGAATTTAATACAAGGTTACCCTAATATGCGCGTATTAACAACTAAATTCTCATCATTCAAGATTTGGAGCATGCTTTGTTTAGAAAGAAAACTGTATCATGTTTAGCGGCGATTAAAAATAAAAAGCACTTAACTTCTAGACTTATGCCTGGCTGGAACATTTTCTAAGAGCCTAGTTGAAAATCTCTTTATTTGCAAGACCTAAATTGTAAGCGATAGCCTTCTAAGTAATCAGTGTGAAGAGTGAACGCGTTTTCGCGCGATAATTCTAAAATTCAATCCAGCCTTTTTAAACCCGAGCAAAGCCCTCTTGCGAAGACTTTGCTGGGAAAAAGAGGTGATAAAAGTGTATAGTGCAACATATATATAAACCTTTCTATTTTCACCATTTTAGAGTTGTTACAATTTAACAGAAGAATGTAAAGGACTTAAATATAGGGCTTTTAAGCCTTAAAAATGAAAAAGACAACACTTAAATATAAGTATTACTAATAAATAGTAACATTTCGAGGCAAAAATGAGCATAGAACATTTAATCAAAAAAGGATATGAATTTATCTATAAAGGAGCAAGCGCATTTCCTGGGTCTAATCATTTAATGCATATTGGTTTAATTGGAGCCATCCCTTATTTTGTTGGAAAATACAGCGCTGAATTACTTGGAGCAAAGGAGAAATCAGCTTATTTTGGATTTGGATTAAGTGCCATATCAGAGATTACATGGCAAACACTTATTGAGCCAATCTCTCCATATGACAATCCTGCCGCAAGATTCAGTGACTATAAGGGAATTATTGACACGGTTATTGGGGCAGGGCTTGCACATTTTGTTGCAGAGAGAATTAAAAAAAGAGCCAAACAATGATAAACGAAAGCTTAAAGCTGTTAAGGGGATTAAGGCATGATTCTGGATTATTTTCAGCTGCAAGAAAAAATGTCAGAACAGGCTATGACAAGGCCTGGATAAGGGATAATATTTACTGCACTCTAGGGCTCGAGAAATCTGACAAAGATACTGTGATAAAAACATTCCATTCGTTGCTGGATATCTTCTTGAAGCACGAATACAAGATAAATCATGCTATAAAGCACAAGCCAAAAGATTCTTATGAATACATTCATGCAAGATATAATCCTGTTACACTTCAGGAATTCCATGAAGAGTGGGGAAACAAACAGAATGATAGCATTGGAGCATTCTTATTCAAGATTGCTGAATTAATAGATAAGAGCATCCCGGTAATTAGGAATATGAATGACCTTAGAATAATACAGAAATTGGTTTTTTATTTAGAAAGCATAGAATATTGGCATGATAAAGACAATGGAATGTGGGAAGAAAATGAGGAAGTGCATGCTTCTAGTGTAGGGGCTTGCCTTGCAGGATTAAAAACAATATCAAAGCACGTCTATGTACCAACACATTTGATCAAGAATGGCGAAAAAGCCCTGAAGAGATTATTGCCCAGAGAATCTGAAAGCAAGGAAATAGACCTAGCATTATTAAGCTTGATATACCCTTATAATATAGTAAGCAAAAAACAAGCCTTGAAGATTCTTGAAAATATTGAAAACAAATTAGTAAGGGAAAAAGGAGTAATAAGGTATAGCGGTGATGGATATTACCATCTAAATGGTTTGGAAGCAGAATGGTGCTTTGGATTCCCTTGGCTTGCAATAATATACAGAAATCTAGGAATTACGAACAAATATTATTATTACCTGCAGAAAAGTTTTGAGTGTCTTACTGAAGACTATGAAATGCCGGAGCTTTATTTTGGCAATACAAACATTTACAATGAGAATACTCCACTAGGATGGGGGCAAAGCTTATTACTTGTGGCTTTGAAAGAAAATTAAAATGGCAACCCTAAACGGAAAATATAGAGAATTCAGATTAGATAGCGGATTACTTGTCGCTTTACAAGAAACACCTACGCAAACAATAGCCGGCAGACTTAGAGTTAAATATGGCGCGCTACATGAAAATTCTGGTGAAGAAGGTCTGGCGCATTTTCTTGAGCACTGTATTGTCCACGGCGGAACTAGTAAATACACTACAGAAGAAGTAGACAATAGGTTAAAACTATTCTCGCATTGGAATGCAACTACCGGCCAAGATGAGACAGGATTTCCAGTAAACATGCTTAGTGAATATATTGAGGAATATTTAGATTTATTTTCTAATATCGCTTTTCATCCAATATTAGACGCAAGAATCGTTGATGAAGAACGCCAAAGGGTATTAAGAGAGATCAACGATAAAAAAAGCGACCCTAGCTTTAAAGACAGGATTGATTTTTATAAAGCCTTATTAGGTGATACCCCTTATAATTATCTTGTAGACGGAAAAGAGGCTGTAATTGAGAAAGCAACAATAGATGGCCTGCATAAATTTCATAGCAGAGGATATTTTGCTAATAATATGGACCTTATTTTAGTGGGAGGCTTACCATCCGATATTCGTGGATTAATTGAAAAATATTTTGGTGGTAAACCTACTGGCGATGTTAAAAAAATAGAATTCCCTGTTTTAGGGCAATTAGAAGAAAAAACTATACTTCATGTTCCTGCCCCGCATATGTATAACAAAGATAGACCTGAAGAAAGCATGGCTGAACTTCGTCTGGCATGGAGAGTTCCCGATTCATTTACAGAGGAAGCGGCTAGCCTTTTAATATTATCAAGAATTTTAGGCGGGGATCCTCATTCGAGATTATTTGTAGAATTAAGCAGAAGAAAGGGATTAGCTTATCATATAGAATGTAAGTATTATGGCGGAACAAGAAGAGGCGTTGGAATAATTGAGGTAAATGCCTCTACGCCTTCAAAAAGAGTTGAGGAGGCTGTGGACAGTATATTTCGTGAATTAGACGATATAACAAAACAAGAGGTTAGTTTAGAAGAACTTGAGAGAATTAAAAGAAATATAAAATTTAGTTACGCAGCCGAACAAGAAACTAATAGCGGTCATGTTTCTGCCATATTGCGTAAAATAGACTTTAATTTAACACCGGAATCAGAGTTCGAAAAAATTAGTAGTGTAACACCAAAATATGTAATGAATATGGCTAATGAGCATCTTCCAAAAAATAGGGAAGAAGGAAATTATGTTTTAATGATTAGAGATCCTCTAAAAAATTAGTTTGAAACATTTATACAACTTTTTACAATTGTTAATTTTTTTATTTTTTTATTTTTTATCCTTAGGCAGTGCTTTCTAAAGAAGAAAATTTAGAGAATCTTATGTTTTGTGTAATAAAAATGCTGAAATAAGATATTTTGCTAGCCATGTTAATAAGCTAAAATTTATAAAGTTTTATATTGATTTAATATTTATGGGAAAACTTGATAAAAGTTTGTCAAGCCTTGATCAATTAGTATTCAAGATTATAAAAGCAAACCATGAAACAAAAGAAGACGCGAATCTTGTTATGTCTGTATTAAAAGAAATGGATGTTGTAAGCCTAGAGCAACAATTTTGTAGCGAGTTCCTTGCTCAATCAATTGAGAGATATTTCTTTTATAAATATCATGATTATAAATTAGATGAATCCTTGATGAAATTTGAGAAAGATTGGAAAAACCCAAACACTTGGGGGTATACTAGTGATTTCAATTTGTCTCTTTGGGACTATTTAATTGCCAACAGAATCCCAGTAATTATACTTGAGAGATTACCAGATTATAGGACTAACCAAACTATGACATCAATGAAAACCCCTTTTTTTTATATTGGCGCAGCACCGCCGCATCATATTAAAAAACTCAAAGAATTAAACCTTTATGGTCTGTTTATTGATGAAAGAAAAATCTTCGAAGGAGATCTTGATTATTTATGTAAAAATATTTATGAAAATGTCTTATTGAATCATGATAAAAACGTCGTAGCTAGAGACAAAACAATGGGTTTGAACTCCAGAAAAATATCAAGAAGAATATTTTCTTTATATCCGAGTCTTCGCCAGAAAGAAAATGTCAACTATGGCATTATAGTAGGTGGTTTGCACAATCCAGAAAAATACATCTCATCTCAAGGCTTTAATACTGAGATAATAAATAATCCAGACCTTAGAATAAAAGACTTCTCCGACAAAATGTCGCTCTGTTTAATTCAAGGCAAAGGTTATGATGATGTTAAGAATATCCTAACAACTCGTGCATTACTTGTTGCTATTTATCCATTTATGAGTACCGAAGCAAAGAATAGCATATGGGAAATAGAATGCGCACTTTCAGAAAGAGTGACCTATGGTGAAATAAAGAACCTTTTTAATCAGGTTGCTAGCGCACCGAGACATCCTTCCGGAATTACCTTAAGCAAGGAACAACATGCTCTGTTAATCGGTTATGCCGATAAATTAATCCATAGGTAATAGGTATGTAACTCCATAAAACAATGCATTTTCTTTAAGGCTTGAAATCATTATGTTCCCCACGAATTTTATTGTTTTATTCTTTTTGATTTGTTTTTTTATAGAAGGCATTAAATATTCAACAATTGGAGTCAGGCCGCCGTTGATTATTATTGCTTCAGGATTGAATGTGTTTATTATGTTTACCAGGCCAATTCCAAGGTAACGGCCGGTTTCTTCAAGGAATCGCTTTGCATTTTTATCGTGTTTTTTTGCAAGTTCCAATATCTGGCTTGGAAGCAATCTTTTCTTGTATCTTTTAAAGAACAAATTTGAAATCGCATGCCCAGAAACATACGATTCGATGCAGCCTTTATTTCCACAAGAGCATTTGTTTCCATTTGCCTGGATTATGGTATGCCCAAATTCAAGAGGAAAAACTTTTCCTTTGTATACAAAAGAAGCACCGACCCCAGTTCCTAGAGTAAGTAAGAATAGAGATTTTATGTCTTGGTTTATTGAATACTCGCCAAGAGCTTGCAGACAGGCATCGTTCTTTACAATAACAGGAATCTTTAATTTATTTTCAAGAATTTTTTTAATGTTTAAATTCCTGAAGCCTCGTATATTTGGGGCGTTAATTATAATACCCCTCTCTTCATTAACTGGACTTGCAACACCAACCACTATGTTTTTTACATCAGACAGCTTTATGTTGGATGTTATTAGGTAGACAGAACTTTCGATGCTCCTTATTATATTGTTTCTTCCCTTTTTTGTCTTGAATTTTATCTGTTTCAATATCTTGTCGTTTTTTATCAAACAGGTGATTATTTTTGTTCCACCGATGTCTATTGCAATTATGTAATTCATTTTTTCAATTCCCTTATTAGTTCAATGAATAATGCAGAGCTCCAGGACTGGGCTTTGCAGCCCTGTGCCTTTAATTCAGAGGAAGAGCTTAATTCAGAGTGAAAGCCTATGTAGCCTTGCCATAAAATGTCTTGGACTGAAGCTGTTATTATTTTATTGATGTATTTTTTGTACTTGTTTTTATTAAGCTGGTGCATACATATTGCTGCCATGTTGTTAAGGAAAAACCAGGAATCGCCATGATGGTAGCTTAAATTATTCTCTCCAGTGTAACTAGGCTGGAATAATGGGGAAGTTTTCTCGATAGAAGAAAAACCCCCCCAGTCATTCCAGATATTTGGTAGGGAATTATCAATTATTTTATTCCATTCTTTCTTTGAAAGGAACTCATTGTAGAAATAATAAGCAAGAAATATGTTCGGCCTTATACTGAAGTCATTTATGCCGTCCTTTAGAATCTTGCCTGTGTAGAAATTTTCTCTGACATATTTTATCAGCTGCCCTTCTAGGTCCTTCATGTATTTTTCCTTTGTCAATATGTACAGGATTTTTAAAATTCTTAGCTGAAGAGCCTGAATCTCGATCCTGTATCCTTCTCTGCTGCTATTGGCAACTGAAGTGTCCATCCAGGTTTCAAGGGCATTGTTATGCAGAGGTATTGGATGCTTATTCGGGCTGTTAAGAAAAAGGATTAATTTGTAGTTGCCTTCTTTTAATTCCTCTGATCTTAAAACTAGCAGGCCTATCGCGTCCTTGGCTATCAAGCCTGATTCTTTATTTGAAAAAATACTGCCGTGCTTTGCCAGGCTGTTTGTGTATTTGTTGAGTATCTGGACAGCAAGGTTCTTGTTAAATGAATATAAGGCTTTAGTGCAGAATAACTCGTCTCGTGCCCAATGCTGGAAAAACCAGGGCAATCCTGCGATGACTCCGTTCTCTGTGCTTAATTGGTCTAGGGAATTAACAGAGCATTTTAATGCGAAATCAATCTCTTTGTTTTTATGGTTGAACTTTCTCAGAAGATTTTTAATGTAGACAAAATGATTTTTTATCAGCTTGTCAAGATTTTTCATTATGTAGTCATTTTCCTTTATTGCACTATGTTTATCATGAGAAGCTGAAACTATCAATTTATTTGCAATTACTTTGAGGCCGTGATATACATATCGGTCATATGGCATCGAGTTTCTTTCTCTATCGTAAGAATAAGACCTTTTAATCCATTGATTAGGCAATGAATAAGTCGCAAGATTAATCACAATATACATTGAATATTCTGGGCGGCCTTCCTGTTCATTCTCAAGGTTGCTTGTTTTTTTTTCAAACTGTATTATTATCTTGTTTTTTTCCTCGTATATTTTATAATAGCGGCCAAAATTTCTGTTGTCGAATGATTTTTTCACGTCAAAAAGGAATTCTATTACCGTATGCTTGTCAAACAGGCATATTAATGAATTAAGGTTTTTAAACATGTAAATTTCCTGTGTTAAGTTTTCCCGTTCTAAAGTGATACTTGAGAAATTGTTGATAATTCTCTTTATTGGCTTGCTTATCATTATTTCATCGATAAGCTTGCACATCTGCTCTTTTTCGTTAATAAAGAAGCCTTCATACCTAGAATTGTTTAAGGCAGATGAATAATAGGAACCCTTCCTGTTCGTAATAAGAAATCCTGGATCAGGGCTTTCTTTTTCTATTGATTTTTTATTGAACACATGCTTGATTATCATTCATACACCTTCTCAACTGCCCTGTCATGGGCCTTAATATAATACCTTATGATCTTTTTCCAGTCAACAAGAGAAGCAAGGTTCTTAGACTCTATTTTATTCTTGATGCGCTCCTCCCTTGAAAGGTTGGCAAAATAATAAAGCGTGTTGTATATCTCATCTATTCTCTGCTCTTTGTTTTTGTTTAGCATGCTAAGCACGAAAATCCCGGGATTTTTATGCTGCGAATGCTTCGAGTTCAGAAATTGCCCGAAACCGCCTAAATCTGTCGTGATTGAAGCAACACCTAAGGCAGCAGTTTCTAAAGGAGTGTACCCCCATGGTTCATAGTAGCTTGGAAACACCCCAATATGGGTGCCCATCATTGCATCTCTATAATTCAGGTCGAGCAAATGGTCAGCGCCGCTTAGATAAATTGGGTAGAATACAACCTTCACTTTGTCTTCTTTTTTGTTTGTTAAATTAACTAATCTTAGGGCATTTAAGATTGCATCGTCGTTTTCATTATATAAGTCGTGAGTGCATAAAGAGGGCATTCCTGATTTTATGAACTTTGAAATTTTGTTTTCTATCTCAAACACAATATCTTTCAGGAATAAATCTGCCAGCGTGACATTTGTCCTGGAAATCAAGCTTCTTGTTATACGGTGCTTGACATCAGGGAAATTTTCATCTATTGAGTTTTTAATGTCTTCGTAATAGGCTTTGTTTTCTATTATATCGGGCTTTATTCTTACTACACTGCTAGGAATCCAGAAGAACACAACAATAGTTCTCTGTGAGTTTTCCTCCTTAAGCTTGTTGTTTAATTTTGCAAGCGCCTCTATTAACAAATCGATGCCCTTGTTATGGAATTCGTACCTGCCCGAGATGAAAAAAACCAATGTATGCTCCAGTTCAAAAGTATAATAAGGAAAAAAATAATATAAAAGGAATTCTCTGATTTTTTCCCTATAAAGCTGATGCTTTATTGCCGCTTCCTCAGAAGTAGGGTATTTCTCAAGGTTAAGGCCGTTTGGCAGCAATAAGTCTGGCTTCTTTCCAAGGAAATACTGGCATTCTAATCCAGTTATTTCACTTATTGTAGTGAATATATCTGAGTTAAGAGCAGCGGCCTTTTCTGTAAGGACCTTTGCTTGGATGTTCCTTTTCTGCGATTCTTTCAGCGGATCAATCAATTTTATGTTGTTATAAATCTCGATATTTTCAGTGGACAATGCCCTGCCAAGCACAGTGGCGTGGGTTGTAAAGATTTTTGCGACTCTTACATTGTTTTTCTTCAGATACAACAATGCAGATGCCGAAAGCCATTCATGAAATTGGACTGCAATTTTTTTATCAAGAACCTTAGAGTAAGCTTCTATAAATTTTCCGACTGCATATCCCCATACAATCGGCTGATCAAAGTCATAGAAATTCGTTCCTAGCGAATCTATTTTAAATTCGTTCCATAGCTCTGCCTTTATGTTATTTGCTAGGTAAGTATAGTTGATAGAATCTATCAGGACTACTTTTGGCTCCCCGAATATAGACCATTTCCCATAGTGACAGACTATCCCAATCTTTTTTAGCTCATTGAATACAGGCTCTAATTCCTGGGGCGGAGCTTTTTCACTAAACATAGAAGGATTTTGGTTTAAGTAAGGGCCTATCAAAAGGTAATTGCTGGCATATTGTTTTATTATTTCATCTACTTTTGATTCTATTACTGTATAGATGCCGCCCACCTTATTGCAAACTTCCCATGAAACCTCTATTAAAAAATCTGCTTTAGGCATCTTTTGGAGTCATCCCCCTTAACAAGGCAATCCTTTCTCTTACCTTTTTTACAGCACTCTCCTTATTTCTTGCATGCATAATGTCCTTTGCAAGAATCTCGTCTTTCACGACTTCGCGAAGCCAACTGCTGAAGTCGTTCTTTTCGTAGTTTACATGATGGCTGTACTGCTCATTGCTCATTGCTCCAATATTTAATGCAAGGTCTTCCACATTCCTTAATACAGCCCCGTTTTTTGCCCAGAAAACACTTTCTCCCGGGACATTTTGCAGTATTCTCGCCGCTTCCTGTTTTTTTGTCCTTTTACGCTTCAACATATCTTACAACCTCCTTTTTTGTTTTTATCCTAAGCTTTAGGTCCTCTAGAATATTCATGAAGGCTATGAAAGCCTCGTGAGGATTATCATAAGGATTGAAGTATTTATGGACATCGCCGTCATTGAACCATTTGGTGCACATGTAATAAAATAAATCTGAAGTCTGGAGCTTCCTCCAATCTTCCAGGATTTTAGGATCTTTGGCCTTCTTTACGGTTTTTTCAATCTCATACAATTTATTTATCGAGAAGCGCTGCATGTTGTTGCCGAGCCATGCGCTCAAATCGCGCTCGATGTCTGCCCATGAGATCATATTATGTATATCAAGATCTGAAACTGCCGGATATTTTTTTATTATCTTGCTTGGAGTCATGAAATCATTGTCAGGATTTTTTAGTATTTCAGACGGCAAGTGCTTCATGAATTCAAATATTCCCGTATCGGCCCATTGATGCTCGCCGAATGTTTCGTAGTCCATGAACAAATTAACAACATTGCCGTTGCCGTTTATTGCATTAATCCACTGGTTATATTTCGAGGCTGTCAAAGGATATTCGGCCCATGATTTGCTTGAAAACCTGAATGCAATGTCATCGCTCAAACGATAGTTTTTCAGCAATAGTTTTATCTTGCTGCAAGTATATGGCTTGTAGACGAAATTAGGGCTTCTCCATCCCAGAATATGGTCTGGGCCCTCTGCCAATATTCCTTTATAACCGAGATTTTCAATATACTTAGCAATTTCATTATTGTAGACAAGCTCCGTATTTCTAAAGACGCGGGGATTTTTATGGAATGACTTCCGGATTAATTTTTTATGCATAAATACTTGTTTCTTGAATTCTTTTTTCGAGTAAATATACGAAAGGCTATGATAATATGTCTCGGACAGGAATTCAACGCAGTTTGTTTTAGCTAAGTCCTGGAAGCTCTGGATCACTTCAGGGGCGTAATTATTTAGCTGCTCTATCAAAACCCCTGTCAGAGAATAAGTTGCCTTAAACTCACCATTGGTTTTGTTTATTAAGTCAAGTATTAGGCTATTAGTAGGCAAGTAGCACTTATGCTTGATCTTGTTTAAAATTGCGATATTCTTGTTGTCGTCATAATAATTGCTTGAATGGCCTATTTCAAATACAGGATATTTCCTAAGCCTGAATGGCTGATGCACTTGGAAATAGAAGCATACGCTTACCATTTTTCACCCCTTGAATCATATAAATTACCCATATTATTGTAAATTGATATACATGAGTCTGCTGCCCTGTCCCAGGTCAGGTTTTTTGCCTCATGGTAGCCTTGCTCTGCTAATTTATTGTACAGATTTTTATCATTTAGCACTTCTATTATAGCGTCCGAAATTTTCCAAGTGTCCCAGAAATCTATCTTGTAGCAGTTGTCGATGACTTCTGCGACGCCAGACTGCTTGCTCACTATTATAGGTGTTTTCTTGCTTAGTGCTTCTAGTGCTGTAATGCCGAAAGGCTCTGAAATACTTGGCATCACATAGACATCTGCCAACTCATATGCCCTGTCTATGTCAATGCCCCGGAGAAAATTGGTGAAGAATACCTTGTCTGAGATTCCCAGCCAGGCGGATTCTTCGACTATTCTTGGGAGCATGTCGCCGTTTCCTGCCATGATAAACCTTACATCCTTGCTTCTTTCAGAAACATTTTTTGCAACTTTAAGGAACCAGTCCGGGCCTTTTTGTATCGTGATCCTTCCGAGATACAAGACTAGTTTATAGTGTTTTTTCAGGTTGAAAACTTCATTTAACTGGATTTCATTTGCCTCAAGGCCGTTATATACTACTGATATTTTTTCTTTTGGGATTCCATATCTATAGCTTATTATGTTTTTTGTGTAGTTGCTTACTGTAAATATATGGTCTGCGTTTTCCATGCCAAACTTCTCTATCTCATAAATCACTTGATTTGGGTTGCCGCCAGTACGATCAAATTCAGTTGCGTGAACGTGAAGCATTAATGGCTTTATTTTTCCTTTAAGCCTGGAAATTCTTTTTGCTCTTATTCCAGCGCCAAAAGTCATCCAGTCATGGCAATGGATTAGGTCAAAGTCCTCATTTACTGCTATCTTTTCAGCCTCTTTTGTATACCTTACTACTTCCTTGAACAAATCGGAACCATAGATTAATTTTTCAGGATTGACATTAAAGATGTCCTTGATTTCTTTCAGCTCTTTATTATTACTGTATTCTTTCTCATAATCTTCGTAGCTTAAGTATGGCTTTAGAATGGAGTCAATAAACCTTAAGTCAAGGCTTCCGGCAAGATTATTTGCTATGAGTATTTTCATAAAATCCACATTGATGCTTGCCTGGTTTCTTGGCAAAACAAAACAAATATTGACACCTTTTTTAGAAAGAGCTTTGGTTAAGCCATAACAGGCGGTTCCAAGGCCTCCGCTATTCAGTGGAGGGAATTCCCAACCAAACATCAAAACTTTCAAAAATATCAGCCTCTTTTAACTATCAATTAGAAAACAGAGTTAGCTTATATACTTTTTCATTTTTTTAGAAATAATTCTTCTTTAATTTCAAAAATCGAAAAGATTCTGATGAAGAATTAACTATTCTTAATCGTTTTTAGAATTAAACGGCTGATTAATTTTAATTCAGCTTTATTTTTAGCCTGGAACCTCACAGAAAGCATTGCTTCTGTATTTGAAGGCCTGATTAATGCCCACGAGCTGTTGGAGAAATAAACTCTTATTCCGTCTTTCCTGGAAAGTTTGTATCTTTTAAACATGCTGTAAACTTTTTTCATGATTAATTGCTTTTCAGATTCCTTTATTTTAATCCTCAACTCGGGCGGTGCAAGATAAATTTTTGAAAGCACTCTTGCTTCATCGAAGAATTCAGAGTATTTTGAAAGCAGTTCGCATAATTTTAAGGCCGCATATATTCCATCATCATTATAGTTTATTTCTTTAAAGCCAAAGTGACCGGCGTACTCTGCCCAGAATTCTGCTTTCTTTTTCATTGCAGTATTTTTCATGAAAGAATGGCCCACTTTTTCCATGATAGGAACGCCTTTGTATCTTCTTACAGTGTCTTTTACCAGATCAGAGCAGATGCTTGAATAAACTATCCTTGATTTTGGCTTCTTAAGCAAGATGTATTTTGCAAGCAGGCTTATCACAACTTCATTGTCAAGTATCTCGGCTTTTGGGCTTATTACCCTTATCCTGTCGCCATCGCTGTCAAGGGCAAAAGCAATATCAACTTTATGCCTTTTTACAAATTGCTGCAAGTCCATTACATTCTTGTTTATTAGAGGATTAGCCACATGATAAGGAAAATTAGAATTTGGGTTGCAATGCAATTCTAGAACCTTGCATCTTAATTTTTTTAAGGCCTTCACTAAAAAAGGTCCGGCAACTCCATTGCCGCCGTCTACTGCAACTGTTAATCTTTTTTTTAACTTTATCTTGTGAAGTATGAAATCATAATATTCATTAACTAGATTTGCCTTTATATTGTAATGGAGGTGTTTTTTTATTTTATAGCCTTTGCTTAATGATTCTATTTTGTTTATCCCTGTTGAATATGTCAATGCCCAAGATCCTTTGTCTATCTTAAAGCCATTAAATTCTTTTGAAAGATGTGATGCCGTAACCATAATGCCGTAATATTTCTGAAAAACGTCTACTATGAAATAAAATACCGGAGTAGGTATTTGTCCTACGTCTAATACAGTTTTGTCTAATTGCGATATTAATGCCTTCTTTAGTTTCGGGCTAGAAATCCTATTGTCATATGCCACTATAATTACTTTATCCTTTACATATTTGTTTATCGCGTATCCTATCTTTTTAGCATCCTCAATAGTCAATTCAGTGCCGAATTTTCCCCTTATGTCATCTGCTTTAAAAATGCCAGTCATTTTTTGTAAAACTTTGCGGCCTTTTCCGGAAATATAGTATTGATTACAGTGCCGGTTTCAAGCTCGAAACCGCCAAAAGTGTTAATTCTGGGAGTTATTTTCAAGTGGAAATGGTGCTTTTTATTTTTCCTGAAATTGTGGAAATAAAGATTGTATGGGGCATTTAATTTTTTTAACTTTAGCAAGGCTTTTTTCAAAATTGCAGCTAGATCTATTAGCTCTTTTTGATTTAGTTCCATTATTGAACTTGCATGCCTTCTTGGAATAAATAATATTTCATAGGCATACTGCGAAGCAAAAGGGGATATTGCTATAAATGAGTTATTTTTGTAGCATAGTCTAGAACTCTTTGATTCTAGCCTTGTGAGCTTGCAGAATGTGCATGACTTGTGCTTTTTTGAGATGTTAATCTCTTCTTTTATTTCTTCTGGAAAATGGTTATAGGAAATTAACTGGCAATGTGAATGCGGAATTGAAGCGCCAGCTTCCTTTTTATGATTTTTGAAAATTCCAACATATTTGATTTTCTTGTCCTTGCTTATTTCTTTAATCCTGTTGATGAATGTTTCAAACAAGAGTTTTATGTGCTCTTTTGGAAAATCCTCCAGGTTCTTATTATGAATGTTCGAGTCTATAATCACCTCATGGTAGCCATATGCTTTGTCTTTTATCAATAGAGGGTTATGCAATCTCTTTGCAATGGTTTTTTTTGTGTCAACTGCAGGGAAGGGATTGTTTACTACCCTAATCAGCCATCTATTGTTTTTTTTGACAACATACACTTCTTTTGGCGTTAAACTTTCATTGCCTGGACAGAAAAAACACTTCTTGTCTATTTTTTTTATTGGTTTTTTTTCTTTTGTTTCGTTAAGATTTGGCCTTTTACCCCTTTTTTCAGAGATAATAACCCATCTGTCTAGAAAATAGTCTTTCCTTAGCTCTGACATAGTTACCTCTTTTTTATTTTTATTTACTGCTGTATATATAAATTTTTTTAAATGCAGAATTTTGGGATAACACAAAAGCCAACAAAAGGAAAAACTTTAAATAGGGCCTATTTTTAATGCGGATTATGGCTTATGAAGAAGAGGACAGCATTTATAGCGACAATTATCTAGAGGAAGCCACTGAAGACGACGAGATTGATGAACTGGAAGAGGGCTTCATGAAAGGCTACGATGAAGACAATGAAGAGATTTGCTCTAACTGCGGGAAAGTCCTTACTGGCTATGACACTGTTGAAATAGAACAAGGGAAGAAAACATACAAATTCTGCTCTGAAAGGTGCGCTGAAAAATTCAGGAAAAAACACTCGTAATGCTGTTTCCTATTTCTTTAATTGCTTCCTGATTTCTTTGGTTTTCTCCTTGAATCCGAATTCCTTGCTGAATTTGTATACTCTGAAAGAGGCCATCACGAATATCAGATATGCTATTGATATGAATATGTATTCCGGGTATATCAGGCGGGATTCCCACTTGTTTATTCTGACTAAAACATGCCATAATGAAAACAAAAACAAGAATACCATGCCGATTAAGAAAAACATAACATAGTCTCTTGAAGAGGTCCCTTTTGAAAGGCTGTTTAAAGCTATGAAAGACCATATTATGGCCAGTACTCCAAAAGACAGTGAAATAAACCCTACTAATATTTCCTTGTCCGAAACAAACTTTATAATTGCCAATATACCGAGAACTATCGCAATTAATTCTATTATCATGAATATTGCCTTGTTCATTTCAATTCTAGAGTTAGGTCACAAAATTGTGTTAACTGGTTTATTAATTCTTTGTTTGCATCTGATTCTAGGCTGATTATTATGCCCTTGACACTCCATTCACGCATTTTTGTCGAAAGGAAATGAATGAATTTCGCTATGGTGCCTGGCTGATGGTATATAAGAAGTGTGCTTAGGCTGTCAAAGAACACAAACTTCTGCTCTGAAGGTATAGCTCTTACAGCCTGGTCCATTGCTATCGAAATGTCGCTCAGCTTCTCTGGGCTGCCTATAAACAAGCACTCTTTTGTTTTCTTCAGATTTTCTTCCTGGGTTATGGCATCTATGAAAATTATCAAAGAGTTATTAATTGCTTTCTGCTCGAAAATTTTCTTTAATGTCTTATATGGCTTGTTTAATGTGATATAGACTCCTGGCGTTTTTTGCTCATTGACCAAAATTTTAATAAGCTCCAGATTTGTTTCTTGGTAGTTTTTTGAAGAAACTAGTGCCAGAGCTACATATTCGTTCAGACTATTCATCTGCTCCCTGTACGCCTTTTTTATCACAATAAATTTTTAGGAAAGTTTCTATTTAAAGTTTTCTATTAACTTTCATTAATTTATTAAAAACGGCAGGATAAGTTTTATATACAAGTAAATAGATTTTATTAGACAATGAGACTTGTAAATACAGGCATTCCAGGCCTGGATGAAATTTTAAAAGGAGGCGTACTTGAGAATTCTTCTGTTTTAGTGACTGGACCTCCAGGGACAGGAAAGAGCATTTTTGCACTGCAGTTCGCTTTAGGGGGCATCAATAATAAAGAGCCGGGATTGTTTATTTCAAGCGAGGAGTCTGAAGAAGCAATAAGAATGAGTGCAGAAAGCTTAGGAATTAATCTTGACATATACAAGGAACAGTTCTTCATGTTTGTACCTAATCTGACAAAATCAGAATTATTCTCGCTGAACGAGCCGATAAACCTAATAAAGAAGAAAAAGATAAAACGAGTTGTTCTTGATTCATTGACGCTGTTTAAGTTTGTTTATGGAAGGAGCGAGCTGGAATTTAGGAGTGGAGTAAGAGATTTCTTGATTAATATGAAAAAACTGGGCGTTACATTGATGGCGACTTCTGAGAAATCATTGAATGACCTCGACAGAATTCCTTATGATACACAGGACTTCTTGTTTGAGGGATTGATTTTCTTGACTAAAATACGAAGGGGAAATTCATTTGAAAGAGTAATTTTTGTTTCAAAGATGCGCGGCCAAGATCACTTGCTGGAGGCATTTCCTTTCACAATAAAAGAAGGCGGAATAACAGTATTCACCAAGCAATTGCCATTCTCATTGATGTCAAATGAAAAAGAAACAAAGTACTAAAGCAGAGTCAAAAAGCAATGTAACTGAAAGGATACCGTCAGGCATCAAAGGTTTTGATAGCTTGATTGAGGGCGGCTTTAAGAGAAGAAGCGTGAATTTGCTTACTGGCGGCCCGGGAAGCGGGAAAACTTTGTTTACCATAGCATTTTTGTATGATGGCATTACTAAATACAATGAAAATGGGATTTATATCACATTCGAGGAAAAAAAAGAAAAGCTGTATGATGATGTGAAGACCTTTGGCTGGGATTTAGAGAAGCTAGAGAAAGAGAAAAAGTTCATATTCCTTGAATACACGCCTGAACAAGTCAAAAAACTTCTTGTGGAGGGTGGCGGCAGCATAGAAAGCATTGTTGAAAAATCTAATATAAAAAGGCTAGTGATAGACTCTATCACTTCATTCAGCTTGCTATACCAGGATGAGTTGTCCAAGAAGGAATCTGCATTGGCATTATTTGAGCTCATAGAGAAATGGAATTGCACCGCCTTATTGACTTCGCAGGAATTTGGCAACACCAACGAAGACTATATCACTTCAGCAGTAGGATTTGAAACTGACTCTATAATAATGCTGTACCATTTAAAAAACAAAAAAGGGAAAAGGGTAAGAGGCGTCGAGATTTTAAAGATGAGAGGAACCAAACATGCTGAAGACGTCTATTCATTTGAAATAAATAGGAATGGCATCGAGGTAAAGAAATCTAGGGTAATAATATAAAATGATTTAAAATGAATGACCCCGCCCTAAAGGGCCGGGGTATCGAGGAAAAAATGTTAAGTATGCCAAAAACCTTGGGAACAAGAAATGTAATGTTGAATGGTTTCAGTAGTTACATTCCCAACGCTCCTAAAGAATTT